>JAXJLD010000141.1:0-3768 GCA_036297385.1 Christensenellales bacterium | reverse complement strand
TTGCGCTTGATTTCCGAATAGACGTTCCACCCGTCGCCCGGCTGGTATGTCCCCAAATCAGAGAAAACGAACTGCGTGCCTTTCTGGGCGTCGTATTTTTGATAATACTCCGCGATCATCTTGGCACAGTGACTCGCTTTGTTGTCGGGATGATCTTCGTAATTCGGGTCTATCATGCGCATGTCGAGTGCCATTTTCCGGGCATAGTCCGTGGCGATGAGCATCTTCGCCTTTTCTTCCGTTTCCGAAAGCGGCA
Source organism: Christensenellales bacterium (assembly GCA_036297385.1). Taxonomy (GTDB): domain Bacteria; phylum Bacillota; class Clostridia; order Christensenellales; family Aristaeellaceae; genus Ventricola. Next base: position 3,512 of record JAXJLD010000141.1, on the reverse strand, counting down.
GCCTGCCCAACAAGGTGGCATCGCCCGTCTTGGCGAACTGCATCAGTTTCTGTATGAAGTCCTCCTGTTCCGGCGTGGGCGGTATATGGTGCAGTATCTCGTTCTTGGCAGGACGGTCAACGCCCACATCCTCCGCCGTGCGGTAGTCCGTGATTTCATTATAGAAGGCGGCAAGCTCCGGCACTTTGATGAAGTAGCGGAAACGCTCCTTCTGGACCACATTGTTCGTCACGTTAAATTCAAAATCCGTCGTCTTCTTGGCAAATATCGCCGCCCAAGCGTCGAAACACCTTATGTCCTGCCGTTCCAGCTCCTTCGGGCGCAGGTACTTGAACAGCAGGTACAATTCAGTCAGTGAGTTGCTGATAGTCGTGCCGGAGAGGAAGGTCGCACCCAAGTCTTTTCCTGTGCGCTCCTGTATGGTGCGTATGGCAAAGAGCATGTTAAGTGCCTTCTGGCTTCCCTCGCTGTTTCCCAATCCCGCCACACGGTCGTGGCGCGTGTTGAAAGTCAGATTCTTGAACTGGTGGCTCTCATCTATGAAGATGTGGTCGATGCCCATCTGCTTGAAATCCACCACGTCGTCCGTGCGTGACTTTATGGCGTGTTCCACCTTCTCCAGCTTCGCTTCAAGGTTGTGCTTGCGCTTCTCCAATCCTTTCAGCATCGCCCGCGACACGTTCTTTCCCTGCTGCCGTAGCACTTCGAGGTTTTCCTCCACCGTGTCAAGCTCTGCTTGCAGGATGCGCTGCTGCAATTCCGGCGACTGCGGTATCTTGCCGAACTGGTCGTGCGACATGATGACGCAATCGTAGTCGTTGTTCTTTATATTATTGAAGAAGCGCACACGGTTGGCGGTCGAAAAGTCCTTCTCCGAAGCGTACAGAATACGTGCGTTGGGATATGCCGCCTGATAGGTGGCTGCAATCTCCGCAACGTTGGCTTTCAGCCCGATAATCATCGGCTTGTGTGCCAAATTCAGACGCTTCATCTCATGCGCGGCGATGCACATTATCAGCGTCTTACCGGTTCCCACCTCGTGGTCGCAAATTCCGCCGCCGTTCTGTTTCAACATCCAGACGCAATCCATCTGTGAGGGATAGACGCTCTTGATACCCCGGCTTGCCAGCCCTTTCAGGTTGAGGTCGGGAAAGGTCTGATGGGAGCCGTCGTAGCGCGGGCGCACGAAACAGTTGAACTTGCGGTTATACATCGTCACAAGCCGCTCCTTGAACTGCGGCGACTGCTCTTCGAGCCATTCGGAGAAGCCGTTTCGTATCTCGTCAATCTTGGCGTTGGCGAGTTGTATTCCCTCGCTGTCGCGCATCTTGATGTCGTTGCCATGCTCGTCCTTGCCGATGGACTTCATCATGTCAGGGCAGGTGTTGTGCAGGGCGTGTTTTAGGAGGTGCATACCGTCATAGTTCCGGTAATACCCCTTCACCAGAAACTCGTCCGTGATTTTCATGGTGCGGTAGCCGCACACCACCGAAAACTCGTCCATGCTTGCGGAATAGGCGATTTTCACCTCCGTGTCGAACAGCCGGCTCATGTAGGCGGCATAGACACCCGTCGGAATCCAGCGTTCCCCGAAATTGAAGTCCAGATCCTCGAAGGCGATGCGCTGCGGCTCGGCATCTTTCAGAGCCTCCAACGCCTGCTTCACCTCCGGCATACGCTCATTTTCGGGATTGTCACCCATCCATGCCTCTATGCGTTCCGCTTTCTCTATGACATTTCCGGCGATGAAACGGTCTTTGATTTCGTAACCGGTCACGAGCGGATTGTAGTAGATGCGCCCTTGCAGGGCAGTGAGCAAATCCTCCGCCGTGCTGTCGGTTATCTCCCGCATATAGTCGAGATTGACCGTACCATATTTGTTGAGCGACGCAGACAGGGCTTCTTCGGGAGAGCCTACGTTGGCATGGCTCTCCACCGCGAAGGAAACAGGATGCTCGAAGATGTCCGCCTTGACGAACTTTCCGTTTTCCATCCGTTCCAGCGAAAGGATGTCGCGCCCGCCCGCATCCATCATCACTAACTTCACGTTCTGCTTGGCGTTGAGGTTGCCGTAGCGCATGACAAACTCATCGTAACAGGTATTCAGATGCTCTCGCCACGGAACATTTGCCTCGCGCCGGAGCGATTCATAACGGTACAGACGCTCGTAGGCGTCACGCAGCGACACATACAACAACGCCTTTTCCTTCTGGTATCCTTTCAGGTCGAGCGGCTGGAATGTCGCCCCGTATGGCGTGATGTCTTTCAGGTAGCCGATGTTATGACGCCCCCGGTCAGCCACCAGCGACCCTTCGCGCAGGTGCATCTCCGGCGTGCGGTGGTAGGCACGCGGAGAAAGGTCCACGACTTCCTCCTTCGGCTTTTCCGCTTCGATGTCGGGGAAAAGGAAAGTCCCCACCGCTTCCGATGGGGTATCTGTAACGGCAGGTGCGGCGACTGCCTCCGGCTGTGTTTCCTCCTGTCGTGGCTGCTCACGGGAAGTTTCCGGCACGGCTTTCACTTCCGTCTTTTCCGCCACTTGTTTCTCGTTATGCTGCCTTGCCAGTTCCCGAAGTTCTTTCCTACGCTCCGGCGTCAAACCCATCATCATTTCATAGAAACCGTTGATGGGAGGATTGGTATCCCAGTCCAGTGTGGCATAGATGTCGTCCGGGTCGGCAGGCTTGGCGGTGTTCTCCGCTTTCACCTCCTTATTCTCCATTGCGGGTTTTGCAGTTGGAGCTGTCGGTGTAACCGTGACTTTCGGTTTGGGCGGAGTGGACTTTGCCGTAACTGCCTTTTTCACCGTCTTTTTCTTTTTGGAGGTTTTCGGTTGGCTGACCTCTTCCGTCATCCCCCAGAGGTCAAGCAGGGTGAGCTGCACGCCTGCGGAATATTGCGGGCGCGGTTCTATCTCCGGCTTTTCATCTGCGGGTTGCGGCTTTTCTGTCGGAGTTTCCACCGTCTGCGCCGAGGATACTGTTTCCAATTTTATGGCAGGACGCTCTACTTTATTTTGAACGGCAACTTTTTCTTCCGTTCCTGCCTGCCGGATTGAACCCGAATACAAGCGCATGGCAAGCCTGTAATGGAAATCCTCGTCGAGCATACGGCGCAAATCCCCGGCGATGCCTGCTGCCTTGCCCTCGTGCAGATAAACCATAGCGGGCTTCCCGTAGGGGTCTGTGTCAAGTTTCGCCATCGTATGCACGATGCGTTCCGGGTGGTGGATGAAATAGGCGTTGTCGGTCAGGGCGGTTTTCGTGTCCGTCTGTATCACGGTCATCAGCCGCTCGTCCTGCGACATTTCCTTCTTGCTGAGGTTCTTTTGCAGGACAATCAGGTCACTGCCCACTTCTGTCCCCGCGTTGTCCGTGAACAGGTTGTTGGGCAGGCGTATCGCGGATACCAGATTGGCCTGACTGAACAGCTCGTTACGCACGGAGGTCTTGGTGCTATTCAATACCCCTTGCGAGGTGATGAACGCCACGATACCGCCGTCACGCACGGCA
>JAXJLD010000140.1:0-10443 GCA_036297385.1 Christensenellales bacterium | reverse complement strand
GGTTGTAGAGGATGGGACGGTGTTCCTTCAGGTATGATTTCCGCGTCCTGCCGTACTTGCCCAGGGGCTTCTCCGGCTGCTCGCTCAGCTTCAGGTCGGGAATCAGGTAATCTCCGTTCTGGATGTAGTTCATGGGATTCTTCATGATGCTTGCTCCTTTCCGCGAGTTGTTCGCGCTCATAATTTCGGATGGTAACGCCAATCTGCCGCAGCACCTGTTGATTGATCTGGCTGACCGCCGTTCCCAGTGCGCCAATGGTAGCCGGGGTGTTGAAGTCAAAAATCGCCATAAAGTCCTCATGGGTAAAATAGCGTTCCGGCTCCAATCCGCAGCGGGACATCAGGGCGTAGGAAATGCTGACAGTAGCGGCTGCCTTAAACTGTGCTTCGATGTTAAATTCATCATATTCCTCTAAAAAGGAATCGTCAACGATATAGAGCAAGTCCTGGCGATGCTCGTTCCAGTATTCGCCTGCCAGCTTGTGAGCCACCGCCTCCAGCTGCTGGGCAAGGTTATCGCCGCCAACCTCGTAAGTGTGCTCCAGCATGGCCGACACAGGCTCCTGATACGCTTCCTCCATCTTCCACAGCCAGGGAGTGCGGGAATGTTCGCGGGTCCCGGTGTCAGAAACGTCAAACACATAGCGCAGCCGGGGCCTGTCACCGGAATCGTCCACCAGGGCGATACCCTTGGAGCCACGGCGCACATAGCGGCCCATTTTTTCATTCCATAAATCATACTCCGCACAGGCGGTAGCGTCGGGGCGCTGGGCATAAATCAGCAGTTGCTCATGGAACGGATACTTGTAAAGACGGGCAGCGGTGGTTAGAAATCCCGCCCATTCCTGCCAGCTGCCGGTGAGCTGGGTCGCCACATGGTCGGCCATCTGACGGTAAAATTCTGTTTTGGATGGCATGGTTGTTGTCCTCCCTTCGTGTTAAATGGAAATGGGGCGGCATTTTGCGCCGCCCCGTTGGGTGTTTATGAAATGCTTATTCATCAAAATCCGGGTACAGTTCCAGCTGGGCAAACTCGGCATCGCTCATAGCCTGGAGCTTCATCAGGGCGCTGTCCGTCAATTCTCGCAGTTCCGTTTCCTCCGGCGAAAGTTCGCCGTGCATCTCGGTCAGAGCCTCCATCAGCCCGGTGCGGCTGCCGGTGTTGTAAATGCACATCAGGTTCATTTCTTCAAAAGTAAAGTTTCCCATATCAAAGCTCCCTTTCCGCGCTCTTTTTAGGCGCTGTCTTTTTGTGTTCCGTCCGGGGCTGGCTTTTCAGCTGCTCCATGACGGACTTTTTCTTGTCCCGTTCCTCCCGGTGGACAGCTTCCGCTAAATCCATGAGGGAAATAGGCTGGCCGCTGCGGGCCTGCTGTTCCAGCTGCGCCACGGTCGGCTCTTTTGGGCCGTTGTTGATGATGCCGTCGATCATACCGTAGTCATCCTCCAGCATCATTTCCGCATTTTTCAGCGGATTGTCCGGCAGGAATCCGGGAATCTCGGTGAAACCAACGCTGTCGCAGTAATGACAGGATACCTTATGTCCCTCGATGATACGGGCGTAACGCTTGATTTTGATTTCCCGGCGCTGCTGGCTCAGGAGGGCGGCCTGATAGCCGTCCTCCGTAAGAAACAGCCGCATTTCATCACCGGGACTGCCGTAGGTGCAGGAACGCAGGACAGAAAACTCAATCATCCGGCGGGTGTTATCCTGAAAACGCTCCACGGCAAGAATGTTGTGTCCTTTCAGCTCACGGGCGGACATATCCCTCATAGGCGGCTCCTTTCATCGTTCCTGATCTCTCTGGCGTTTTTTCTGCCACTGTTCCAGCAGCTTGATAATGGTTTCCTGCATCCGCTGGGGTGTGTAGCTCTTGGGAAAATACTTCCGCAAAGTGTCCGAGGTGAATGTCACCTTGTCCAGATCGCTTTTCTTTTCCTCGCCCATAATAGCTCGCATCACATCAATGGATAAATGCCCCTCTTGGCTGAATTTCTTGAGCCGCTGAGCCTGGGAGAGAGAAGGTGTGGCCTGTTCGCTGTCCATCGCGTCCAAAATCTGGGTCTGTTCCTCTTTTTTAAGAAAGGACAGCTCATAGGCCGGATTGAGAGCGATTTTTCGCTCATCCAGCATATCCAGCAGTTCGGGAATCAGCTCCGTCAGGCGAATAAAGCGTTGAATCTGATTTTTACTCTGCCCGACCTGTTCAGCCAAAATGTCTCTGGATTTCTTTCCGTCTGACTTGTGCCCAACTTGGGCACAAGTTAAATCTCTGCGCTCGCCTTGATGCTTCATGGCATCCAGCTTCATTTTATAGGCAAAGGCTCTTTCGCTGGGGAGCAGGCTTTCACGCTGCAAATTGCTGTCCACCATGATGATGGTAGCGGCATCATCGTCCAAATCCCGGACAATGACCGGCATGGTTTCTTTATCCGCCAGTTCACTGGCCCTGTGCCGCCTGTGTCCGGCTACTAATTCATAGCCGCCATCCGGGTCAGGTCTTGCAATCGCCGGAACCAGCACACCATACTGCCGGATACTGTCCGCAGTTTCCATCATGGATTCATCATCCTTGACTTTGAACGGATGGTTCTTAAAAGGGTGCAGCTCAGACAGCGGGATTTCCAACACCCGTTCCCGCTGTGCGTCGGCACGGCTTTCCTCGGTAGAAAACAGGTCATCTACCGATGCCAGATCTACTTTTTTCGCGCTGCTTTTCAAGTTTCGTCACCTCCTGCGTCAGATTTTTGTAGCTCTCAGCCACCTTGCCGCCGGGGTCATGGGCAAAAATGCTCTTGCCCTCGGCGCTGATTTCCTTTGCCCTAACAGAATGGGGAATCTCGGTGGCGAACACCTTGATTTTGCTGCCGTAGGTCTCCCGCAGCAGGGCGGCGATCTCCTTGGCAAAGTTGGTGCGGTTGTCCACCATCGTCAGCAGGATGCCGTCAATCTGGAGTTTTGGGTTGATCTGCCGTTTCACTTTATTTACTGTTTGGAGCAGTTGTTCCAAACCCTTGGCGGGCAGATACTCTGCCTGGACGGGAATTATGACCCTGTTGGCGGCTGACAGTGCATTGACTGTGAGCATACCCAGGGAGGGCTGACAGTCAATGAGGATATGGGAATACTGTCCCTTTACGGTGTCCAGGTATTGCCGCAATATGGTCTCGCGGCTCATAGCATTTACCAAAGAGACCTCCATGCCGGAAAGCTGGATGTCAGCGGGCATCAGGTCCACGCCCTCCGGGTGGTGCAGGATGCCCTCACCGGGCTTGAGTGGCTCGTCCATCAGAATACGGCCCATCGCGTCGGACAGGGTAAAGGGCAGCTTGTCTGGTTGGGGATGGCCCAGGCTGATGGTCAGGCTACCCTGCGGGTCCCCGTCGATCAGCAGCACCTTTCGTCCGGCCTGCGCCAGCCCGATCCCCAGGTTGGTACAGGTCGTTGTCTTGCCAACGCCGCCTTTCTGGTTGGCGATGGCGATAATTTGTGTGTTCACTTTGCAATCACCTCGTTTCTGGAATAAAAAAAGGGAGAATGTGACGTAAATCAACATTCTCCCTGAGAAACGATATGCGATTGTATTGCTGCTTGTCTTATTGGTGTTCAGCTTTTGGGGAGCCATCCCGCCACAAACCCGCATGAATACTGGATTTCTGCTTGTTTGTCTTTCCCTTTCCCGAATAACCTCTGTTCAATGAATGGTTTGCTAAGGACACCAGCCGCAAGGTCAAGACCGCACTTCACGCCAAGTATGCGGCGGGAGAACGAACCTTCACCTATGCGCCCCTTGGATATATCCGACATCCCGAAGTCAAGAACGCCATTGTGATTGATGTAGAAACCCGCTGGATTATCGAGAAAATCTTTGACCTTGCCTTTCATGGAGCCGGTGCTGCCAAAATCGCAAGAGTATTGGTGGAAGAACAGGTTCCTACTGCCGGATGGCTGAACTATCAGCGATATGGGACATTCGCTCATATCTACGAGGGCGCACCGGAAGAAAAGTCCTATGCGTGGACACTGGCACAGGTAAAGAGCATCCTAAAAGACGAAACCTATATCGGCAACAGCGTACACAACAAGCAGACCAATATCTCTTACAAGAACAAGAAAAAGGTACGCAAGCCGCAGGAGGAATGGTTCAGAGTGGAGAATACCCACGAAGCCATTGTTTCCAAGGAAGTCTTTGAACAGGTGCAGGAGCAGATCGCCAGCCGCCGCAGACAGCAGAAAGACGCTACCACGCAGATCTTCTCCGGTCTGGTGAAGTGTGCGGACTGCGGATGGTCGATGCGTTTCGGTACGAACAGCCAGAACAAGACACCGTACAGCCATTACACTTGCAGCCAATACGGACAGGGGTTAAGACAATGTTCTGCCCACTATATCCGCTATGACTACCTCTACCACTACGTTCTGACAAGAATACAGGATTTGTCGAGACAGGCACAGGTGGATGAACAGGCACTTCTGCATCGACTGCTGAAAGCGAGTGACCAGGAGCTTGCCGCCAATGCCAAAAGGCAGAGCGCAGAGCTTACAAGAGCCGAGAAACGCAGAGCAGAGGTTGACCGCAAGTTTGCGAAGCTGTACGAGGACTGGTCGGACGGACGCATCACGGAATACAACTTCAACATGATGTCTCAGAAATATCAGACCGAGCAGCAGGAGCTTGTCGAGAAGATCAAAAGGCTGACTGCCGAGCTTGAATCTGAAAAGCAAACAACTGTCGATGCGGAGACCTGGATTTCTCTTATCAAGCAGTATGCCAATCCTACCGAACTGACAGCGGAGCTTCTGAATACGCTGATTGAAAAGATCGTCATTCACGAAGCTACCACCGTGGACGGTATGCGTGAGCAGGATATTGACATCTACTACCGCTTTATCGGCAAAATTGAGTAAAAACAAAGATATGAGTGCCTATGCAAGTAGGCGTAGGCACTCGTACATAACCAATATCTTTAAGTGCGGGAAACGGGCGCAAGCCTGCCCGATACGGCGATGCTGATTCCCCTTTCGGAGCTGCTTGGCGTGTCTGTGACGGAGCTTCTCCTGTGCCGCCGCATGGAGCCGAAGGCCGTTATGGATTCCGCGCAGGTGGAGGATATGGTCAAGACCGCGCTGGTCTTTTCGGAGGAGCATCCAACCAGAGCCTATCAGACCAGAAGCATTTTTCAGCTTCTGTACCTGCTTTCCCTGCTGGCAGGCTGTGCCATTCTGCTGCTCAGCCATTCGCTTCAAGCGCTGTACGACGAGGCGCTCACCGCAGCCCTCCTCGGCGCCATCTTTGGCGCGTACTTCTGCTTCTTGACCAAGACCAAGCTGCCAACCTTTTACGATGAAAACCGCTGCGGCTTCTATGTGGATGGCCCCTTCCGTCTAAACATCCCCGGCATCGCCATCACCAACGCCAACTGGCCGCATATCGTGCGGGTGGGGTGCATCTGGTCGTGCATCTCCATGACGCTCTTCCCCGCTCTGAGTCTGGTCATGGCGCTCGTCCATCCGGCGCTGTGGATGCGCATTCGCCTGTTTGTCACCCTTGCCCTGCTGCTGGGCGGGCTGTTCATCCCCATGTACATCGCAGGCAAAGCACACGAATGAGCGGCGAATGCGGTTTTTCCTTGACAGCGTTTCGGCGGAACCGTACAATAGAATATGGTACATTCCCTTTGTCGTTCATCCCCCTCGGCCCTCAAGGTGCATTATGAATCGAATTTCGTCCTCCTCGCGTTCGCGCATCACCTGCGCGCACGCCTTTTATTTGGGCGCACTGCTCGCGCTCATCGCCCTCGCCCCGGCCATCCTGCCCTACGGCGGGCGCTACGTCACCCGCGGCGACTATATCGAGCAGCAGCTTCCCTTCCTGCTGGAGACGCGGCGCATCCTGCGCGGCGGGCTGAACAGCTTCTCCTTCAATACGTTCCTCGGCGCACCCGCCGTGGGCAGTTACAGCTTTTACACGCTGGGCAGCCCTTTCGTCTGGCCGCTGGCGCTTCTGCCGCAGGCGCTGCTGCCCTTTGGGATCAGCGTGATGGCGGTACTCAAGCACGCGGTCGCCGCCCTCACGTCCTTTGCGTACCTGCGCCGCATGGTGCGCGATGAGCGGCTGGCGCTGATGGGCAGCGTGCTGTACACGTTCTCCTCCTTCACCGTGGTCAACACCCAGTTTTACCACTTCACGGAGGTCATCGCGTTCTTCCCGCTGATCCTGCTGGGCTTGGAGCTGACCATGAGCGATACGCCCCGCCCCGTTCTGCTGGCGCTCTTCTGCGGGCTGAATGCGCTGGTCAACTACTACTTCATGTTCTCCAGCGCCCTGCTGGCGGCGCTGTACTTCGTGTGCCGCTTTTTTTCCGAGGACTGGAAGCCTGCACGCTCCTTCTGCCGCGTGGCCTGCACCGTGCTGGCGTGCGGCGTGGGCTGTGCGCTCTCCGGCGTGCTGCTGCTCCCCTCGCTGATGCATATGCTGACCATCACGCGCACGGGCGCAGGTGCGGGGCTCCCCGCCGCCTACCCGCCCGCGCTTCTCCTTGAGCGCCTGCGTGCGCTGCTGATGCCCATTGAGAGCAACGTCGTACACGCCTATTACGGCGATGCGCCGAGCTGGACGTCCACGGCGTGCGCCCTGCCGCTCTTTGGCTTCACGGGCGCGGCGGTCTTTCTCTTCGCCTCCCGAACGCAGCGCTGGCTGAAGGCGCTGCTGACGGCGCTGCTGATCGCCTCCGCCGTCCCGGTGCTGTGCGGCGCGTTTGCGCTGTTCACCAACGTCGGCTACACCCGCTGGTGGTATGGCCTTGCGCTGATGCTCACGCTCGCCACGCTCCTCGCGCTGCGCGATGCGCCGAGCCGCCGCTTCTGGCTGATCGCGTTTGGCGCGTGCAGTGCGCTGACGCTTTTGCTCACCGTGCCGTTTCTGCTGCCGGAGGGGCTGATTGCCCGCCTGCCCGTGCGCCTTGCCGCCATCCTGCAAAACCGGAGAACCGGCGCCTATGCCGCCGATGCCTTCCGCACGCTGTCCATCATCTTGTCGCTGCTCGGCGCTGTCGGAATGTTGGCGCTGATCCTGCGCCGTCCGCGCTTTCTCCCGGCGCTGGCGCTCACCTGCGCCGTCGCCTGTGTACAATACGCCGGGTACATCGCCGTGGGCGACAAGCTGCTGCTCTCCGGCGGCACGCAGCCCGGCAACGGCGTGTACACGCTGGAGGAGATCGCCGCGCCGACGCTCGCCGCGCTCGAACTGCCCGAAACCGACGGGTTCAAGCGCATCGACTATGGGCGCAGGCTGCGCAATTACGGCCTTGTTCGGGGCTGCTCGTCGCTGACGTGCTTCTCCTCGCTGCGCACCTCCACCGTGGGCAAGTTTGTCACGATGGCAGACTTCGGCTTCGATGAATCCACCACCGTTTTCCCCCCGGACAATCAGGCCGCCATCCGCGCCCTGCTCTCCGTGACGGAATACCGCCGCTTTGACGAGGCAGACACCATTCCGGAAGGCTTCGTCTATGACCGCGAGGAAAACGGCTTTGCCGTGTACACCAACCCCAACGCCGTGCCGATGGGCTTTTTGCAGACCACCGTGACCGGCACGCATCACCAGCGCATGGACAGCGAAACCATCGGCACGGTGCTGCTGGCTGCCGCTGCGCTCGACGATGCGCAGCTTGCACGCTTTGCCGACCGTATGCAGTCGCTCGACGTACACGCCATCCCCGATTGGCAGACAAGCGCCGAACGGCTCCGGCAGAACGCCTGCGACCGCTTTGAAACGTGCGCCGACGGCTTTTCCGCGCATATCGACGCAAAGCAAGCCGGGCTGCTCGTGTTCACCATTCCCTACGACAAGGGGTTCTCTGCCACCATTGACGGTCAGCCCGCCGAAATCATTCCCTGCGATGTGGCGTTCATGTCCGTATGGGTGGAGCCGGGCGAGCATGAAATCGTCTTTACCTATCGCACGCGTATGCTGCTTCCGGGCATGGCGATGAGCTTGTTGGCCGCCGCCCTGCTGGCTGGATATGCCCTGTGGAAGCGCAGGCGCAGCGCGTGAATATCGCGCTTCCCAGCAGCTTTCCCGTCCAAAAACGTTTACATTGTTATATCTTAATGGTATTGTTTATTTTTTATTGAAAGAGTTGCTCGCTTATGATATCATATCATCAGACGAAAGCGGCTGCTCATGCCGTTTTCAAAAAAATTCAACTGACAGATAAGGAGAATCATCCTATGAGCAATTCCATCACCCGCCGCACCTTCCTGAAGGGTGCCACGGCCAGTGCGCTGACGCTCGCTGCCACGATGAGCCTGGGCACCACGGTGCTCGCTGAAGCTGAGAAGCAGGCCGATGCGGCGCAGCCGGCTACCGCCGCTGCGCCGAAGTACACGGGCGAGGTTCCCTACATCGAGCACAGCGTCGTGCAGATTGCGCCGAACCTCTACTGCATCAGCGAGTTCTACCTCGTCAATGCGTTCTTCCTCGTCGGCGAGGAGAAGGCCGTCCTGTTCGATACCGGCTGCGGCATCGGCAACCTGCGCGAGATCTGCGAGCGCATCACCGATAAGCCCATCACGGTCATGCTGACCCACGGCCACTTCGACCACACCGGCGGCCTGTATCAGTTCACCGACTGCGATGTGTATATGCACCCCGCCGATCTGGCGATGAGCACCGGCAACAACGAAATGCGTGCCGCCTACGCCAGCAGCCGCGGCGAAGTGCGCTTCCCGGGCGAAAAGAACCGTCTGGCTATGCTCGCCCGCATTCCGGAGGAGGAACCGGAAGCCGTGTCGCTGGAGATCACCAAGCCGCTGGCCGAGGGCGATGTGTTTGACGTGGGCGGCAGCACCATCACCGTCTACGAGACCCCGGGCCACACGGATGGCTCCGTGGCGTTCCTCGTCGAGCCGCAGCGCGTGCTCGTCTCGGGCGATACCGTGAACAACAGCATCATCCTCAAGCGCCAGCCCAACAACGAGACGACCCTCATCGAGGAGTTCAACAAGACCTGCCGCAAGCTGTGGGATCTGGGCGACCGCTACGACACGCTGGCTGTCGGCCACGATGGCTTCTCTTGGGAGAAGCATCTGGTGCTGGACTATGTCGATCTGTCTCAGGCCATTCTGGACGGTGACATCACCGGCAAGTATCTGGAGTTCGGCATCCGCGCCGGCGACATGGCGCGCCTGCGTACCGCCGAGCTGTGGTATCAGTGCGACAAATAATGTAATCTGCATAGCAGCGAGCCTTGCCCCAATGCATACGGGGCAAGGCTCGTTTTTTTGTTGTCCTCTGTTATTAAAGGAAAACCGCTTTGTACTGGAAAAAGTTCCTCTTCCAATGGGTACGTTTGGGTACGTTGTGCTTCTGTCCCCATGCGCGCCTTGACTTTCCCTCCATCCATGCTATACTCAGCATCAGGAGGTGCTTCCCATGCTGTCCAATCTCTATGTCCGCCAGATTTCGCTGCCTCATCCCCTCCCGGCGGACTGTTATTTCAGCCATCTGCCCGTTGTGCAGAGCATACGGCAGCAGCCGCTTGAGCTGACCAGCCCCGTCACGTTCTTCGTCGGAGAAAACGGTGTTGGCAAGTCCACGCTGATTGAAGCCATCGCCGTCTCGATGGGCTTTAACCCCGAGGGCGGCAGCCGCAACTTCCGCTTCTCCACACAGGACACCCATTCCGCGCTCTCGGATTCCATGCGCATCGCTAAAGGTGTGCGCCCCAAGGATGGCTTTTTTCTGCGTGCGGAGAGCTTTTACAACGTCGCCACCAACATCGACGAGCTGGATGCCGGCTTGGGCGGGCCGCGTCTGATTGACGGCTACGGCGGCGTGTCGCTGCACCAGCAGTCCCATGGGGAGAGCTTCATGTCCCTCATCGAAAACCGGCTGAACGGCGACGGCCTGTACATCTTTGACGAGCCGGAGGCCGCGCTCTCGCCTAGCCGAATTCTGCGGCTGATGCGCCGTATGCACGATCTCACCGCGTGCCGCTCGCAGTTCATCATCTCCACGCATTCGCCCATCCTGATGGCTTTCCCCGGCGCAACGGTCTTTGAGATCACCCCACGGGGCGTTGCCGCCGTCCCCTATCAGGAAACGGAGCATTATCAGGTCAGCCGCCTATTCTTTGACGATCCGGATCGTATGCTCTATCATCTCTTTCACGATGACAGCCCGTAACGGCCTAGGGTCTGCGCATCATAAAAAACGCATATTGCCCAACAGGGGCGTCAAGCCGCAGCTTGACGCCCCTGTTTTCATGGATTTGACCATCTCATACTGTTTATACTGTTTTTCTTCTCATACCGTTTTGCGTCTTGAATTGTCAAGTCAAGTGCAACAGCGTATTGAAGAACACCTCAAAGGGAGACTTCCAGTCGAGGCATTTGCGTGGACGTCGATTGAGTTTGGCAATGAAGGCTGCGATCTGATG
>JAXJLD010000139.1:0-29198 GCA_036297385.1 Christensenellales bacterium | reverse complement strand
GTTATGCATACTCCTGCCCATCGGCAATCGGGTCAAGAAACCGTGCAACCGTCAGATGCGTGCCGTCATCAGATGCGCTGACCACGCGCAGCACGCCCCGCGTTTCCTCCGTGCGCCTTGGCGCACTGGTCTGCACAATGTTAGGCGATATGCCTTCGCGCCCCAGCACTTCCAGCGCACAATGCAGCTCCAGACCCAAAAGGTCGTCCCTCATCTGACGTCCATGATCTCCTTTTCCTTATCGGCAGTGATCTTGTCGATGTCCTTGATGTTCGCGTCCGTCAGCTTCTGAATGGATTCCTCAGCGCGCTTCTGGTCGTCCTCGGTGATCTCGCCGTTCTTCTTGAGCTTCTTCACCTGCTCCACCGCATCACGGCGGATGGAACGGATGGCCACCTTGCTGTCCTCGGCAGTCTTGCGCACCAGCTTGGTCAGCTCCTTGCGGCGCTCCTCCGTCAACTCCGGCAGCATCAGGCGAATCACCTTGCCGTCATTGGAGGGATTCAGTCCCAGATCGCTGGCCAGAATGGCCTTGGAGATATCCTTGACCATCTTCTGATCCCACGGGTTAATCTGCAAAACGCGCGGTTCCGGTGCGGAAATATTGGCCACGTTCTTCAGCGGGGTCGGCGTGCCGTAGTAGTCGACCGTGATGCGGTCGAGCAGCTGCGGATTGGCGCGTCCAGCGCGGATGGCCATCAGATCGGAGCGCAGCACGCTCTTAGTCTTTTCCATCTTTTCCTGAGCATGGTCTTGAATCATCTTCGTGGGCATATTTGCAGCCTCCTCGAATTGTAAATTTTATCGTCTCTATTTTACCCTACTCTCCATAGGTTTGGCAAGCGTTTTGGCACAATTTGACCCAAGCAGCAGATCAGCACGCGCCCAAGTGGGGATCATTATCTGCCATTTCCCGCTCTCACACGCTGATCTGAGAAAAACGCGCTATATGCGCAAAACAAAGAAGAAGGTTTAGAGACTTTATCTCCAAACCCCTTCTTTGTCCCCTCATTCAAGCTGTTTTTAAGCAGCTTCACGGCAGGCCGATGGTTACGGTCATCTCCCTTTGCTCCTGCGTAACCGGCTTCTGTGCGCTGTAAACCGCTCTTGTCGGATCCTCCATCTCCGTTCCCCAGCAGGGCACGATGCGCACCTGCGAGGCCTGCGCATCCATGAGCACCGTGCCCGCAAGCTGTATGCGCTTTCTCTGATCGCTTCCCGGCTCGCCGTACACGCCGCTTCTGCCCCATTCAAAGTTTGTCCGTGCGCCGTCCGCCAGCACGGCGAACTGCCAGAACGGCTCGCCGTCCAGCCATTCTTGCGCTGCACTCTTGCCGGAATCATCCTTCTTGGTCACATCAATCTCATAGTCGCACGCACCAAAGCTCACCGAGAGGCGCTTGACCGTCGCCACATAGTCGCCCAGATCGAGCGTCTGCGGTTCTGCCAGCGTGCGCACGCCGGTTTCCTGCGTCGTAAAGACGATCTCCGCCATGTCCACGCGCTCAAACGCGCCGCTTGCCACCAACCGATCCGGCAGATTCGTGCGCCACCATGCCTCATCCGTCATCCCCTTCGGTCTGGGTAAGCCGAGCGCATAGGGCGACAGATCATAGCCATCTGCCAGCAGAATCTTCTGCTCTGCATAAGCGTCGGCAAACGGCTGTCCGTCATCCGTCAGCAATGCGTCCGTCATTTGCGCATCTGATGCGCTGTCCGCCCGCTGAATCGGGTATACCGGCCTGATGACGTCCAGACTCAGCGTCCACGTCACAGCATAATTCTGCGGATCAGCCACAAGCTCTGCCGCGTCATTGGCCGTGAGTACCGCATAATTCGCGCCATATTCGCCGTTCATATGCGCAATGGCCTGATTCCGCTCCGGTACCCAGAATCCTTTGAAGAACTCTCCGATGCAGGACTGCTCCTCCACATTCAGCGTCTGCCCGCCGCACGTCGCCGTCATCCTCGGATACACATACACGCCACCGCCGCAGCCCGCCTTGGGCTGCACGTTCAGCGTCACGGACAGGTGTGTGCCATCGAACACCGCATCGTTGACGGTCAGCGTCATGTACTCGTTCTCATAGGTTTCATCCAGCGTCAGAATATGCTGCGCATACGCCTCATTCTGCGCCCGCTCCGGGTTAAATGCCAGCACGCCAAAGCGCGTTACCGCCACCGCCATGGCTGTCAGCACCGCCAGCATCGTGCAAGCCAGCACCACGCCCGCAGAGACCTTTTTACGCATCTTCTTTTCCCCTCTCGCCGCATTGCGGATCGCATTCCTGAGTTTGGGCGACAGCTCTATGTGCGAAAGCCGCTCATCAATCGCTGCGTGAACCCGCCTTTGAATCGCCTCATCCCGCTCCATCGCCTCATTTTCTTCACGCCGCTCATTCATCCCACATTCCTCCTTTCAGTTCATTTTTGAGCATCTCCCGTGCGCGGGTCAGCCGTTTGGACACCGCCGCCTCGGAAATATGCAGCGTCCGCGCCATTTCGCTCTGCGTCATATCCGCATAATAGCGCATCAAAACAGCCTCCCTCTGCTTCCGCGGCAGGCACATGATCGCCTGCATCAGCCCAGATTCCGCCGTCTTAGGCGCTTCCGCCGCCAGCCCCAGCTTCTCCCAATCCACCGATCGGTCGATATGGCGGAACCACGCGCCCCTGCGCCAATCCCGACAGACATTCACCGCAATGGCTGCCAACCACGTCTTTTCGCCGCTCTCCCCTCGGAAAGCATCCATGCTCCTATATGCCTTGAGAAACGTCTCCTGCGCCGCATCCTCTGCCAGCTTCGCATCTCTCAAATACACGCAGCACAGGCGAAGCACATCTGCGCCATACTGCTCCATCATGCGTTCAAGCCGATCCGCACGCTCCGCTTCTTCCATCGTCCTCCCCTCCTTTCACCTATATAGACGCGTGAAACGTCGAAATCTTAACCCGCTTCAAGATTAAATATTGCATAGCTTTCTCTGGGATGAAATCCCCAAGCGGGTTTTAGGGGCTGGAGTCTGCCGCCGCCAGCGGCGGAAACAGGCAGGCGGAATGCCGGAAATCGCAAGGAGCGCAAAGCGCGACTATGCGAGTTTCCCGGAATCGCAGGCCCGACGTAGACCTCATCCGTCATCCCTTCGGGATGACACCTTCCCCAAAGGGGAAGGCTAGAAAAAAACATAGTTTCAGAGCAGACCGCAAAGCAGTCTGCGATTGAAACGGGTTCAACTTGTGTGAAATGTTTTAGATGCAAAACAGCATTTAGAATATAACCCTATCACGCAAAAAACCGGAGGCAAAAGCCCCCGGTTCAAGCATCGCTTTGAAATTACGGATGCACGTTGGTGCCCATCGGGTCGCCCTCGATGACGCGCAGGATGTTCTCCGGATCGTCCAGACCGAACACGCGGATGGACGGCACCTTGTTCTCGCGGCAGATGGTGATTGCGGCTGCATCCATCACCTTGAGATCGCGCTCCTGCACCTGATTGTACGTCAGATCCTTGAGCAGCTTCGCCTCCGGGTTGACGCGCGGGTCGCTGTCGTACACGCCGTCCACGTTCTTCGCCAGCAGAATCGCATCCGCGCCGATCTCCACCGCACGCAGCGCCGCAGCAGTATCCGTGGAGAAGAACGGATTGCCGGTGCCGCAGGCAAAGATGACCACGCGGCCCTTTTCCAGATGGCGCACAGCACGGCGATAGGTATACGGCTCGCAGAAGCGGTTCATCTCCACCGCGGACATCACGCGGGTGGGAATATCCAGCCGCTCGATCGCATCCTGCATGGCAATGGAGTTGATCGCCGTGCCGAGCATACCCATGTGATCCGCGTTGATGGCTGTCATCTTCGCCGCCGGGCCCTGACGGCCGCGCCAGATGTTGCCCGCGCCAATGACGATGGCGATTTCCGTGCCAGTTTTGTGCAGCTCTCCGATCACGCCCGCCACGCGGTCAATCTGTTCAAAGTCAAAAAGCCTGCCATGGTCGCCCAGCGCTTCGCCGCTGAGCTTGATGAGTACTCGCTTGTACTTTGCCATATAGTCCATCCTTTCCTTTTCAAAAAAGGGACATGCACGGGGCATGTCCCTTGGTTTTGAAGATTACTTCTTCATCTTCGCCTGCTCGGCAGCGATATCGGCGGCCAGATCGTTGACACGCTTCTCGATGCCCTCGCCGCGCTCGAAGCGGACAAAGCGGACAACGTCGCACTTGCCATTCAGCATCTTCTTGACGCTGACGTCCGGATCCTTCACGAACGGCTGCTCCAGGAGGCAGACTTCCTTGTAGTACTTCTCGATGCGGCCTTCGACCATGCGCTCGACGATCTTCGCCGGCTTGCCCTCGTTGAGAGCCTGCTGGGTCAGAACCTCGCGCTCCTTGTCCAGATCAGCGGTCGGCACTTCCTCGCGGCGCACGAACTGCGGGTTCGCGGCGGCGATGTGCATCACCAGATCGTGGGCCATGGTCTTGACCTCATCGTTCACCTCATCCGCAGACACCTCGGCCATAACGCCGATGCGGCCGCCCATGTGGCTGTAAATCTCCACCAGACCATTGTTCGCCTCATAGCGAGCAAAGCGGCGCAGGGAGATCTTCTCGCCGATGGCCGCAGTGGCCTCGCCGATCAGATCGTTGACGGTCTTGGTCTCGTCCGCATAGAACGGCTGAGCGAGCATCTCCTCGACGGTCGCCGGAGCCTTCGCCACGATGTGCTTCGCGTAGTCGCGGCACAGCGCCTTGAAGTTGTCGGTGTTGGCCACGAAGTCGGTCTCGCAGTTGATCTCAACCACAACACCCACGTTGCCCTCGACATAGCACTCGACCATGCCCTCAGCAGCGATGCGGCCGGCCTTCTTGGCAGCGGCAGCAAGGCCCTTCTCGCGCAGGAAGTCGATCGCCTTGTCCATATCGCCTTCGCAGTTGATGAGCGCCTTCTTGCAGTCCATCATGCCGGCGCCGGTGCGCTCGCGCAGCTCCTTAACCAGAGCGGAAGTAATGGTAGCCATAACGGATTCCCTCCAGAATTTGTCGGTTTGTCGTCTCGGCTGCAAAGTGGCTTACGCCTGAACCTCAGCCTGCTCGCCCTGCTTGCCTTCCAGCACCGCATCGGCCATCTTGCCCGCGATCAGCTTGACCGCACGGATGGCGTCGTCGTTGCCCGGGATGACATAGTCGATCTCGTCCGGATCGCAGTTGGTGTCCACAATGGCGACGACCGGGATGCCCAGCGCGCGCGCCTCGGTGACGGCGATGTGCTCCTTGCGCGGGTCAACCACGAACAGGCAGCCCGGCAGGTTCTTCATCTCGCGGATGCCGCCCAGATTGGCCAGCAGCTTCTCGCGCTCGGTCATCAGCTTGATGACTTCCTTCTTGGGGAGCACCTCGAACTCGCCGCGCTCTTCCATCGCATCGATGGCGTTCAGGCGGGCAATACGGGTCTTGATGGTGCGGAAGTTGGTCATCATGCCGCCCAGCCAGCGGTTGTTGACATAGAACATGTTGCAGCGCTTGGCCTCAGTCTCGATGGACTCCTGCGCCTGCTTCTTGGTGCCGACGAACAGGACGCTCTTGCCCTCCATCGCCACCTGACGAACGAAAGCATACGCCTCGTCAATCTTGCGGACGGTCTTCTGCAGATCGATGATGTAGATGCCGTTGCGCTCGGTGAAGATGTACGGAGCCATCTTGGGGTTCCAGCGGCGGGTCTGGTGACCGAAGTGCACGCCCGCCTCGAGCAGCTGCTTCATAGAAATGACTGCCATGGGGATATTCCTCCTTTTAATTCAACCCTCCCTGCATCCTCTCTCCCTGCGGACCGGATGTTCCGGCAGGCGCAAGAAACAGACGCAGGTGCGTTTTCCGTAAAATGATACCATGTCTGCGCGAAAAAAGCAAGTGAAAAAACGGGGCATTCCCGCTTTTTTGATGAAAAATTCAGGTCAGCGTCACCGTCCGCCCTTTTCCTGTTCAGCGACGCACTCATTTTTGAGCGTATCGACGAGGCTTTGCAGCGCATCCACCACGTGCGGTCGGATATCGCCGCCGATGAGCACCAGCATGATGTCATCGCCTACCTCCAGTTCGCCCTCGTTGAGCCACGCACGCACATAGCTGATGCCCGCCATGCGCCGCGTCCGCTCCACAGCGGCCTCTACCTTCTGCGCGTCATAGGAAAATGTCATGCCCGTCACCGGGGCCAGCCCCTGCACGCCCGCGCGTACCTGTGCCTTCGCCGTCGCGCGCACCACGCCATTATGCGCCAGATACATCCCGACCTTGCCCGCGTCCGGGTGCGCCTTGGCCTCTTTCATCCATTGATCGAGCGAGGGAACGTTGGTCTTGCCCATATATTTTCACCTTTCCGGCGCCGCGCAGTCCGCGGAGCCCTCCGATGCCAGCATATCCAGCCCGTGCTTGACCGGCTCGATCACCGCCAGCAGATTTTCCCGCGCCGCCTTGGGGCTGCCGGGCAGATTGATGATGAGCGTGCGCCCGCGAATCCCCGCCGCGCTGCGGGACAGACAGGCACGCGGCGTGATCTTCAGGCTCTCCCAGCGCATCTGCTCCGGGATGCCGCGCGTTTCACGCTCCACAACCGCCAGCGTTGCCTCCGGGGTCACATCCCGCGGGGAAAAGCCCGTGCCGCCCGTGGTCAGCACCATGCCCAGCCCCAGCTCGTCACAGCACCGGATCAGCTCCGCGCGGATCTGCGCCTCCTCGTCGGGAATGATGCAGGTGTGCGCCACCTCAAAGCCGTGTTCCTGTGCCAGCGCACAGATCGCCGGGCCGCTCTTGTCCTCGCGCTCGCCGCGCGCACCCTTGTCGCTGACCGTGATGACCGCAATGCGCTTATTCATCGGCTTCCTCCCTGTGAAAGTCCCCATGCACGCCGCCCGTCTTATCCAGCAGCCGCACGTCGGTGATGACCATATCCTTCTGCACGGCCTTGCACATATCGTAGACCGTCAACGCTGCCGTGGAAACCGCCGTGAGCGCCTCCATCTCCACGCCGGTCTTGCCCTGGCAGGTGACCGACGCGCGGATGTCCACCGCGCAGCGTGCCTCGTCCAGCGAGAGCGTCAGGTTCACGCCCGTGATGGCGACAGGATGGCACATCGGAATCAGATCCGGCGTGCGCTTAGCGCCCATCACGCCCGCAATCTGCGCAACGGTCAGCACATCGCCCTTTTTCATGCCGCCGCTGCGGATCAGCGCATAGGTTTCCGGGCTCACCAGCACACGCGCCCCGGCAACCGCCGTGCGCACGGACGGGGCCTTCTCGCCCACGTCCACCATCTTCGCGCGGCCCTGCTCATTGAAATGCGTAAAATCGTCCATGTTCTGCAAAATCCGTCAGCCTCCGATCTGATTCATGCTGCGCCCCGCATGGCTGTGCTGCGTCGCAGACAGCTCCGCATGGCAGGACGGCTTTTCATACATGACCCGGCGCATCGTCTCGCGCATCTGCTCCCGCGTCATGCCCTTGAGCGAAACCTCGTCCGCCGCGTGCAGGCAGGGCTTGAGCTTGCCGTCCGCGGTCAAGCGGATGCGGTTGCACTCCGCGCAGAAGTGTGCGCTGACCGGACTGATGAGCCCGATGTTGCCCAGCGCACCGGGCAGGCGGTAGAGCTTCGCCACGCCGCCGTCGGGTGAAATGCCCTGTGCCTGCGGCAGCTTATCCAGCACCCGCGTGTAGGGAATGAACGCCGCCTCGCCAAACTCAGGATGATCCAACATCGGCATCAGCTCGATGAAGCGCACGTCCACCGGATGGCGCATCGTCAGATTGGCCAGCGGCTCAATCTCGTCATCATTAAAGCCGCCGATGAGCACCGCATTGATTTTCACCTTGTCAAAGCCCGCCTCCAGCGCAGCGTGCAGTCCGTCCAGTGCGCCTTCCAGCGTGCCCACGCGCGTGATGTGCGCATACTTTTTCGGGTCGAGCGTGTCCAGACTCAGGTTCACGCGGTTGACGCCCGCCGCACGCAGTCCCTTGGCCAGCTTGGGCAGCAGCACGCCGTTGGTCGTGATGCAGACCTCCCGGATGCCCGGCACGTGCGCCGCCCGCGCACAAAGCGCCACAATATTGCGCTTCACCAGCGGCTCACCGCCCGTGATGCGCAGCTTGGTCACGCCCAGCGCGGCAGCAGCCTCCACCGCGTCGATCATCTCATCCTCGGTCAGCATCTCCGTATGCGGCTTTTTGCACACGCCTTCCTCGGGCATACAGTAGCGGCAGCGCAGGTTGCACCTGTCCGTCACCGACAGGCGCAGATAGTTGATTTCGCGTCCAAATTGATCCTTCATCGCTCAATACCTGCCAAACGAACAGTTCGGGAAGTGGCACGCCTTGCACATCTGGCACAAGCCGCCATCGCCAAGGCGAATCAAGTCCTGCTTGGTCAGCTTGTCGCCCGCGAACACCTGCGGCAGCAGCACGTCAAACATCGTCGTGGGCAGGCTGATGGCCGCGCCCGGTACGCCGAGAATCGGGATATCGCCCAGATACGCCACCAGCGTCATGTTGCCCGGCTGAGACGGCACGCCATGGGTGACGATGTCCGCGCCGAGGCGGCGGATGGCCGTAGGCGTCAGATCGTCGGGATCGACGGACATACCGCCGGTGAAGATGAGGAAATCCGCGCCCTGCTCGATGCATTTCCTACCCGCGTCCACAATCATCTCCAGATCGTCGTCGCAGATGGTCACGCTCAGGATCTCCGCCGGGTACTGCGCCATCTTGCGGCGCACGACCGGCTCAAACTTGTCCTTGATGCGGCCTGCATACACCTCCGAGCCGGTGATGACGACGCCAATCCGCTTGGGCTGATACGGACGCAGATCCATCAGCTTTTCCTGTGCACACAGGCGCTCCGCCTTGATGATCTGTTCCTCCTTCGTCACCAGCGGCACGATGCGCATACTGGCCAGCCGGGCACCCGCCTCCACCGGATAGTGATCCGGCAGCGTGCAGATGGTGATATCACCGATGCTGTTGATCCGGTTGAGCAGCGCTGTATTCACGCGCAGCATACCGCGCGTATCCGCCATCAGCAGCACCTTGCCTTCGGACGGCTCGGTGTAGTGCGCACCCTCCACGGGCGCCATGGCCGCCAAGCGGTGCGCACAGTCCTCCTCGTGCAGCTCGCCCGCGTTTTCCTCCCAGATGAACACGGTGCGCTTGCCGATGTTCAGCAGCTCCTCCACGTCCTCCGCGCGGATCACATGGCCGCGCTTGAACGCCGCCCCCTTGAAGCCGTCCACCATCTTGGTGATATCATGGCAGAGCGTCATGCCGACAGCCTGCTCGACAGGTATCTTCTTCATAGCAAAAATCCTTTCAGTACGGTCCCTTCGGGCAGCGCACCGCTTCCCGCCGGCACAATCGCCATCACATCGCAGCCGATGGTGCTGGACAGCACCACATTGCCCTGATCCTCCGGCAGAATCATCCCCACCGTGCCGTCGGACAGATCCAGCCTGCCGCGCAGCACGCGTGTTCCCTTGCTTCTCTTGTCAAACGCCTGCCGCAGCGTCACCGTGATTGTCTGCGGAACGGGCTGCGCCCAGCCAGCCATCCGCCGAAGCAACGGAAGCGCCACGCAGTAGAAATTGGTCAGTGCGCTGGCTGGATTGCCGGAAAGGCCGCAAACCAGCTTCCCTTCCTTCACACCATAGGCGCAAGCCATGCCCGGCTTGAGATCCACGCCACGGATGGAGGCCGGAACGCCCGCCTGCGCCATCGCGTCCGGCGTAAGGTCGTAATCGCCTACGGACACGCCGCCCGTGAGCAGCACCGCATCGCACGTTTCCAGTCCCTGCGCAATCAGGCACGCAATGTTCTCCGTCCGGTCGCCCGCCAGCCCCAGAGAGATCGCTTCCATACCCTCTTTTTCCAGCGCCGCTTCCAGCATATAGCGGTTGGAGTTGCGAATTTTTCCGGGTGCGAGCGGAGCATCCGCCTCCACCACCTCGTTGCCTGTGGAAATCACGCCCACGCGCAGGCGGCGATATACCAGCGGCTGCGCCTCGCCCTGCGCCGCCAGCGTGCCCGCCACGCCTGCGTCAATTCGCGTACCGCAGCGTGCCAGCACGGTTCCTTGGCGCACGTCCTCGCCCGCTTTGACGATGTTCTCCCCCGGCGCAACCGGTGCAAAGAGTGTCACCGTCTCCGCCGTGAACTGCGTCTTTTCAAACATACACACACAGTCCGCGCCCGGCGGAATGGGCGCTCCGGTCAGGATCTTGGTCGCAGTCCCCGCCGTCACGGCCTTCGTCGGCACGGCGCCCGCCGCTACCTCCTCCAGAATCCGCAGGGTGACAGGGTTTTCCTTGGTGGCTATCTGCGTATCCGCCGCGCGAAAGGCGTAGCCGTCATAGGGCGAACGATCGAACGGCGGGATATTCTCCGCCGCAACCAGATTCTGCGCCAGAATCCGACCGGCGCATCCGCTCAGCGGCACGCGCTGCGTCGCCACAGGCCAAACCTGCGCCAGCAGCCAATCGCGTGCCTCCGTAAATTGCATACTTCTCTTCATCAGCCCGACTCCCTTAAAAGCAGCACGCGCTCCGGCGGCAGATGGATCATTACCCTGTCCGCCCGAATCGCCTGCCATGTCATCCTGTCCAGCTCCCAGCAGAGGGGAACGGCCTTCGCCCTGCCCTCCGGCCGGAGCATCACCGTCACGGAGAAGGGATTCACCGTCTCCTCCGCAACTTCCATCATCCATGTATTTGTGCCTTGGCTGCCCGCCGTCAGGTCGCACCCACGGATACCGGCATACTGCGCCTCGCCCACGGGCTGCGCCGTGCGGAGCATCACGCCCCAAGCCGGCACATACGCCGTATGCTCGTCCACCTTTTCCAGCCGCTCCACATTGCGGCAGCCGGTCAGCAGCGCACCGCTCCGCGTCGTTGGCTGGTCAAACACCGCCTGCCGTGCACCGATGGTCTCAATCCGCCCGCTGTCCATGATCGCCATGCTGTCGGACATCCGAAACGCCTCGTCCCGGTTGTGGGAAACGAAGATCACCGTCCGCCCAAAGGCGCGAATAGCGCTGCGCACCTCCTGCTCCATCTGGAAGCGCAGGTGGCTGTCCAGCGCGGAAAACGGCTCGTCCAGCAGCAGCACATCCGGCTCGCCCACCAGTATCCGCGCCAGCGCCACGCGCTGCTGCTGCCCGCCGGAGAGCTGATGGGGACGCTTGTCCTCCAGCCCCTCCAAACGCATAGCCGTCATCATGGCTGAAACCCTCGCCTCCGCATCGCGCTTCCCGCGTGCGCCGCAGGCGATGTTCTGGCGCACCGTCATGTTGGGAAACAGCGCATACTGTTGGAACAGATAGCCCACGCGCCGCTTCTGCGGCGGCAGATTGACGCGCCGTGTGCTGTCAAAGAGCGTCACGCCGTCCAGCACAATCCGCCCGCTGTCCGGCGTTTCAATGCCCGCAATGCACTTGAGCGTCATGCTCTTGCCGCAGCCGGACGCGCCCAGCAGCGCCAGCACATGATTCTCCGCCTCGAACTGCACCCGCAGGTGAAAGCGCCCCAGCGTCTTTTCAATATCCACGCAAAGCGCCATCAGGCAGCCCTCCTTCCGGTGCGCTGCTTTCTTTCCAGCATATTGACCGCCAGCAGCACCGCCGCGGAAATGGCCATGTTCACCATCACCCAGCGGAAGGCCAGCGCGTCATTGTTGGTGCGCCAGAGCTGATAGACCGTCGTAGAGATGGTCGCCGTCCGCCCCGGCGTGTATCCGGCAATCATGCTGGTCGCGCCGTATTCACCCAGCGCACGCGCAAACGCCAGCACCGTGCCTGCCAGAATTCCCTGACGGCAGCACGGCATGCGGATGCGCCAGAAGATATACGTATTGGACAGCCCCAGCGTCTGCCCGGCATAGGCGAGCGTCTCATCAAACGCCTCGAACGCGCCGCGCACCGTGCGGTACATGAGTGGGAAGATGACCACCGCCGTGGCGAATACGGCCGACCACCACGTCATCGTCAGCCGCACGCCGAAATGCTCCAGCACCCACGCGCCGACAACACGCCTTGGTCCCAGCACGCGCAGCAGCAGATAGCCCACCACCGTCGGCGGCAGCACCAGCGGCATGGTCAGCAGCACGTCCAGCACGCCCTTCACCAGCCGGGGTGCCTTGGCGATGTAATACGCTGCGGCAATGCCCAGAAAAAAGATGATGACCGTGCTGATGCCCGCAATCCGCAGCGAATTCAGCAAAGGAAACCAGTCCATGTATTCACCCGTTCTTTGCAAAAATCAGGAGGCGGGCAGTTGCCCGCCCGCCATCGCAGGCTTATTCCCCCATCGGGCTAAAGCCCACGGCGCGGAACACCTCTCCCGCCTCTTCTCCGCGCAGGTATTCAAGGAACGCCTTGGCCTCCTGCTCATGCGCGGTGTGCTTCATCACCGCCGCCGGATAAATCACCTGACCGCACATCTCGGCGGTCGCCGTATCCACCACCTCAAGCCTAGCGGAAAACGCATCCGTCGCATAAATCACGCCGCAATCGACAGCCGCCTCGCTGACCTGCGTGGTGACCTCCTTCACATTGGAGCCGTAGGTGATGACGCCGCTCTGCGCCAGCTCCTCCTCGCTCACGCCGTAATGGGTGAGGATCTTCTGCGTATACTGGCCTACCGGCACGTCGGCGTTGCCCATCGCCAGCAGCACCTCGCCGCGCTTCAATCCCTCGATGAGCGCATCATACGACGTCACGCCCTTGGGATTGCCTGCCGGCACAGCCAGCGCCACCTTGTTTTCCAGCAGGTTGACGCGGGTCCCCTCCATCACGAAATCCAGCCCCGCCGTATTCACCTCGGAGGCGATATCCAGCGCGTTCATCTGCTTGGGCGCGGCGGAGATAAAGATATCGCACGGTGCGCCCTCCTCAATCTGGGTCTTGAGCGTTCCGGAGGAATCGAAGTTAAACACCAGCTCCACATCCGGCGCAGCCTTCGCATATCGCCCGGCGATCTCGTTGAGCGTCTCCGTCATGGAGGCCGCCGCAAAGACGATCAGTTCGGTTTTCTCCTGCGCGGCGGCACAGGCAGAAGCCCCTGCCGTCAGGGCAAGCGTGAGAACAAGCGCGGCCATTTTCTTAAGTTTCATGTGGAATTCTCCTTTCCGCAGTCAGGTTGCCATGCAACGAATGCGGCGAAAAAAGAAAAGCCGCATCCCGGAAAAGGATGCGGACGTTCAGCCGTTCAGCACTGCGCAGACCCACTGCGCCTGCGGGGCAATCCGTCTCCTTTTCAAAGAGGAAGGCTGCATCGTTTCCCATGCAACCCTAAGCCGGTTTCCCGGCACGGCCCCGATTCCATAGGTCATGCGCCCGTAGGAAGGGAGGCTCGAAGACAAGCCCTATTATATGTGTTTGTCAGCAATTTGTCAACCCTGAGATATGCGCGCTCTTGTCACTCATCGAGAACCGGGCGCAGCGTATCCAGAAACGCGTCCTCACCCAGCCTGTTGATCTTGAAGAGCATCGCTCCGCTTCCGCCCGAGGCAATGGCCGAGACATGCACGGGGCCGTCCTTCTCCTGAAAGAGCGTCACGCTCAGGCTCGCGCGGTTATCGCCCAGCGCACTGTACCGCTCAAACACGCGCACGCTGCACCGCGCATGATCCGATACAAAGTCGCTGTAATCCTCCAGCGTCGCCGTCATGCTTCCATCCAAAACCTGCTTCTGAATCTCGCCGAGCAAATCGTCAAAATCGTTCCAAAGCTGCTTTTCGATCTTGGCCATCGAGCTCACCTCCGATGTGATATTTCTCCCGTCATTATAACACAGCCTGTTTTTCAATTCAATCACGCCCATCAAAAAAGCTGCCGGCAGAGCGATTCTGCCAGCAGCCTTCCATTCCCAAGATATGGGAATCCATATGCAAAAAATGTCTGTGAGCGTTGCCTGTAAGCCGAGTTCTGTAATCGGCGGTCATCTATCTAGACCCGTTGTTACCAGCGGGTTCAAGCGAAATCCTGAGAGCTCGACGGGCCGTCTCAAACGCTCTTTCGTTTCTTGCTGCGAGTGGGGTTTACATCGCGGACAAGTCGCCATGCCGCGGGTGAGCTCTTACCTCACCTTTCCACCCTTACACGCCTTGCGGCATGCGGTATCTCTCTGTTGCACTTTCCCTGGGGTCACCCCCGCCGGGTGTTACCCGGCACCCTGCCCTATGCAGCTCGGACTTTCCTCACACCTTTCGGCGCGCGGCCGCCCGGCAGCCTCACAAACTTGACGAATTATAGCACATTCGTGCGCACTTGTCAACGATGGGATGATGCAATCAGCGCAAGCAGCGTATCGTCAATCTCCATCTCCTCCCGAAGGTGGATGTGCGCTGTACAGCGCGTTTTGGAAACCGGCACGACCATCTCAAAGCGCGGATGCGCCGCCGCTTCGCGCAGGCTGATGCTCAGCCACAGGCCGTCATACCGCTTTCTGGGCGGAAAGGACACATACAGATACGGCTTAGGATCGTCAAAGCTGATGCAGGTTTTCATCACCCGAAGCGCACTTTGCGGATAACGTTCCCTTACCCGCGCGCGCAGCGCCTCAAACAGCGCCCATTCCCTCGGCTTTCCAGCAAAAAAGCCGTCGATCTGCGCCACCACATCCATGCACAAAACCCCTTTCCATCATCAATCTGCCGCAGGCAGAACGTACACGAAAACGCTTCATTTCGATTGGAGCTTCACAAGTATCTGCTTCGGTGCTATACTTTACACAGGTTTATAGGACTACACTCGGATAGAACGGAGGATCGTCATATGGATCGCTTTCAGAAGGTCTTTGCGCAGGGCGTAATCGACGTCATGGAAATCTGGGTGGATACGCAGACCGGTATCCAATATCTGTTCCATAGAAATGGCAATGCAGCCGGCTTTACGCCGCTGCTTGACAAGGACGGCAAGCCGCTCCTTGATCCCGCATACCGCTGAGCCAAACAGGAGGTGCTGACTTTGTCCGGAACATCGAATCCAAATTCCCACAACGGGATGATGTTCGGGATGTGCTTCGGCGTTGCCATCGGCACATCTTTGGGCGTCGTCCTCCAGCAGATTCCCACCGGCATTGCGATCGGCCTTGCGCTGGGTATAGCGTTCGGCTCCATCTATGATATGAAAAAGGCATCCAGCCAAGAGGATGACCGCGAATAGCCCCCTTCTTCGCTTCGCGCTTATGGCGCGTTTCCATTCAAAAAGCGTATGAAAACCGTATCGGGAGCGCCGCCGGGCGCTCCTTTTCGTATGCCCGCCAAAAAGGGGATGGACTCACGCCCATCCCCCCATAACTTACTTGACCAGAATGATGCGGCCGCAGTTCTCGCACTCGACATACGGCTGACCGCTGCGCACCTTGTCCTTGTCCGCAGCGGAGAGCTGCATATTGCAGCCGCCGCAGCGGTCATCGCTCAGGCGCGTGATGGGCATTGCCGCATGGCGCTTGATCGTCTTGTACTTCTCAATCAGCGCCGGATCAATGCCCTTGGCCTCCTTGGCCACCTTCTTTTTCAGCTCCTCCAGCTTCACGGAGGCCACCTTGAACTCCTCGTCGTAGATGACCTTGATCCGGTCAAACTCGGCGCGGGCCTTGGCCGCACGCACGCGCACCTCGCGCTGCTGGCGGTCGCGCGCTTCGCTGTCCTTGCGCATCTTGGCCAGCTCCGCCTCATAGCGGGAGATGGTGGACAGCAGCTTCTGGATAGAGGCAATCTGCTTCTTGGCTTCCTCGATATCCTCCGGGCGGTTCGCCTCAAAGTGCGCCGTCGCCTCGCTGACCGAGCCGTTCAGGCGCGTGATCTCATCAGCCAGCGCCTCCATGCGGTCGCTCATGATCTCCACGTCCGCCTCGATCTTCTTGAGGACGCCCTGCTGTTCCAGCAGGAATTCACGATGCTTGAGCAGCTCCTTGCGGTTGCTGTTGTTGCGCATCTCCTTCTCATACTGATCCAGCTCCATGTCCACCTGCTGGTACTGCCACAAAAGTTCGTACTGATGCAAAACAAGGCCCTCCTTATTCTCAACGCCCGAAGGGATTTCCCTTTGAGCAAAAAACCGTTACATTATATTTTAGCGCATCACAGGCATTTTGTAAAGCGTTCGCCATCACTTCGCAGACAGGATTTTCCGTTTCAAAGTGTCCGGCCTCGATCACGCACATCTGCGCGTCCATCGCCTCCAAGGCAATATGATGCTTGATTTCGCCGGTGATGAAGCAATCCGCGCCCAGCGCCTTCGCTTCCTCCCAGCAACTTCCGCCCGCACCGGAGCAGCAGCCTATGCAGCGCACCGGCGTATCTGCTGCGCCGTAAGCGCGTACAGCCGCGTGCAGCCTGCGCTGTGCCAGCGCACAGAGCTGGCCAAAGGTCATTTCCCCTTCCAAATCGCCCGCGCGCACAAAGCCTTCACCTCGCACATTCTGTGCGTCAAACCGTGCAATCAGCGTGTCGTTCACGCCACCGGGCGCACTGTCTAGGTTGGTGTGCGCCGCGATATGCGCTATGCCGTTTTCAGCCAGCGCAAGCAGCAGCCTGCCCTCGCGGTCTGCGTCCGTCATCCGCTTGCGCGCGTCCATCATGATCGGATGGTGCGTGAGGATGACCTGCGCCCCCAGCGCCTTCGCCTCCTCCAGCACGCCCGCCGTCAGATCCAGTGCCGTCAGCACGCGCGTCACCTGATGCTCCGCGTGCCCCACCAGCAGCCCGACGTTATCCCATGCTTCAGCCAGCGCATATGGCGCGATTTCCCCGACAAGCCGCTCAATCTCGCGCACCGTGCATCCGTTCACGCCCATCGCCTCCGCAATCCAATTGAGTTCCCGGCTGCCAGCTGCCCGGCGTGCGCACGCCTTTTCGGAGCAAAGCGCCGCCGTCTGCTCCAGCTCGCGCACGCGCACACCACGCTGCCACGCGAAATACGCCCGCTGCGCATCGTTCTGCACGCCATGCACCGCCGTGCCCAGCAGCGCCTCGCGCTCCTCCAGCGTCCGTTTCTCGCCCGCGTGCGCCAGCATCACCGCATAATGCCGCCCTGCCGCAACGGAAAAACATTCCCGCTCCACCGCAAAGCCCAGCTCGGCAAGCCCCCGGCGCAGCAGCGGCAGATCGACGTTGGCCTGCATGATGAGCGCCGCGTCTCCGATCTTCTCCCGTCCCGCGCGGATGATGCCGAGCATCGTCTCCGCGCCCATGCCAGCCATCACAATGGCGTGTACGGGCCGATCCACGCCTGCCAAGCCATCTGCCTGCACGATCTGCGCACGGCTCTCCATGCCATTGGCAGCCAGCAAGCGGTGCGCCTTGGCAAGGGATGGGCCGCTCACGTCGCTGGCGATCATCGTCAGCGCACCGCAGCGCTCCAGCAGATACGCCGTAAGCTGTCCATGATCGCAGCCCACATCGGCCACGCAGGGCAACTGCACACCCGCAATGGTCTCGATCACCATATCGGCAATGGTATGCAGGCGCTCATCAAGCTGAACCATACGTCCTCCTTTTCACGAACATGACAGAAAAACGAGGGACTTGCGTCCCTCGGCATCGTCTTATCCTGCTCCAAACCCCATCTTGCTTCGCATGAGGTTCAAAACAGCATTACTCCAGATAATCCTTGAGCTTCTTGCTGCGGCTGGGATGGCGCAGCTTGCGCAGGGCCTTCGCCTCAATCTGGCGGATACGCTCGCGCGTGACGTTGAACTGCTGGCCGACTTCCTCCAGCGTGCGCTGACGGCCATCCTCCAGGCCAAAGCGCAGGGACAGCACCTTCTTTTCACGCGGGGTCAGCGTGTCCAGCACGCTCATGAGCTGCTCCTTCATCAGCGTGAAGGATGCAGCCTCGGCAGGCGGCGGCGCATCGTCGTCCTGAATAAAGTCGCCCAGGTGGGAGTCCTCTTCCTCACCGATCGGGGTTTCCAGCGACACCGGCTCCTGCGCGATCTTGATGATCTCGCGCACCTTCTCCACCGAAATGCCCATCGCCTCGGCGATTTCCTCCGGCTGCGGCTCGCGGCCCTTCTCCTGAAGGAGCTGGCGGCTGACGCGAATCAGCTTGTTGATCGTCTCCACCATATGCACCGGAATGCGGATGGTACGTGCCTGATCCGCGATGGCGCGGGTAATCGCCTGACGAATCCACCACGTCGCGTAGGTGGAGAACTTGAAGCCCTTGGTGTAGTCAAACTTCTCCACCGCCTTGATCAGACCGAGGTTGCCCTCCTGAATCAGATCGAGGAACAGCATACCCCTGCCCACATAGCGTTTGGCGATGGAGACCACCAGACGCAGGTTGGCCTCCGCCAGCTTCTTCTTGGCCACCTCAGCATCCGGGCCGCCCTCGAGCATCTTCTTGGCGATTTCAATTTCCTCGTCCGCCGTCAGCAGCGGCACCTTGCCAATCTCCTTGAGGTACATACGCACCGGATCGTCGATGCTGATGCCCTCCGGAACGGAGAGATCCAGCTCCGGCTCTGCCGTTTCCTGCGCGGCTGCCGCCTCATCCTCAGCGCTGCTGATGATGTTGATGCCCTCTGCCTCCAGCGTTTCAAACACCGAATCAATCGCATCCGCGTCAATATCCAGCTCGCTGAGCTTATTCATGACCTCCTGATAGGAGACCGTCTTTTTCTCATTTCGCGCGAGCGCGAGAATTTCCTTGACCTTCTGCTGTGCCTGTTCACGTGTCAGTGCCATAAGAAGTCATTCCTTTCTTCCGGCCGTCTGCCTTTCCTTCGTCAGTTCCTGTATCTTCAAAAGCGTTCTGCGCTTATCTTCGCCCGTCTGATGGCCCAGCTCCTGCCGGAGCGCGGCAATCCGCTCTTCGACGCGCTTTCTTTGCAGAATCCGCAGGCAATCCCCCGCCATGCGGAGCTGCCCCGCTTCGCCCGCGCCGCTGTCCTTTTCAAACAGCCTTGCCGCGCGAGCGCGCGCGTTATCATCCTCCATCTCCTCCAGAATCGCGCCCGGCGACATACCGGCAATGAGCTTGTGCGCCAGTGCGCGTCTCTCCTCGGAGATAAAGTCTTCTTCTTTTACCGTGCCCGGCTCCATCTGCTTTTCTGCCAACAGCAGCAGCAGCTGCCGCTCGGCGGCGGCCGTCTCGGTATCCACGCCCTCGCTGCTCTCCTCCAGCGGCTTAGCCGCATGGCGGTAGATGGCGCGCTTTTCGCTGCTGATCATCTCTGACCGGCCGATCTGTGCCAGCAGCACATCGCGCGGAAACCCCGTCGCCAGCATGAGCTCCTTCACATAGTTTTCCAGCTCCACCGGCTCTTTCACCTTCGCCAGATATTTGGCACAGGCGATGGCATAGGCCGTGCGCCCCTCCTGCGTGGAGAGATCGTGGTGCTGCATTTCCTGTTTCATGCGGTAGCTGGTTGCAGGCAGCGGCGTCAGGCCGTCCAGCGCCATCGGCCCATGCGCCCGGATATACTCGTCCGGGTCCATGCCGCCCGGGAAGTCCAACACACGCGCACGCATATTCTCCTCATCGAAGATATCGAGCGCACGCAAAATGGCCTTTTGCCCAGCCGCATCGCCGTCGTAGGATACCCAAATTTCCGGCGCGTAGCGTTTAAGCAATCTCGCCTGCTCGACGGTCAGCGCCGTACCCAGCGTCGCGCAGACGCCCGGCACGCCTGCCTGCGTCAGCGCAATCACATCCATATAACCTTCCACCAGAATCACGCGCTTGAGGCCGCGCTGCTTATTGAGCAGGTTCGCCGCAAACACGCCCAACCGCTTATTGAACACCGGCGTATCGCCTGTATTCAGGTATTTGGGCTTCACATCCCCCAGTGCACGCCCGCCAAAGCCCAGCACGCGCCCGTGTGCCTCGATGATGGGGAACATCGCGCGCTGACGAAACATATCGTACACGCGCCCGTCGCGCCGCACAGAAATGCCCGCACGCACCAGCTCATCATCCGTAAAGCCCATTTCGCGCATGGCCTGCGTCGCGCCGTCCGACTGCGCCGGCGTTGAGCCCAAACCAAACATACGAATGGTTTGATCGTCCAGACCGCGGTCATAGAGATAGGCAAGAATCCGCCCGTTCTCCGGCTTCCAAAGCTGGCTATGGAAAAACCGTGCGCATTGCCTGTTGGCCTCGCAGAGCCGGTCCTTCTCGCTGCGGCTGACGGCATCCTCCCGCCCGCCGACCAGCTCCGGCAGTTCCATGTGGTTCTGCTCCGCCAGCATCTTCACCGCATCCATGAACTCCAGATGCTCCATCTCCATCACAAACGTGATGGCGCTGCCGCCCGCGTGGCAGCCAAAGCAATAGTACATCTGGCGCTGCGGATTGACGGAAAAGGACGGCGTCTTTTCCCCATGGAAGGGACAAAGACCCCAATAGCGCCCACCCTTGGGGGTCAGGTGAACATATCGGGAGACCACCTGCACGATATCGGCCCGGTCACGCAGCTCATCCAGCCACGCCTGCGGCAACCTCAACGCACTTCACCATCCTCTTTATGCTGACCTCGGCCATCTGGTCTGACGACCAATAGCCGTCCTATTTGTTTCGCCGCCGCGCGGCGCATTCCTGCAAGCTCGATGCATTTTTTCGCGAAAAACTCTTCTCTTTCATCCAATTCCGTCAAAAAACGGCGGAATAAACAGCTTTTGATACGTCTTGACCGCATAAGCATCCGTCATGCAGGCGACAAAATCGCATACGCCGCGCTGTGTTCCCTCGCGGTAGGCAATCTCCAAGTACTCGTTGGGCATCTGTCCGGGATGCTCCATATAGTAGCCCACCAGCTCGGTGATGATGTGATTCGTTTTTCGGCTCTCGTTGCTCGCCCATTCACGGGCATACACCCGCTCAAACATAAACGTGCGCAGCTCCATCAGCGCATCCCAAACCTCTGGCTCCATCGCCGCCTCATCCGTCCCAGCGCTGCGGCGCACCACACTGCGAATCATGGTGTCAATGCGTTCGCCGTGCGTGCTGCCTAGTGCGCGGATGGCATGGCGCGGCAGTTCCTCCACGGCAATCACGCCGGCTCGTACCGCATCGTCGATATCGTGATTGATGTACGCAATGCGGTCGGCCAGATGCACGCAGCAGCCCTCCAGCGTCTGCGGGCGCACCTTGCCCGAATGATGCTCGATGCCGTCGCGCACCTCCCACGTCAGGTTCAGCCCGGCACCGCCATTTTCCAGCACCTCCACCACGCGCCTGCTCTGCACGCGGTGTTCAAAGCCGCCCTCAATGATGCCGCGCAGCGCGTCCTCGCCCGCGTGTCCAAAGGGCGTATGCCCCAAATCGTGCCCCATGGCGATGGCCTCGGCCAGATCCTCGTTCAGCCGCAGCGCCCGCGCTAACGTGCGTGCCACCTGCGTAACCTCCAGCGTATGCGTCAGGCGGGTGCGGTAATGATCCCCCTGCGGCGAAAGAAAAACCTGCGTCTTGCCCTTCAGGCGGCGGAAGGACTTGCAGTGCAGAATCCTGTCCCTGTCGCGCTGAAACGCCGTGCGCATATCGTCCTCCGAGATCGGCCGTTCTCGTCCTCGGCTCTCACTGGACAATGCGGCAAACGGGCTGAGCGTATCACGCTCCCGCTGCTCCAGCATGGCTTTAATGCTCATCTTTTCCGCCCCCTTTTGCGTGTATGAGGATGTCTTCTCACTGTTTCCATCATTCGACGTATGCGGTGCAAAAACCTATGACCGAACAAAAATTCCCGCTTTAACTTTTCAGCCAAAGCGGGTTGCGGAATCAGATTCCGCCGTAATGATGAAAGAGCAGCAGATCGCCTTCCTGCACCGTGATCCTCGCCTCATCCTCCGTGACCACATTGCTGATCCCCAGCGGATGCACAAAGTCAAAGCGCAGCGCCTCCCGTGAATGATAGTAACAGCCCGAAAGCGTCACCCCGTGCGCCTCTCCAATGGGAATCAGCGAAAAGGTATCGCCCTTCGCACCCCTCAGCACAATCGCGCCATCAATGCGCACGATGCGGGTGCGCTCATCCAGAATCTGTGCAAACGCACCGCCCTCATGTGCACGCTTGAGCAGCATCAGATTCGCCAGCGCATGATCCATGCGCCCGCCCAACGCGCCCAGCACGGTGATCTCCGTTGCTCCGCGTGCAAGCGCAACCTGCATCGCATGACCCCCGTCGGTGTCGTCCTTCTCACAGGGCAGACGTTCCGTCTCGGTTCCCGTCTGCGTCCGCGCAAGCGCGTCCGCGCTGACCGAGTCCATATCACCCAGCAGCAGATCCGGCTGAACCCCTGCCGCAAGAAAGGCTTCCAGCCCCTTGTCCGCGGCAATGGTCAGATCAGCCTGCTCCGCACAGCGTGCAAGCAGCGGTGCGCCCGGCGCATCGCCGCCCAGCACGATCAGCGCGCGCACGCCACTTCCTCCGCCGCCTGATTGACAGCTGCCACCACAGCCGCCGGGTTCTCCGCGCGGAACAGACCCGTGCCAATCACCAGCACATCCGCCCCCGCTTCAATGGCGCACTTTGCGTTGCCCGTCTTCACGCCGCCATCAACCTCCAGCAGAATGTCGCGCCCGGTCTCGCGGATCATCTCCCGCAGAACCGGCAGCTTGGCCAGACAGTCCTCACGCAGACTCTGCCCGCCGAAGCCCGGCTGCACGGTCATCACCAGCACCAGATCACACAGCGGCAGAAGCTCGCGGATGGCTTCCGGATCGGTACCCGGATTGATGGAAATACCCGTCTTGACGCCCAGCGCCGCGATCTCGCGCAGCGTCTGCGCGGGATCATCCTCTGCCTCGGCATGAATGGTAATCAGATCCGCGCCCGCCTTGGCATATGCGCCGATATAGGCAAGCGGATGGGAGAGCATCAGATGAACATCCAGAAACAGGCTGGTCTTCTTGCGAATGGCCGCCACAAAATCCGGGCCATAGCTGATGTTCGGCACAAAATGGCCGTCCATGTTGTCCAGATGCAGCCACTTGACGCCCAGCTTCTCCACAAGTTCAATCTCTTCGCCCAGACGCATCAGATCTGCGCCCAGCAGCGACGGTGAAATCTCGATCATTCGTATCGTCCTTTCCAGTTTTCCTTAACCTCCGCGAGCAGCTCGCGGTATCTCTCCCAGCGAACGGCACTCAGCCTGCCCTCGCTGACCGCCGCCTTGACGGCGCAGCCGGGTTCCCTATCATGCAAACAGGGCTGAAAGCGGCAGCCGCCCGCCAGTTCGTTGTATTCCGGGTAAAGCTCGGCAAATTCCTGCGGCTCCATGCCCGTTTCCAGCTCCAGCAGGCTGAAGCCCGGCGTATCCAGCACCAGCATTCCGTTTGCCGCCAGCATTTCCGCGCGGCGAGTCGTGTGCCGTCCGCGCTCAGTCTTACGGCTCAGGCCGCCGGTCTCCAGATTCAGGCCCAGCAATGCGTTAATCAGCGAGCTTTTGCCCACCGCGCTCTGCCCCGCCAAACAGGTCACCTTGCCGCGCATCGCCTCGCGCAGCGCTTCCACGCCTTCGCCCGTCATGGCGCTGGCCTCAAACACGCGAAGTTGTGTGCCCGCGTATTCCTCACGGATGGCGCGCACCAGCTCATCGCCCAGATCAATCTTGTTGACACAGATCGCCGGGGTCATGTTGCCCCGTGCCGCACGCAGAATCAGCTTGTCAATCAGCAGCATATCCGGGTGCGGCACGCTGGCCACCACCAGCATCAGCATATCGCAATTGGCGACGCTCGGGCGCTGCATGACGCTCTTGCGCGGCAGGATCTCCTCCAGCCAGCCATTGTCCTCGCCTTCGCCCGGCGTGAAGCGCACGCGATCGCCTACCATGGGCGTCAGCTTTTGATGGCGCAGCTTCTTCTGCGCACGCAGCGTATACTCCCGCCCATCCTCATCGCAGAGCACGGTATAAAAGCTGCCGATGCCCCGCACGATGCTTCCAACCATGTACGGATTCCTTTCCTATATGTGATGCATCTGCATTATTGCAGCACCGCCGTTGCCTCGCTCCTGAAGCCGCCGTCCAGATACAGCCGCCACGTCTTCACGCCGCTGGTCTCGCTGCGCAGCAGTACGTCGATCGTCGTTTCACCCGGATCAGTGTGCGTTGCGGCATACATATCGCTTTCCTTGCCATCCTCGCCCACCAGCGTCACGCGCACGCTCACGCCCTCGCGCGGCACCTGCACTGTCACCTTGACCGATGCGGTATATCGGCGCTTATCGTAATAGCCCACGCTGATCTCGATGGACGAGCCGGGCAGCACCTCGCCAAAGCGCTCCAGTGACTGCCAAAGCACCACGCCATCCTGCCTCGGATCAGTCACGTTTTCATAGTCAATCTGTCCGCGGGTCAGCCCCAGCGTACGGATATTGGACACAGCCTCCTCCTCCCGCCGCCCCACCAGATCCGGTACCACCACGCGGCCGCCGGACACCGTCAGATTGACCGGGCTGCCAACCCGTGCCTTCTCGCCCGCAGGCGGCTCCTGCGCAATGACCGTCCCCTCAAGCTGGGCGCTGGGCGCCACGATGATTTCGCCGGGCAGGAAGCCCTGTGCATTCAGCGCCGTCACGGCATTATCCTGCGTCAGACCGGTCACACGCTGTACCGCGACCATATCGCTTCCGCGCGAGATAATCACCTGCACGGTATCGCCCCGATTCACGCGCGTTCGCGCCTCTGGCGACTGCCCGCTGACATAGCCCTCCATCACGTCGCTGTACGCATAGTCCATGCTCACCTTCAGGTTCGCGCTGGTAATCATCCGCTCCGCCGTCGCAGCATCTACGCCCGTCAGATCCGGCATTCGGGTGTAGACAAATACAAAGCGATACAGCGTTACGCCCGCCAGAGCAATCAGCACCATCATGACAACTGTCACGGCAATCATCGCAATGCGCACGCGAATGTCACCCGTCCGCGCGGCTGCACTGCGCATCTGTGTGCGCCTTGGCTTGTCTGCTTCGCTGCGCTGGTGCATAAACTCGCCATCCGGGTGGCGCAGCGCACGGCGCAAATCGCGGATCATGCTGTCCGCACTCTGATAGCGGTCGCGCGGCTCCTTTTCCAGCGCCTTTTTGACGATCAGCTCCACGGCGCGGCTGACGTTGGCCTCCTCCTCCACGGGCTTGGGCGTCTCCATCAGGTGCATCATCGCCACGGAAACCGCCGTTTCTCCCTCAAAGGGGACGTGACCCGTGAGCATCTCATAGAGAATTACACCCACGGAATACAGGTCGCTCGCATTGGTGGCGCGCATACCCTTGGCCTGTTCGGGCGAGAAATAATGCACTGAACCCATGACGTTTCCGTCCGTGGTCAGCGTCTTGGTATCCGCCAGACCGGCGATGCCAAAATCTCCGATTTTGACCTGCCCGTTCCGCGTAATCATCACATTCTGGGATTTCACGTCCCGGTGAATCACACCGCGCTGATGCGCATGGGAGAGCGCCGACAGAATACACAGCGCACAATGGACAGCTTCCTCCTGATCCATCTTGCCCCGTTCGGCAATCACATCCTTGAGCGTTTCGCCGTCCACATATTCCAGCGCGATATAGGAAACACCGCCGCTTGCGCCTGAGTCGATGGAGTTGACGACGTTGGGATGATTCAGCTTGCGGTTGACCGCCGCCTCGCGCTTAAAACGCTCCCGATACTCAGGATCATCCTCATATTCCTCGCGCAGCACCTTGAGTGCCACCGTCTGGTGCGTCCGCAAATCAAACGCCCGGTAGACGATCGCCATACCG
The DNA here is from genome assembly GCA_036297385.1 of Christensenellales bacterium. Classification (GTDB taxonomy): domain Bacteria; phylum Bacillota; class Clostridia; order Christensenellales; family Aristaeellaceae; genus Ventricola. Next base: position 3,462 of record JAXJLD010000139.1, on the reverse strand, counting down.
CCGCGGCCGATGACGTCCTCCACGCGAAACCGCCGGCCGACAATCTTGCCAATCAGTCTCGATTCCACGCTCAGCCCTCCTCATCGCGCCAGAGGATCAGCGTGACGTTGTCGCGTCCGCCGGCCTCCAGCGCCTGCCTCAGCAGGCTATCCGCCGCCGCATCGAGGTTCTTCTCATCAGCCAGCGTTTCCGCGATCTGCTCATCCGGCACCATCCCGGTCAATCCATCCGAGCAGAGCAGCCAAACATCCCCCTTTTGGCGATCTGCCGCCAGCATATCCGGCGCATTGTCTCCGGGGGTACCCAGCGCACGGGTGATGATGTTGCGCCGCGGGTGCTGGCGTGCCTCCTCCCGGGTGATGATGTGGGCGCGCACCAGCTCCTCCACCAGCGAGTGATCCTGTGTGATCTGCTCCAGCTCTCCCCCACGGTAACGATAGATGCGGCTGTCCCCGACGTGCGCGATATACGCATATCGGCCGCATTTCCACAGCGCGGAGAGCGTCGTTCCCATGCCGGCACAAGCCGGATTGGCCTTTGCGTGCGCCAGAATGGCCTCGTGTGCAGCGTTCACCGCTTCGCGCATGGCGGCGATGTCGGCACTGCCCTTTGCCATCTGCTGAACTGCTTCGATCGCCATCCTGCTGGCGACTTCGCCCGCCAGATGACCACCCATGCCGTCCGCCACAGCAAACACGCCCTTGGCTTCGTCCATCCAAGCCGCGTCCTCATTCTGCTTGCGCGTTTTGCCGATGTCCGTCCTCAGCGCCGCCGCCACATCCTCACCCCTTTTTCTCGTTCCCCTTTGGGGCAGGAGCAGCCTCATGCCTTGCCGTCCTTCATATACCGGCGGCGAAGCTGCCCGCACGCGCCCTCAATATCATCGCCCATCTCACGTCGTCTGGTGACAGAGATATTCTTCTGCTCCAGCGCATGGCGGAAAGCATCCACTTCCCGCTCGGAAACCCCCTGAAGGCCGCGTTCCGGCACAGCATTGAGCGGAATCAGGTTGACATGGCACTGCATACCGCGAAGGCGCGCAGCCAGCTCCACCGCCTGCTCCGGCGCGGCGTTGACGCCATGCACCAGCGCATACTCAAAGATCACGCGCCGGCCCGTCTTTTCGATATAATACCGGCAGGCGTCCAGCACATCATCCATGCCATAGCGGTTAGCAATGGGCATGAGCGTGCGGCGCACCTCATCGTTGGGCGCGTGCAGAGAGAGCGAGAGCGTCACCGGCAGATTTTCCTCCGCAAAGCGGCGCATCTGATCCACCAGACCACAGGTGGAGAGCGATACGCTGCGCATACCGATGCACAGCCCGCCCTCCGTGCGCAGAAGCCGCAGGAATTTGACCACATTTTCGTAGTTGTCAAACGGCTCGCCGCTGCCCATCAGCACGATATTGCCCACCTTCTGCCCCTCGCCCTGTGCGCTCAGCACGCCGTTGGCGGCGACAATCTGCCCCAGCATTTCCGCCGGGGTGAGGCTGCGGGCACATCCGTCCAGCGTGCTGGCACAGAAGCGGCAGCCCATGCGGCAGCCCACCTGCGTGGACAGGCACAGCGTATTGCCGTACTTGTAGCGCATGAGCACGCCCTCGATCACATGATCGTCCGGCAGGCGATACAGCAGCTTCACCGTGCCATCCAGCTTGGACTGAATGGTTTCGATGATGCGAACCGGGTTGTCGATGCAGGTCTGCGTCAAGGTCTCGCGCAGCGCCTTGGGCAGATTGCTCATGCCCTCAAACGGCACGCCCTGATGCAGCCATGCAAACACCTGCTTCGCCCGGAACGCCGGCTGTCTCTGCGCCTTGAAAAAAGCGCCCAGCTCCTCGGGTGTCATCCCGAGAAGCTGCGTCTGATTGTTGTCCATCATCTGAATTCGCCTTTCCTGCAAGAGCGCAGCGCTTACGCACGCGTTCTGCGCATACGGCAGACGTAGAAGCCATCCGTGCCGTCGCGGTGAGCAAACATCTGCAGGCCGTTCTGCGTCTCATGCTGCGCCAGCGCCTCCGGCAGCTCCTCGCCCATCGGGAACACCTCATACTCAGGGTGGCGCACAAGGAAAGCCTCCACCTGCGCCGCGTTCTCCTGCGGGAGAATGGAGCAGGTCGAATACACCAGCGTGCCGCCGACCTTGACCATCGGGGCCACCGCGTCAAGGATCTCGCTCTGGGTGCGCATCAGCGATGCAACGCCCTCCCGGCTCACGCGGTACTTGACGTCCGGCTTCTCCAGCATCACGCCCGTGCCGGAACACGGCGCGTCGATCAGCGCCGCATCCAGCGTCATCGCCATCTCCGGGCGCGGCGCGGAAGCATCCTTCACCGCCGGGCGGATATTCTCCAGCTTCAGGCGGTTCGCGGTGCCGCGGATCAGCTCAACGCGGTGCGCATGGGTATCCCACGCATAGACACGACCCGTGTCGTTCATCATCTCGCTGATGACCGCCGTTTTGCCGCCCGGCGCAGCGCAGGCATCCAGCACCGTCTGGCCGGGCTTTGCGCCGACCACGCGAGCCGCAATGACGGAGCTTTCGCCCTGAATGGTAAACAGGCCGTTCTGGAACGCGCGCATACGGGTCATATCGCCCGGATTCTTGACCTTATAGGTACCCGGCACCACGCCCGGCGTAAACTCCAGCTCGTCATCCGAGAGCAGGGCGCGCAGACGCGCATCATCACAGCGCAGGTAATTGACGCGCACAGTGACATCCCGCTCCTGCGGACGATAGCGCAGAATCTCCAGCGCCTCATGCTCGCCATAGGCCGCAATGAGCAGCTCCGCCAGCTCCATCGGCGCGGAGAACATCACAGAGAGATACTTCGCAGGATCATCCTGCGGCTTGGGCCATACGATGTTCTCCTTGCCGCGGATCATGTTGCGCAGCACACCGTTAACCAGCCCGGTAAAGCCCTCAAAGCCCATCGCGCGGGTCAGGCTGACGCTCTCATCCACCGCCGCCATATCCGGCACGCGGTCGAGATCAAAGAGCTGATATGCGCCCATGCGCAGGATCTCGCGGATGGTCGGCTCGATCTCCTTTTCCCCTTCGAGGAACTGGTCGATGCGCCAATCCAGCTTGATCCGGTTTTCCAGCGTGCCGTAAACGAGCTGCGTGGTGAACGCACGGTCGCGGCGGCCAAACGCCGCCTGCGCCAGACGCTTATCCAGCGCCAAGGAGGCATACGCATCGTTGCGGCTCACATCCAGCAGCGTTTCCAGCGCCACGCGGCGCGGCGCAAGGTTCATGGGCTTCGGCTTCGCCGGACGCTCCGGCCGCGCCGGACGCTCCGAACGCTCCCCTCTCGGCGCAAACTTCGGCTTATCGCCAAAGCTCTTGCGCTCGCCGTAACCCGGCTTATCGCCGAAGCTCTTGCGCTCGCCGTAACCCGGCTTATCGCCGAAGCTCTTGCGCTCGCCGTAACCCGGCTTATTACCGAAGCTCTTACGC
>JAXJLD010000138.1:0-7971 GCA_036297385.1 Christensenellales bacterium | reverse complement strand
TAGATGTTTTGCACCGCTTGTAGTATAATGTATTCCAAAGAATATCGAGTGGTTTTTGCTGCATAAGATGCTCATTCAGGCTGAATTACAGCGCTCTGTAAGGCGTAACACAATGTCTACTTTATATGCCAAGAACAGTTGTGCACTGCCGCTGGCGATTGAAAGGGGAAGGGAAAATGGTCTTGTAGCATGGGTAGAATTCAGATGACTTCTTTATATGTCTAGGTAACATTTTTAGAAAAACATAATATATTGAGGAGGAAGGAACATGAAGAGACAGCGGCGTTTGATAAGTGTGCTGCTTGTTTTCTGCCTGTTGGCAACGGCTATGCCGATGGGCGCACTGGCAGAATCGGATGCGTCGTCCACCCCTGAAGCCGAGGTGGTGGCTGTGCCCGAACCGACGGAGGCGCCTACGCCTGCACCGACGGAGGAACCTACGCCTGCACCGACGGAGGAGCCTACGCCTGCACCGACGGAGGAGCCTACGCCTGCACCGACGGAGGAGCCTACGCCTGCACCGACGGAGGAGCCTACGCTTGCACCGACGGAGGAGCCTACGCCTGCACCGACGGAGGAGCCTACGCCTGCACCGACGGAGGAACCTACGCCTGCACCGACGGAGGAACCCACGCCTGCGCCGACGGAGGAGCCTACGCCTGCACCGACGGAGGAGCCTATGCCTGCACCGACGGAGGAGCCTACGCCTGCACCGACGGAGGAGCCCACGCTTGCACCGACGGAGGAGCCCACGCTTGCACCGACGGAGGAGCCTACGCCTGCACCGACGGAGGAGCCTACGCCTGCGCCGACAGACGTGCCTGCGTCTGTTCCGACAGATAAACCGACCGAAGGTGCGATGGAGGGACAGAGCACCCCTGCGCCGACGGAGAAGCCTGCCCCCACGCTGGCGGACGATCAGGCGCTGGCGAATGGCGGCAGCGAGAAGCGGAATGTCAAGGCGCACGTTGCGCCGGATGGCAACAGCGATGTGGCGTTCACCGTGCCGCATGGCAAGGTGGTGACGCTGATCAGCCGCGCGGGCGAGTGGGTGAAGATTCAGTACGGCGGACAGAGGGGCTATGTGCATCAGAGCGACCTCTCTCATGCCAAGCTGAGCGGTCTCCCGCGTGAAGAGATGAAGCCGAGCGCAGACGAGCCGACGACCGAACCGACGGACGCGCCGACAACCGAGCCGACGGGTGCGCCGATGACCGAACCGACGCTTGAGCCGACGCTTGAGCCGACGGACGCGCCGACGACCGAGCCGACGGACGCGCCGACGACCGAGCCGACGGACGCGCCGACGACCGAACCGACGGACGAGCCGACGACCGAACCGACGGATACGCCGACGACCGAACCGACGCTTGAGCCGACGACTGAGCCGACCCCCGCGCCGACGGATGAGCTGAATGCCGAGGCGACGTTTGAGCCGACCCCCACGCCGACGGCTGAGCCGACCCCGACGCCCACCCCCGTGCCGGAGCTGGCGGATGGCGAGGCGTTTGTCAGCGGCGGCATCAATGAGCTGAATGTGCCGGTGCGTGCCAAGCCCGATGGACAGAGCCCGATCATCTTCACGCTGCCGCATCAGGCGATTGTCGCCGTGCTGGGCGTGGAGGGCGACTGGATTCAGATTGCCTATCAGGGGCAGACCGGCTATGTGTACAAGGCGCATATTCCGTCCGTGCCGGTCACCAAGCCGGAGGAGGAAAGGCCGCAGCCCAAGGCGACCATCTTCTCCTCCCGCAAGGACGTGATGGAGCCGGGCGAGACGGTGACGCTCACCAGCATCCTCGAATATGGGGACGGATATGAGATTCGCTACCAGTGGGAGTGCGATCGCGGCAGCGGCTTTGAGGCCGTGGAGGGCGCGAACGACGATCACTACACCTTTGAGGCCAATCAGGAAACGTTGGCTTATACATGGAGGCTGGTCGTGTACTATCGCTGAGCGCCATCCCGATGGATGGGGCGCACGGCGGATTTCGCGGCAAGGTGAGGAGAGCGAGCGAAATGAAGAAAAGAATCATTGCAATGCTGCTGGTGGTGCTGATGCTGGGGCAGATGATGCCCATCAACGCGCTGGCAGAGGGATGGAACATGATCGTCTCCAACGAGGCGCGCGGCGCGACGTATGCGACGGTCACGTTCCAGTATCCCATTTATCAAGTGAATGAAGATGGCACGGAAACCGTCGGCAGCTATGGCACAATTGCCACGCAGCTTGTCAAAGTGGGCGAGCCGCCCGTGCAGCCGAACATCCCGAATCTGACCGGGCGCAAGTTCGAGCGCTGGACGGACGAGGCCGGCGGCACGCTGGACATCCATGCGCCTGTGCAGGCGGACACCGTTTTCCGCGCGGCATACAGCAAGCTGGAAAAGCGCACGGTGACGATCCACTATGTGTTTGATGTGGATGGCAGCATGGCGCTGGAGCCGTATGTGGCGGAGTTCACGGCCGGGACGGACGTGCAGCTCTCGGTGACCAGCCCTGCCCTGTCGGGCTTTGTGCCGGAGCAGGAGACCGTGACGGTGGATATTCCGAACATTCAGGAGGATGCGGAATACACCGTCAAATACACGGGTGCGCCGACGTCTTACACGGTCAGGTATCATTTCCAGAACGTTGCGGACAACGGGTACACCGCAGACGGCTTTAACCGCGATGCGGTTCACGGCCACACCATTGATGACAACATCGGTGCGGGGGAAACGGGCTGGATTGATGTTGGCCCGTACACGATTACGCAGTACCCCGAGGGAACGGAGCACGCGGGACAGCCTGTCATCGCGGGCGGCATGACCGAGGTGCGCGATTTTGAAATCGAGGGCTTTGTGCAGCAGGAGATCGTGCAGCGCCGCGTGATGCCGAATGGCAGAACCGTCGTGGACGTGTACTATAACCGCGAGCTGCACACCTACACGATTGACAACGACGGCGGCACGGCGGTGGACTCCCGCACGCTGCGCTACGGCTCGTCGCTGGGTCTGCCCGATCCCTCGGAGATGGAGCGCCCCGGCTATGAGTTCGTCGGCTTCTTCTCGAAGAACTATGCGTTCCAGAATGGCAAGTGGGTTCAGGTGCTCGGCGAGCAGAAGCACGATTCGAGCTGCAAAATGCCGCCGTATGACTTCACCATCGAGGTGCGCTGGCAGCCCGTGCAGCAGGCGGACTACAAGGTGGTCTACTGGGTGCAGAGCGTCAAGGACGCATACAACGCCCCGAATGAAAATAAGACCTACGATTTCTTGGATGCCCAGACGTTCACGGGAACCGTGGGGCAGAAGCCGACGGTCAACCAGGTGCGCCCGCAGGATAACGGCCTGAATGGCACGTTCTTCGAGCTGAATGCCGAGCGCTCGGAGATCGGCGGCATCCGGGAAAACAACTGGACGGGGTATTACGCCGAATCCACCAAGGAGATCGCGCCGGACGGCTCGACGGTCATCAACGTGTACTTTGACCGCCAGACGGTAAAGCTTGAATTCGGCCATTATGAACGCGGCTGGAATAGGCGGTGGGTCGTTGACTACGAGCGTGTCGGTCTCTACGGTCAGAACTGGCGCGATGCGGGCTATGGCACAAACGGCTGGCCGGGCGGCAGATGGTCGGATGAAAGTGGATTGGGTAAGGGAAACTGGACCTATCTGGACGGTTTTAATCATGAGGATCTGACATCCACAAGCGTCCGTCTTGTCAATAATGATTCCAATGGCCGTAAGGACATCTATCAGTACATTGAAGCGCAGGATTCCACGCCTGACAACAGGAAGTGGATTGAGGCGGATCACTACGAGCAGGGGCAAAATGATTTCAATCTGTCCTCCAAGTTCCTGCCGGGTTTCACGCTCTATGGCTACAATACAACGACACCGGAGGAAGAGATTAGGCAGGCGAGTGCAGGCACAAGCGTTTCCTACAACAGCAGGCTTAACGTTTTCAGCACCCGCAACAGCTTCACGCTGACGTTTGGCAACTGCGCCGATGGCAGTATGCCGGAGCAGACCTACAAGTATGAGGAAGTGCTCATCAAGCCGGAGACCGTGCCGCAGCGCCCGGACAACGTGGAAGCAGACTGGGAATTCAAGGGCTGGTGTCTGGATGCGGCGGGTCAGGTGCCTGTGGCATGGGGCACGCAGACCATGCCCGCGGCGAACATGGTGGTCTACGCCAAGTGGGCGCCGCCCACGTACACGGTGACGTATGTGGATGTGCGCCGGAATACGGTGGATACAGAGCAGGAAGTCCACACCTATCCGTTTGAGGCGGAGAAGTTTGGCACGATCATGGGCCCGGAGCTGGAAGAACTGGAAAAGCAGTATGTTATCGACCAGACGAAGTATGTCGATCAGGATGACAGGCTGACTTATACGTTCATGGGCTGGTTCATCGACGAGAACGGCACCGTGCGCTGGAACCCGGCGACCCCCATCACCGCCGACCGCGAGGTTTACGCCAAGTGGGAGCCCTCCGGCACGGTGTGGTATCGCTATGTGTTCTTGGGCATGGGCGATGGTGTGACCGAAGAGCTGGGCAAGTGGCCGGCTACGCCGTTTGAGGAGACGGTCTGGCCGGATCGCCCGTATGGCACATTTGCCCAAGCGGCGGAGGACTTTGCGGCAGCCGGCATGACCGATTTCCCCGAGTTCGAGGGATGGCGGCCGATGTCCACGCTCTCCACCACGCGCGAGAAGCTGACGGAGCAGTATCAGGAGATTCCGGTGTACTATGTGCCGACCAGCACATGGCCGCTGACCATCCACTATGTGGACGGGGAAACCGGAAAGAACCTCCTGCCCGATGAGAAGCACGACCTCACGGAGTACGCCAAGGTGTACAGCTACCAGCGCATCGAGGGCTATACGCTGACGAGTGCGCCGCAGGTTCGCGCAACCAAGGACGATGCCAAGGGGCCGGATGGGCGCGTACACATCACCTTTACCTACAAGGCGGTGCGTCACCTGCCTTACAGGGTGGAATACTATCAGGAGAACCTGAACGGCGGCTACGATCTGCTGCCGAACGAGACGGTAACCTACACCGAGGAAACGAGCCGGTGGTATCTGGGCGAGACGGCAGAGGCACAGACCGCGGACTACAAGACCTTTACCGGCTTTACCCGGAATGACAGCCACAAGGATGCGGTGACGAAGGTCATCCTCCGGGAAGATCAGGACAATGTGCTGAAGCTGTACTACGACAGGAACAGCTACACCGTGACCTATATCTACGGCAACGCCAAGCCGGAGAACGCGCCGGATGTGCCTGCACAGCAGACGTACAAGTATGGCGCGACCGTGACCGTGGCGGCTAAGCCCGAGGCGAGCGGCTATGTATTCAACGGCTGGCACGCCTTTACATCGGGCACGCCGGTTTCCGGCAGCTTCGATATGCCGGCGATGAACGTCGTGTTCCAAGGCAACTGGGCTGCGGACACGGATACGGCGTATCAGGTGCATTTCTTCTTCCAGAATGAGGACGGCACCTATCCGACCGAAACGCCTGCAAAGGTGACGCGCGGCGGCACGACCGATACGCAGGCCAGCGTGACGGAGAGCGACAAGGCGGATAAGCGCCTGGGCGGCAGCCTGCTGTACCGCTTTGATGCAGACCATGCGCAGAATGTCCTCACGGGCACAATCGCGGCGGACGGCTCGCTGGTGCTGAAGCTGTACTTCGAGCGCGTGACGGCGAACTACACCGTGCATCACTACCTCGATGGGACGACCGTGTCGGTCGCGGCAGATGAAACGCTGTCCGCGCAAGTGGGCGCTCGCGTCACGGGCAAGCAGGCCACGGCGTTCCTCGATGGCTTTGCCGAGGCGAAGGTTGTCCGCGCCGAGCCGGTGAACGCGACCATCACCCTCGTGGAGGATGCGGCGCAGAATGTCATCACCTTCTATTACAGGATGCCCCTCACCCTCAAGGCGTTTAGCGCGACCAAGAACTACGACGGCACGGCGCTGACGGAGGACGGCTTCACCGTGATGAATCCGCAGAATCTGGTGAACGGCGACAAGGCGGAGGATATCACGCTGAAGATGACGGGCGACAGCTCGATCACCAACCCCGGCACGGAGCCGAACGAAATCGACCCGGCGACCATCCGCTTTGCCGGACAGGCTGTGCCGGCCTATTACGACATCACCCTGCAAGAGGGCCTGCTGGTGGTTGTGCAGCGCCTGAACGTGCGCAAGACCATCACGCAGCCTGCCGAGGCGCTTCCGGGCGAGGGCGGCGATGCGCTGAATATTCCGGTGTTCAGCTTCACGCTGAACCGGGATGGACAGCCCGTGGCGAACGCGCTCTACACGGCGGGCAGCCGAACGGCTGCGACCGACGAGCGCGGCGTGTTCACGCTGAACGCGGGCGAGACGGCGACCTTTACGGCGCTTGAGCCGGGCGAGTACACCGTGGTGGAGGCGTACAACGGCGACTGGATTCCGGATGGAGACGGGCTGCTCACGCGCAGAGCGACGCTCGGCACGAGCGGCGCGGGCGATGTGACCGTTTCCTTCAACAACCACCGCATTGTGAACGGGGAGATCACGCTCACCAAGACGTGGGTGGACGGCAACGGCACGGCGGCGCAGCGCCCGGATACGCTGGCGCTGAAGCTGATCGGTACGGCGAAGGGTGTGGAGGTTTACCGCGCGCCCGTGACGCTGACCGCGCAGGACGGCTGGACGCGCAAGGTGAGCAATCTGCCGATGCGGCTGAACGGCGAGATGATCGAGTACAGGCTGATTGAAACGGACGTGCCGGATGGATACACCGCCATCATGGACGGCCTGACCGTGACCAACGCCGTGAACACGCGGAACGACCTGACCATCACCGGCACCAAGACGTGGGTGGACGGCGAGCGAGCGCACAACAACGCGACGGATCTGACGCTGACGCTTCAGCGCAGCGTCAACAACGGCCCGTGGGCGACGTTCAACCCCGGACAGGCGAACTTCGCGTGGACGGGCGATGCCTATGCGTTTACCAGCCTGCCTTCTCACGATACGAACGGCTATGCGTATGCGTACCGCGTGGTGGAGAAGGTGACGGGGCAAAACCTGCCGCCGTATACCGTTTCTTACACGGGGGCTGACGGACAGGAGAACGGCGGCGTTGCCAGCTTCGATGAGAACGGCAGCGCGACGGTGAACCTGACCAACACCATCGTGGACAACAACGACAGGTATCTGTACGGCACCAAGACGTGGCTGGACGGCGGCCAGACGCATGACAATGCGACCGAGCTGACCCTCACGCTGGCGCGCAGAAGCACGAAGCCGGGCAGCGAATGGGAGCATGATTTCGTGGACGAGGGCGGCTTCCTCTTCGGCTGGACGGCGGACAGACCCGAGCAGTACGGCTTTGACGATCTGGAGCGCTACGATGCCGAGGGCTACGCCTACGAGTACAGGGTGACAGAGACCATCAACGACCCGGAGAAGGCGAAGCTCTATGAGACGACGTACAGCCCCGCGGACGGCGTATCGACGACAACGAAACGTCAGGTGAACATCACCAATACGCTGATCGACCCGAACAACGTGACCGTGAGCGGCACCAAGACGTGGGTGGACGGCGGCCAGACGCATGACAATGCGACCGAGCTGACGCTCACGCTGACGCGGACGAGCGCGAAGCAGGGTGCGAAGCCGGAGACGGTTGCCGTTGTCCCGGCATGGGAAGGCAACACCTACACCTTCACGAATTTGGAACAATATGATGCCGAGGGCTATGCCTACACGTATGACGTGACGGAAGCGCCGGTGGAGGGCTACACGACCACGCAGGACGGGTATAACTTCACCAATACCATCATCGACCCGAACAACGTGACCGTGAGTGGCACCAAGACGTGGGTGGACGGCGGCCAGACGCATGACAATGCGGACGAGCTGACGCTCACGCTGACGCGGACGAGCGCGAAGCAGGGTGCGAAGGTGGAGACGGTTGCCGTTGTC
>JAXJLD010000137.1:0-17601 GCA_036297385.1 Christensenellales bacterium | reverse complement strand
TGGGAGCATAGCTCAGCTGGGAGAGCATCTGCCTTACAAGCAGAGGGTCACAGGTTCGAGCCCTGTTGTTCCCACCAACTTCATAGTGGCGCGGTAGTTCAGTCGGTTAGAATGCCAGCCTGTCACGCTGGAGGTCGAGGGTTCGAGCCCCTTCCGCGTCGCCACTTTTATGCCTTGGTAGCTCAGTCGGTAGAGCAGTAGACTGAAAATCTACGTGTCGGTGGTTCGATTCCGCCCCAAGGCACCAGATATGCGGTAGTAGCTCAGTGGTAGAGTGCCACCTTGCCAAGGTGGATGTCGCGAGTCCGAATCTCGTCTACCGCTCCATATCCGGCGCCATGGCCAAGTGGTAAGGCAAAGCTCTGCAAAAGCTTCACTCTCCAGTTCGAATCTGGATGGCGCCTCCAACTTGGAAAGCTCAGACATCTTCGGATGTCTGAGCTTTTTTGTATCCATACCCATTCTGCTTTTGCCGCCCGCTCAGCGGCAGAAGGGCAGAAAAGCAGAAAACGGCGTCCTGCCTCCCGTTGTTGGGGGAAGCAGGACGCCGTTTGATTTATTCAGCAGGTTCGGATTCGCCCGCGCGGGCGCACAGGAATTCTTCGTTGCTGTCGTAGATGACCACGCACAGGTCATCGGAGCTATAAAATAGATGCTCGTCATCACAGCCGGGTACGCCGTTTTCATAGTCCCGCATGGAGAAGATGGCGAACACGCTGCCCACGGGCGCCCAGTCCTCGTGATCCTTGCGCTGGAGCCATTCGTTGAAGTCGCCCGTCTCCCAGTTTTCAACCGTGTACACGTCGATTTCGCCGTCTGTGATTTCCGTCAGCACGTTTGCATTCCAGAATGTGGCGTAGCCCTGCACGCAGCCCTCGTCCATCAGGTATTCCGCGATGTTTTCCAGCTCCGTATTGTAGGTGTGCAAGTCATTGCGGCGGTAGGCGGTGTTCCCGGCGAGGAAAACGCCCACCAGCGCCAGCATCGGCACCACGCGCAGCACCTTCATCTTGCAGGCAAAGCGGTCGAACACCCAGAACAGCGCAAAGACCATCAGCAGCGCGGCAGGCATATAATAGCTGACGCTGTATGGCAGGGGTTCGGGATGATCGTTGATGAGCGTGAGCACGTTGATGACCATGCCCAGCACCAGCGCGATGGGGATGAACAGCGCACCAAGACGCTCGCGTGCGCTGAGCGGCATACGCAGCAGAAGGATCATCGCTGCCGCCGCGAAGAAGGGCAGCGCGAAGGCCAGCAGCGAGACAACGCCTTCCAGAGACAGCAGCATCGCGTCGTTGCGATAGCCGAAGAACGATGTCAGGCAGATGAGCTGATCGGTGAAGGTCTCCACGGACAACGGGCAGAGCGCCGTTTCGCTGTACTGCGCGAAGTCATAGGCGGCAGACAGCACGCGGGTATTGATGGCGTAGCCGATCAGCGTGGCGAGGGTCAGCAGCACGCCGCCCGCTGCAAGGGGCAGGGAGGGCAGTGTCAGCGCGTCACGCAGGCGGTTGCAGCGGCGCATCTCCATAAATAGATTGATGACACAGGCCGCCAGCAGCGGCGCGACGCAGATCATCGGCATACGCACGCCGTTCAGGCCGCCGTACACGCCCAGCAGCGCCAGCAACAGCGGCTCGCGCAGGCGCTTTTTGTCCATACGCAGCACAAGGCCGAGCTGCACAAAGGTGAGCATGACGCATACCGTGTAAAAGCCGCCGTACACCAGCGTGAAGGCGTTGTATTCCGTGATGGGCAGCACCAGTGCGCCGGCGCACAGCAGCGCGGCGGTCAGCGATACGCCGAGACCGCGGGCGAGATAGACCAGCGACAGCGCTACGCCGCACAGCAGAACGGCGATGGAGACGGTGCGTGCAACGTGCCAGTCGCTGAACAGCTGCAGCGCGAGCTGATACACCGGCACGGGGCTGACAATGCGCAGCTCCGTGGAGTAATACCAGCTATCGGTGAGAAAGGCGCGGCCTTCTTCGTTGAGAAGATGAGCCAGCACGAACTCCGAGGAAATATCCGAGTCCAGATTGTGCTGACCATAGGCGGCGTAGAATCCGACCGAAACGCCCAGACACAGCAGAAAGATGAGAACGGGCAGCAGCGTCCGAAGGGCACGCTTGAGGGATGAGGATGGCATGGCAGATCTCCTTTGATGCTCGCAAAAGGCCGTCACATATCCTTGGCGACGGCAACGAGGTATTTATACACTTGGAGTTTGTAATCGTCGTACAGCCCGAGGTCGATGTAGAGCTGCTTGTAATAGGTGAAGAGGGAGGTCTTGGTCGTGAAGATTTTGGCGGGCGTCACGGATGCAGAAAGAGAGCCCTTTTTCTGACGGGTATAATAGTAGACTGGCGTGCGCATGGCATAGAAGCGCTCGGCGTGGCGGATGTACTCCAAGTTGAAGAGCATATCCTCCGACCAGGTGAAGTCCTCGCAGCAGCGGATATCGTGTTCCATGATGATATCGCGGCGGTAGAGCTTGTTCCACATCACGCCATAGTAGAAATTGGCCGGCTCCATGACCAGATGGCGGGCGAACTGCGCCTTATCCATCTGTGTATCCGGCGGCAGGTAGCCGAATACCTGCGTCTTGCCATCCGGCGTGACGGAGCAGTAATGCGCGATGAGCAGATCGCTGCCGCTCTCCTCGATGGCCTCGACCATCAGGCGCGTGGCGTTGATATCCAGAAAATCATCCGCATCGACGAATTGCAGGTATTTTCCTGTGGCGTGCTCAATGGCGACGTTGCGGGTGCCGGATACGCCGGAATTGTCCTTGTCGATGACGACGATACGCGGGTCCATGCGTGCGTACATACGGCAGATTTCAAGGCTGGAGTCGTTGGAGCCGTCGTTTACCAGCAGAATTTCAAGATGGGTGTAGCGCTGCCGCTTGATGCTTTCCAGACACGGAACCAGATCAATGGCTGCGTTGTAAATCGGCACGATGATGGAGACGAGCGGGTTTTCCATGAGGGGCCTCCCTTCCCAATGAGATGATGTCCTCTTCATTATAGCACGAAACGCGCAGTGATGCGCCGGGCAAATGGCCATTTTGGGAAATTGACAAATGTACAAAGTGGGAGTATCATAGTCAGCATGACCGTTTGGGGGAGGAAACACCATGGAAAATATCGCGTATTACAACGGAAAAACGGCCTCAATTGAAGAAATGATGATCCCCATGAACGAGCGCAGCAGCTACTTTGGGGATGGTGTGTATGACGCCATGTTCACCGTGGATCATGTGCCGCTTCAGCTTGACGATCACCTGCGCCGCTTCTATCGCTCCGCCAAGATGATCGACATCGAGGTGCCCATGCCCTTTGACGAGCTTCGCGCCATGGTGCTGGACTTCTGCCGGAAGGTGGACAGCCCGGATCAGATGGTGTATGTGCAGGCGACGCGCGGCGTGGGAATGCGCGGCCATGCGTACCGCTTTGCGGGCGGCCAGCCCAGCCTGTGGGTGTGGGTGAAGCCCGATATGCTTGATCCCATGGATCGCGATTACCGCTGCATCACCATGGAGGACACGCGCTTCCTGCATTGCAACATCAAGACCATCAACCTGCTGCCCAGCGTCATCTATACCCAGCGGGCAGAGGAGGCGGGCTGCGATGAGACGATTCTGCACCGCGGCGACCGCGTGACGGAGTGCGCACATTCCAATGTACACATTCTCAAGGATGGCGTGCTGCGCACCGCGCCGTGCGACAACCTGATCCTGCCGGGCATCACCCGTGCGCACCGCATTGCGCAGTGCCGCGAGATGGGGATTGAGGTGGTGGAGGAGCCCTTCACCGTGCAGGAGCTGATGGCGGCGGACGAGGTATTCTTCACCAGCGCCAGCGCACTGTGCTGCCGCATTGCGGAGATTGATGGGCAGCCTGTGGGCGGCAAAGCGCCGGAACTGCTGCGCCGGATTCAGGATGCGGCATGGGCGGAGGCGATGGCTGAGGTGGAAGCGATTCAGCGCACGTGGAAGGCGGAGAAATAATGATGCAGAATATTGCATATTACAATGGAAAGATCGCCCCGATTGAAGAGATGATGGTCCCCATGAACGACCGGGCCTGCTACTTCGGAGACGGTGTGTACGATGCGACGATGGCGATTCACCATGTGCCGATGCACATGGATGACCATGTGGAGCGCATCTACAACAGCGCACGCCTCATTGACATCGAGATCCCGATGCCCAAGGAGGAGATGAAGCAGATCCTTCAGGGGCTGATTGATCAGGTGGAGGGCGATTCGCTGTTTGTCTACTGGCAGGTGACGCGCGGCGTGGGGATGCGCAATCACCCGTACAGCGGCGCCAAAACCGGGCCGAGCCTGTGGGCGTGGGTGCGCCCGAGCGCCATGCGCGATCCATACGGCGCGTACCGCTGCATCACGCTGGAGGATACGCGCTTCCTGCACTGCAACATCAAGACCATCAACCTGCTGCCGGCGGTAATGGCCAACCAGCGCGCCATGGAGGCGGGCTGTGACGAGGCGATTCTGCACCGCGGTGACCGCGTGACGGAGTGCTCCCATTCCAACATCCACATCATCCGGGACGGTGTGCTGCACACCGCGCCGTGCGACAACCTGATCCTGCCGGGCATTACCCGCAGGCACATCTTGTCCATCTGCCGTGAGCAGGGGATGGAGGTGGTGGAGAAGCCCTTCACCGTGCAGGAGCTGATGGAGGCGGACGAGGTGTTCTTCTCCAGCTCCAGCGCACTGACGTGCCGCGTCCGGGAGATCGACGGCCAGCCTGTCGGCATGAAGGATGAGGCGGCTTTCGCCCGCATCCGGGATGCCTATCAGCGCTTGGTCAGCGTGCAATGCGGCGGCTGAGTGCCCGAATAAGCGAAGAAAGACACGGAATTCTGTTCTCCGTGTCTTTTCGTTTGGCAAATGGAGTCAGTTGAGGGCCAATGGCGGCGCGAAAAAGGGAAGTTCCTTTTAAGAAGCCGCTAAAATCTTGCGATTGAATTGACAATCCCGGTGGACTGACTTACAATGGGGACGTGATTACGGTGAATACTGGCCTGCCTGTGTACACGGGCGTTTGGCCGAGGGGAGGACTGTCATGTTTATCTGTTTATTCGCGCTTTGGGTCGTTCTCAATGGCAAGTGGACGACAGAAATCGCCGTATTCGGACTGATATTCGCGGTGATCGGATATCTGTTCGCATGGAAGTACATGGGGTATAGTCCAAAGGTGGACGTGGCGCTGGTACGCCGGCTGCCGTCCGCCTTTCGATATGGCTTCATGCTCCTGCGTGAGATTGTCAAAGCCAATCTGACTGTGGTGAGGATGATCCTCAACAAGGGCTTTGAGCCCAAGCCCCAGCTTGTACAGTTTGATGTGCCGCTGGAGAAAAATCGCCACCGCGTCACGCTGGCTAACTCCATCACGCTGACGCCCGGCACCATCACGGTCGATCTGCACGACAACCACTATCTGGTACACGCGCTGGATACTTCGCTGGTGGATGGGCTGGATGACGGCGTGTTCGTGCAGACGCTGGTGAAGATGGAAGCGCAGCTTGGCGCACAGGAGCGCAAGGCCCCGGCTGGCGAGGAAGCCGCGGGGGAAGGCAAGGAGGAGAACCATGAGCATTGATGTCGCATATCAGGTGCTGCTGGCGGTGACGCTGGGCGTGCTGACGCTGCTGGCGCTGGCTTGTCTGGTGCGCTGCATCATGGGGCCGCGCATTTCTGACCGCGTGCTGGCGATCAACATGATCGGCACGACGACGGTCATCATGGTGGCGGTGACGGTGCTGCTGCTGGGTGAGGGATATCTGGCGGATATCGCGCTGATTTACGCGATGCTCAGCTTCCTGGCGGTCATCCTGCTGAGCAAGGTGTACACGGGCATCTACCACGAGCGCAAGCATGAGGAGGAACTCATGGCGCAGCAGAAGGAAGAGCAGAACGAGCAGAAAGAGGGGACGGACGCATGATCGAGTGGATTCGCTTTTTCCTGACGGCAGCGCTGCTGCTGACGGGGCTTGTGTTCTGCGGCATCGGCGTATACGGCGTGTTCCGGTTTGAATACGCGGCCAACCGTATGCACGCGGCGGCGATTCTGGATACGATGGGCATTTCGCTGTGCATGACGGGTCTGGCCATCAGCGCGCCGGACTTCTTTTCCGCGTTCAAGATCCTGCTGGTGGTCGTGTTCTGGTGGCTGTCCTCTCCGGTATCCAGCCATTTGCTCTGCCGGCTGGAGATTGCCACGGATGAGCAGCGCGACGAGTACATGACCGTCCACATGGATACGCTCAAACAGGAGCGCGAGGCGGCCAAGAAGAAGGAGGAGGGACAGGCATGAGCATCATCATTCAGCTAATGCTGCTGTTCCTGATCGTGTGCGCGATTGCCGTGTGCGTGACCAAGAACCTGCTGACCAGCGTGGTCATCTACATGGCATACTCCATGATTATGTCTGTCGTATGGATCACGATGGAATCGCCGGATCTGGCGATTACCGAGGCGGCAGTCGGCGCGGGCATCACCAGCCTGCTGCTGTTCCTGGCGCTCAAGAAGATTCACGCGATTGACGCGCGCAACGAGGTGCGCAGAAAGCATACCGAAAAGCAGCGCGGAGGTGAGCAGCATGACCAGCAGTAAGAAGAAAAAGAACTGGTTTAACCGGATGAACGACTGGCTCAGCGATGAGCAGGGCGCACTGGAGCGCGGCATGGAAGCCGCGCAGGAGCAGCCCGCTGCGCCGGACGTGGAAAAGCTGACCCCGGCAGAGGAACGCTGGGCCAAGGAAGAGCTGGAGGAAGAGGCGCGCATCGAGGCGGCGATGAATGCATGGGCCGAGGAGAAGGCCCTGCCGTTTGCGCGGGCGCTGTACAACCTCATGTGCGTGGGCGTGTGCCTGACGATGATCGCGCTGCTGCTCTTCACCGTCACCCGCCTGCCCGCCTTCGGCAGCCCGGAGCATCCGATCAACAACGAGGTTTCCGCGCGCTACATCGAAAAGGGACTTCAGGAGACCGGCGCGGTGAACATCGTCACCGGCATGATTCTGGATTACCGTGCGTTTGATACGCTGGGCGAGTCGAGCGTGCTGTTCACCGCGGCCATGGTGGTGCTGTTCCTGCTGCGCAAGGATAAGGATTCCGCGCGTTACAGCCAGCTTGCGGAGAACATGGAGCAGAATCCCCATTCCGATACCTATTACGAGCCGAAAAATGACATCATCCTGCAAAAGACGGCGGTGATTCTGGTGCCGATCGTCATGCTGCTGGGCATATACGTCATCCTCAACGGCCACCTGTCTCCGGGCGGCGGCTTCTCCGGCGGCGCCATCATGGGCGCGGGCCTGATTTTGTATGTCACGGCATTCGGCTTTGCGAAGATGCGCCGGTTCTTTACCTATAAGACGTATCAGCGCATTGTGCTGGTGGCGCTGCTGACCTATGCGGTGAGCAAGTGCTACTCGTTCTACACGGGCGCGAACCATATCGCGAGCGTGATTCCGCTGGGTACGCCGGGCGCGATCCTCTCCAGCGGCCTGATTCTCGTGCTGAACATCTGCGTCGGCTTCATCGTCACCTGCACGATGTACTGCTTCTACGCGGTGTTCAGGAAAGGAGAGCTGTAAGATGCAATACCTGCTTGTCAATTACGAGCAGACGGCGGCGGTCATCCTGTTCTGCATCGGCTTTACCACGATGCTGCTGCACAAGAACCTGCTCAAGAAGATCATCGGCATGGACATCATGGATGCGGGCATCTTCCTGTTCCTTGCGTGTCAGGGCTACATCAAGGGGCGCGTCGCGCCGATTGTGGTGGACGGCGTGCAGTCCGTCGAGGCGTATATCAACCCCGTTCCGGCGGGTCTGGTGCTGACGGGCATCGTGGTGTCCGTCTCCGTGACGGCGCTGATGCTGGCGCTGACCGTTCGCCTGTACTATCGCTATCACACCCTGAATCTGGATGAGATGATTGCGCTGGCCGGAAAGGAGGAGGTCTGATGCTGTTTGTACAGAATTTCCCCTTCTTTGGCATCCTGCTGACGCTGATCTGCGCGGTGGTCACCTCCGTCCTCAAGGGACGGCAGGCCCGATGGCTGACGATGGCGCTCATCACCGCCGTGACGGTGATGACGGGTGCGGTGCTGACCTACACGCTGGTGACGGGCGAGAGCTACGTCTATATGATGGGGCACTTCCCCGCGCCGTGGGGCAATGAGATCCGCATCGGCGTGGTGGAAGCGCTGATGATGATGGTCTTCTGCTTCGTGACGCTGTTTGCCTTCATCGGCGGTATGGTGCCTTCCATCCGTGAGATTGAAAAGACGAAGTACAACATCTACTGCATCCTCGTGGATCTCACGTTCCTGGCGCTTCAGGCGCTGGTGTATACCAACGACTTGTTTACCGCCTATGTGTTCATCGAGATCAACACGCTGGCGGCGGCGGGCCTCATCATGATGCGTCAGAAGGGCCGCAATCTCGTGGCCGGCGTGCGCTACATGATGATGAACCTGGTCGGCTCCAGCCTGTTCCTGTTCGGCATTTCGATTCTCTACACCATCACGGGCCACCTGCTCATGGAGAACATCCACGACAGCGTGGCTGTGCTGGCGGCAACCGGCGAATACCACATTCCGCTGACGATCGTTGTGGCGCTGGTGACGGTGGGTCTGGCGGTCAAGAGTGCGCTGTATCCGTTTGAAAAATGGCTGCCGGGCGCGTACTCCAACGCTACGCCGACCGTTGCGGCGATGCTCTCCAGCTTGGTTTCAAAGGGCTACATCTTCCTGCTGATTAAGTTCTATGTCCGCGTCATCGGCTTTGATGTCATCTGTTCCATGGGCGTGCTGGACGTGCTGTTTGTGTTCGGTCTGGCGGGCATGATTATGGGCTCGATCAACGCTGTGCGTGCCAAGACGACCCGCCTGATGATCGCCTACTCGTCCGTGGCGCAGATCGGCTACATCTTCACGGCGCTGGGTCTGCGCAGCGAGATCGGCCTTGTCTGTGCGCTGTGGCACAGCGCGGCGCACGCGGCGACCAAGTCCATGCTCTTCGTCTCCTGCGCGGAGATGGATGACGCGTGCGGCGGTACGCACATGCGCAAACATCTGCGCGGCGCATTCTATCACTCGCCGCTGCTGGCGCTGGCATTCTCGCTGGGCGCGATCAACCTGACGGGCATCCCGCTGCTGAGCGTGTTCATGACCAAGGTGACGCTGACGCAGGCGGCCATCGACGTGGGCGGCCGCCACATGGGCGCGGTGCTGATCGCGGTGGCGATCTCCACGCTGCTCAATGCGGTGTACTTCTTGGGCACGGCGGTGAACCTGTTCACGCCGACCAAGGAGGGGGACGAGGTGCTGCCGCCGACGGTGCGCAAAAACCCGTTCACTTCGGTGGGCCTCATCGGCCTGATTGCGCTGAATCTGGCGATGGGCCTGCTTTCCCAGCCGTTCCTCACGGCGCTGGCGCAGGGGCTGGCCTGCTTTGCATAAGCCGCAAACTGCAAGAACGATAAAACCTGCCATTCAAGGAGGATAAAACCGTGACTGCTTTGATGATTCTGGCTGTCTTCTTCCCGGCGCTGGCCGGCGTGGCCGTGTGGCTGATGCCTGCGGCGAAGGAGAACCGCGCGCTGCGTGCCAAGTTCAACTGCGGTGCGCTGGCGCTGGAGCTGGTGCTGGTGATTGTGCTGTGCATGGCGCAGGGCACGCAGGCGCAGCTGCTGAACATGACGCCCACGCTCTCGCTGACGCTGCGCGTGGATACGCTGGGCTCCATCTTCGCCGTGCTGATGACGGCGATGTGGCTGATTGGCTCCGTGTTTGCGCTGGAGTACATGAACCATGACTGCAACGAGCGCAGCTATCAGCTCTTTTACATGATGGTGCTTTCTGCGCTGATCGGCCAGTGCTACGCCGGCTCGATGGTGACGCTGTACGTCTTCTACGAGCTGATGACGCTGCTTTCCGTGCCGATGGTGGTGCATGAGCGCACGCCGCAGGCCGTTGCCGCGGGTATCAAGTACCTGATCTACTCGATCTTCGGCGCGATGCTGGGCCTGCTGGGCATCTTCTTCTTCCAGCACTATCTGGGCAGCGTGAATTTCGTCGCCGGCGGCATTGCGCCGGTGGCGGGTGCTTCCCATACCGGCCTGCTGGTGATTACCTTCCTCGTCATTCTGGGCTTTGGCACCAAGGCGGGTATGTTCCCCATGCACGGCTGGCTGCCTACGGCGCACCCGGTTGCTCCGGCTCCGGCGTCCGCCGTGCTCTCCGGTGTGATTACCAAGGCGGGCGTGCTCGCCATCATCCGCGTGATCTTCTTCCTCGTGGGTGCGGATACCCTCCGCGGCACTTGGGTGCAGAAGGCGTTCCTGACGCTGACGCTGGTGACGGTGTTCATGGGCTCCATGCTGGCGTATCGCGAGCCGCTGCTCAAGAAGCGTCTGGCGTACTCCACCGTCTCTCAGGTGTCCTATGTGCTCTTTGGTCTGGCGTGCCTGCATCCCATCGCGTTCTGCGGTGCGATTCTGCACGTCATCGCGCACTCCACCATCAAGGATGGCCTGTTCCTGTGCGCGGGCGCGATCATCCATCAGACCGGCAAGACCTATGTCCGCGATCTGCGCGGCATTGGCAAGCAGATGCCCATCACCATCTGGTGCTGGACGATTGCTTCCCTCGGCCTGATCGGTATTCCGCCGACGGGCGGCTTCGTGAGCAAGTGGCAGCTTGCTACCGGCGCGATGGAGGCGGGCATCGGCGCGTTCGGCGTGGTCGGCCCGGTGGTGCTCATCATTTCCGCGCTGCTGACGGCGGCGTATCTGCTTTCGGTGACGATCAACGGCTTCCTGCCGGGCAGCGACTTTGACTACGCGTCCCTTGAAAACAAGGAGCCGGGCAAGCTGATGACCGTCCCGATGATGGTGCTGGCTGCGGGCGTCGTGCTGTGCGGCGTGCTGGCGCAGCCGCTGACTCAAGTGATTGCGACCGCTGCGGCGGCGATCCTGTAAGGAGAGAATGTCTATGCTTTGCCTTGCGGTATTTCTTCCGATCGTCGCGGGCCTTGCGATGCTGATCTTCCCGCCGAAAACCCGCGCCAAGCGCGAGTGGGCGGTGGAGGGCGTGACGGTGATTACGTCCCTGATCGTGCTCTGGTGCCTGACCCATCGCAGTGAAACCCCGGCGATCGCGTTTATGCTCATGCAGGATATGCCCATTGCCTTCACCATTGACGGCTTGGGCAGCGTCTTTACGGCGCTGGTGGCGTTCCTGTGGCCGCTGGCCGTGCTCTATGCCTTTGAATACATGGAGCATGAGGGCGGCGAAAACCATTTCTTTGCGCTCTATACGATCACCTATGGTGTGACGCTGGGCATCTCCACGGCGGCGAACATCATGACGATGTACATCTTCTATGAGTTCCTGACGCTGGCGACGCTTCCGCTGGTCATGCACGGCACGAGCCGGGAGAGCGTGAAGGCCGGACATATGTACATGGTGTACTCCTTCTTCGGCGCGGCGGTTGCCTTCGTGGGCGTGATGATTATTGTCGCCTTCGGTCATGGCGGCGCGTTTGTGATGGGCGGCGTGCTCTCTGAGGCGTTCGCTTCGGAGCATCCGCTGCTGCTGCGCTGGGGCTATCTGTGCGCGTTTGCCGGCTTCGGCGTGAAGGCGGCCATCGTCCCGATGCACGCATGGCTGCCCAAGGCGTCCGTGGCGCCCACACCGGTGACGGCGCTGCTGCACGCGGTAGCGGTTGTCAAGTCCGGTGTGTTCGCGATCATGCGCCTGACGTTTTACAGCTTTGGCGCTCACCTTCTGCGCGGCACATGGGCGCAGCACATCGCGATGCTGCTGGCGGTCATCACGATTGTCTACGGCTCGACGATGGCGGTGCGCGAGCATCACTTCAAGCGCCGTCTGGCGTATTCCACCATTTCCAATCTGTCCTACATCGTGCTGGCGGCGTGCCTGATGACGGCTGAGGGCCTGACGGCGGCGCTGGCGCATATGCTGTTCCACGCGCTGATGAAGATCATGCTGTTCTTCTGTGCGGGCGCGGTGCTGGTCAAGACCCACAAGACCCAGATCGAGAGCCTGCGCGGCTTTGGCAGCATCATGCCGTTCACCTTTGCGGTGTATACGGTGGCGGCGCTCTCGCTGATGGGCACGCCGCTGCTTCCGGGCTTTGTGAGCAAGTGGATGATCGGCTCGGCGGCGGTTTCCAGCGGCTATGTGATGGGCTATGTGGGCGTTGTGGCGATACTCATCTCCGCGGTGCTGACGGCCATCTACCTGATGAGCGTGGCGTTCTTCGCGTTCTTCCGCCCGCTGGAGGATACGCAGGGGCTGGAGGTCGGCCGCTGCTACGATCCGACGTGGAAGATGAAGCTGCCGCTGGCGGTGCTGACGGCTGCGATTGTGCTCTGCGGCCTCTTCTCGGACAGCATCGTTGCCAAGCTGGCGACGCTGGCTGCCGGCGTGATCTGAGAAAAGGAGGAAGAATATGACACTTGCATTTCTCGTCTTTTTCCCGATGATCGCGGCGGGCTGCTCCTATGCGATTGGATGCAGAAATAAGAAGGCACGTGACTTCTTCGTGATTGGCTCCTGCCTGCTGACCTTTGTGGTGGCGCTTGTGGCGCTGGTGCGCGTGGCAGGCGGGGCGACGTACAGCCTGACGATCCCCGGCTTCTGCGGCATGGGGCTGACGCTGGAGCTGGATGGCTTCCGTGCGCTGTACGCGCTGGTGGCGGGCGTGATGTGGCTGTGCACGAGTATGCTGAGCAGGCAGTACTTCGGCCATCATTACCACAACCGCAACCGCTACTACCTCTTCTACCTGATGACGCTGGGCGCGACGCTGGGCGTGTTCCTCTCCAGCGATCTGTTCACGACGTTTGTGTTCTTTGAAATCATGTCCTTCACCTCCTATGTGTGGGTGGCGCATGATGAGACGCCGGAGGCGATGCGTGCGGCGGAAACGTATCTGGGCATTGCGGTCATCGGCGGCATGGTGATGCTCATCGGCCTGTTCATCCTGTGGACGAAGCTGGGCACGCTGAACATCTCCGAGCTGTATGCGGCGGCGCAGGGCTGCGAGAGCCGCGGTGCGCTCTGGGCGGCGGGCTTGTGTATCCTGTTCGGCTTCGGCGCGAAGGCGGGTATGTTCCCGCTGCACGTCTGGCTGCCCAAGGCGCATCCGGTTGCGCCTGCGCCTGCGTCCGCGCTGCTGTCCGGCATCCTGACCAAAGCGGGCGTGTTCGGCATCATCGCCGTCTCCGCGAACATCTTCCGGGAGAGCCGTGCGTGGGGCAATATGCTGCTGGTGCTGGCGCTGCTGACCATGTTTGGCGGCGCGATGCTGGCGGTGTTCTCCGTGAACCTCAAGCGCACGCTGGCGTGCTCCTCGATGTCGCAGATCGGCTTCATCCTCACGGGCATCGCCATGAGCTGTCTGCTGGGGCATCACAATGCGCTGGCGGCACGCGGTGCGCTGCTGTACATGGTGAACCATTCGCTCTTTAAGCTCATCCTGTTCATGGCAGCAGGCGTGGTGTATATGCACCTGCACAAGCTGAACCTGAATGATGTGCGCGGCTTTGGCCGCAACAAGCCGGTGCTGCACTTTGCGTTCCTGATGGGCGCGTTCGGCCTGATGGGCGTGCCGGGCTTCTCCGGCTACGTCTCCAAGACGCTGATCCACGAGAGCATTGTGGAGTATACGGCGCTGCTTCAGGCCGGCGGACAGACGGGGCTTGCGCTGCTGTATACGCTGGCGGAATGGATCTACCTGTTCTCCGGCGGCCTGACGGGCGCGTACATGATTAAGCTCTACATCTGTCTGTTCTGGGAGAAGCACCCCAGCGAGCAGCTCTTCTATAACGCGGTAAAGCCGTATATGACGTGGCTGACCCGCCTGCCGCTGCTGTTGAGCGCCCTGCTGGTGCCGCTGCTGGGTATGCAGCCGAACTTGACGATGGACTGGATTGCGGACTTTGCCGGCGGCTTCCTGCACGCGGGTACGCCTGAGCACGCGGTGGAGTACTTCTCGCTGGTCAACCTCAAGGGCGCGTGCATCTCGCTGGTGATCGGCGTGGTGGTCTACCTTGGCTTCATCCGCCCGAAGCTGATGCCCAAGGAGAACGGCGTGCGCGTATATGTGGACCGCTGGCCGGAGAAGCTGGACGTAGAGGATGGCTTCTATCGCCCGCTGCTCAATGGTCTGTTCAGCATGGGCGGCTTGGTAGCGCAGATCGGCAACGAGGAGAAGCTGGAAAACCGCGTGTACTGGCCGGTGCTGCGCACGCTGTCCTTCGTTGGCGCGGTGGTGTGCAAGCTGCTGGGCGACGTGCTGGATATGATTGCGCTGGGCCTGAACCGCACGGTGCTGGCGATGAAGCACTATACGCAGACCATCCGCGTGGGCAATGCTGTGACCGACACGGTCGGCGGCGCGGCGGACAAGGCGGCAGAGGTGATCAACCACACGCTGCTGCGCAGCCATCCGAAGGCGCACCACTATACCGGTACGCTGGCAGGCTGGTGGAATGGCGTGATGACCACTGTGCGCAGAATTACGCACACGATGAGCTATGGCCTGCTGCTCTTTGGTCTGGGACTGTGCCTGATGCTCGTGTACCTGTTGATGTATTGACCGATTGCCGGGCCATATGGCCCGGCATTTTTGCATCGGGGAGGGGATAATCTCCCCGGAAAGAGAGAAGAAGGAGGGCTGTCCATGACCACATTGGAGATGCTTCGCCCGTTTGAGGCGCAGATGACGGCGGATAGGCGATGGCTGCACGAGCATCCGGAGCTGTCCGGCTGCGAGACGGAGACGCTGGGCTACATCGTGAAGGCGCTGGAGGCGCTGCATCTGGGCATCCACATCGTTCCCGGCGGCGGGGTGATCGGTGTGCTGGGCGAGGGGGAGCCGTGCGTGCTGCTGCGCGCGGACTGCGACGCGCTGCCCATTCAGGAAAGCCCGACCAACCTGACATTTCCGCGCTGCTGCGTCTCCCAAAATCCGGGGGTGATGCACGCCTGCGGTCACGATGCGCACATGGCGATGCTGCTCGGCGCGGCGCGTGCGCTGGCGGCGCACCGGGAGGAGATACCGGGGTGCGTGCTGTTCGTCTTTGAGCGCGGGGAGGAGAAGGGCGGCAAGGGCTATCTGGAGCATCTGCTGCCGTACATCGAGGAGAAATTTGCCGTCGGCGCGTGTTATGCCACCCATGTGCGCTGGGATATCCCCTCCGGCAAGATTGCCGTACTGGATGGCGCAGCGATGGCGGGCGCGTTTGGTTTTGATGTGACGCTCCACGGCAGAGGCGGACATGGCTCCAGACCGGATCTGGCGGTCAGCCCGATTGATTGCTTTGCGGCGATCCATGCCCAGCTTTTGGCGCTGCGTATGCGTGCGGCTGCGCCGGAACAGGTGCTGACGTATTCGCTGGGGCTGGTGCAGGCGGGCGAGCAGGGCAATACCATCCCGGAGACGCTGCGCTTTGCAGGCACGGTGCGCACGTTTGACACAGCAGGGGCGGGCGAGCGCTTTGCCAAGGAAACGCGCCGGATCATTGACGGCACCTGCGAGGCGCAGGGCTGCACGGCGGAATACAAGCACTTCAGCAAACCGCTCTACGAGGTGCGCAATCACCCGGAGGCGGCGGCACGCGCTAAGCAGGCGATTGCCCGCAATGTGGGGATGCTTGCGCTGACGGCGGCCTCTCCGTGGATGGCCTCCGAATCCATGAGCGCATACCTGAAGCTCTGGCCGGGCGTGCTGACCTTCACCGGCATCCGCAATGAAAAGGTGGGCGCGGGCGCAAACCATCACACGCCGCAGTTTGATCTGGACGAGTCGGCGCTGCTGCCGGGGGCGGCGGCGGCCTGTGCGTTCGCGCTGGATTACCTGAGGGAGCGCCCGGCGTATGCCTTTGAGCGGGACATTGTCTCCATGCAGGATCTGGTCAGCCGCTCCATTTGATGGATTGACAGAACCCGGAAGCGGAAGTATAATACTCATTTGTGCTGTATGGACAGCGGCAGAGAAGGACAAGAAGGACAGGATCGAGGCTCGGAATTCCCGGGCGGGTGGGCGGCAGGAAGAATTTGGAGAATCAGATGGAAAACAATCAGATGCAGGAAAACAAGATGGGCGTGATGCCGGTGGGCAAGCTGCTGGTGAACATGAGCCTGCCGATGATGGCTTCGATGCTGGTCATGGCGCTGTACAACATTGTGGACTCCATGTTTGTGGCACGCATCAGCGAGAATGCGCTGACGGCGCTGAGCTTGGCGTTCCCGGTGCAGAACCTGATGGTGGCTGTATCCGTGGGCCTGGGCGTGGGTCTCAACGCTGTGCTCTCCCGTGCGCTGGGCGCAAGGGACACCAAGAGCGTCTCCAGCGCGGCGGCGAATGGTATGTTTCTGCTGCTGCTGTGCGCGGCGGTGTTTATGGTCGTGGGCGCGGCGTGCAGCCGGATGTACTTTGAGGCGCAGACGAATATTGCGGAGATTGTGGAGGCGGGTACGACGTACACGCTGATCGTCACCGTCGGCAGCATCGGCGTGTTCATGGGCATCTTCTTTGAGCGCCTGCTGCAAAGCACGGGGCGCACGGTGCTGACCATGTACACCCAGCTCGCCGGTGCGCTGACCAACATTGTGCTGGACCCGATCCTGATCTTTGGCCTGCTGGGCATGCCGAAGATGGGTGTGGCGGGCGCTGCGCTGGCGACGGTGCTGGGACAGTGGGTCGGCGCGATTGTGGGCCTCGTGCTGTGCCTGCGCAAAAACCCGGAGGTGAAGCTGACCATCCGCGGCTTCCGTCCCAGTGGCTCCATGCTGCGGCGGATTCTGGCTATCGGCGTGCCGTCGGTCATCATGCAGTCTATTGGCTCGGTGATGACGTTTCTGATGAACCAGATTCTCATTGCGTTTTCCTCCACGGCGGTGGCGGTGTTCGGCGTGTACTTCAAGCTTCAGAGCTTCGTGTTCATGCCCGTGTTCGGCCTGAACAATGGCACCGTTCCGATCATCGCCTACAACTACGGCGCACTGCGCGCAGACCGCATGACCAAGGCCATCCGCTACTCCATCACGGCGGCTATCGGCATCATGATCGGCGGCACGGCGCTGTTCTGGCTGGCGACAGAGCCGCTTCTGGGCATCTTCGATGCATCGGAGGAGATGCTTCGCGTGGGCGTGCCCGCGCTGAGGATCATCTCGCTGAGTTTCCCGGCGGCGGGCTTCAGCATTGGCGCAGGTACGGTGTTTCAGGCGCTGGGCTACAGCGTTTACTCGATGATTAACTCTCTGGTGCGTCAGCTCGTGGTGCTGATCCCGTGTGCGTTCATTCTGGGACAGATCACGGGCGAGGTGACGACGGTGTGGTATGCGTTTGCGATTGCGGAGGTTGTCTCGCTGGTGATGAGCATCTTCTTCTTCCGGCGCGTCCATCATAAGGTCATCCATCCGATGCTGAATAAGCGGGCTTGACGGCCTGCGCGGGGCATATTCCGTTCTTCCAGACATTTTATTCGGCGCGAAGCGAAGAAGGGGTTTGGGGATGAAATCCC
>JAXJLD010000136.1:0-4205 GCA_036297385.1 Christensenellales bacterium | reverse complement strand
GGGGAGGGCAACTATTCAAGTTGCTCTCATCTCGCCTAAGCCTGTTCCTCTGATAAAGGTGGCATTCCGAAGGAATGACGGATGAGGTTCCCCCGCGGAGACCTCACCCGCCTCTTCGAGGCACCCTCCCCATAGGGGAGGGCAACTATTCAAGTTGCTCTCATCTCGCCTAAGCCTGTTCCTCTGATAAAGGTGGCATTCCGAAGGAATGACGGATGAGGTTCCCCCGCGGAGACCTCACCCGCTTCTTCGAGGCACCCTCCCCATAGGGGAGGGCCATCATCCAAGCCGCTTTCGTTCTCTCCAAGTCCCCTCTTGCATTTTCGATGTGCGCTCACCGCTCGTTTAATCGGAAGATGCGGGTTCCTTTTTGATCGTTTGCAGCTTCCGATTGAGCTTGAGCAGCTCCTCCTTGGTGAATTTCACGTTCATTGCGCCCATCAGCCCGGTCAGCCGCAGCAGCGTGAATCCGCCCATCATCTGCATCATCTCCGGGGTCATCTCAAAGCCCATCGCCTTTTGATGCATGGAGGACTGCATCAGCCCGCCGAAGAGCGCACTGGCCTCCTTGGATTTCAGGATGTCGCTGAGCTTGTCGTTCAGGGAGTAATAGCCCTCCTTCTGCGCGATGTCAAACCAGTTGAGCACCGCGCCCTTTTCGCGCAGGCGGTAGCTCTCGTTGAATGCATCCACCTTGTGAATCTGGCTCTCGTCCCGGCATTCACCGGCGATGGCACGCAGGCGTGTGCGCCCGACGTTGGGCACCTCAAAGACGAAGAAGTGATCCGCCGAGCGCTGCTTGCCCAGCGATTTGCCGTTGGCAAACAGCTCAACCTCCGGGCAGTTGGAGTAGACCTTCACGCGCGTCACGTCCTCGGTGCGGTCGATGTAGCGCTTGCTGCACAGGTGGACGAACGGCTCGTCGGAGAGCCATGCCTTGTAGGCGTAGAAGGCATCCTTCTTATACCGGCGGTCAAACGTGATGAGCCCCTTGTGGTTCTGCCCGTTTTCGCCGCCCTCCGCGCGGTTGTCCGCGCCGAAGTCGAACATATTCCACACATACGTCGCAAAGAGGTAGGGGCGGGCGAAGAGCTGGCGGATCAGCTCCTCGTGGTAGTGCGCCTGATATTCCTCGGTGTAATCGCCCTGCACGGGGTCGGAGGTGTGCCAGTTGAGCCCCTCGCAGCCGTATTCGGATACGCCGATGGGAACGCGGGGCAGCTCCCGATGGAAGCGGTCGAACCACGGCCCGTTCATGTCCGTCTCCCCGCCGTACCAGCCGAAGTAGTGGTTATAGGCGACCACATCCGGGATGCGCAGGTATTCGGCGTGGATATCGCACATGGACAGCGCCGCCACGGCGGTCAGGCGCGTCTTGTCCAGCGCGTGGCACAGGTCGTTGAGGGTGCGGTGGTTGTCGATGAGGTCGGGATCTTCCGCGCCCTTCATGGTGATCTCGTTGGAAAGCCCCCAGAAGGCGATGGACGGGTGGTTGTAGTTCTGCACGATCAGCTCGCGCATCTGCTGCATCGTGTTCTCGCGCCCGCCCGGCATATGCTGGGAAATATAGGGGATTTCCGCCCAGACGACCATGCCGTAGATGTCGCACAGGTCATAGAACTGCCGGTCGTGCTGGTAGTGCGCCAGACGGATGGTGTTGGCGCCCATCTCCGCAATGAGCGCCATGTCCTGCGTGTGATGCTCCGGCAGCAGGGCGTTGCCCAGCCCCCAGCGATCCTGATGGCGGGAAACGCCGCGCAGGGGATAGGCTTCGCCGTTCAGGAAGAAGCCCTTGTCCGGGTCTACGGCGAACGTGCGGCAGCCAAAGCGCGTGGTCACCGCGTCCAGCAGAACATCGCCGTCCCGCAGCTCGATGTGCGCGGTATAGAGGTAGGGGTCTTTGCGCCCGTGCCACAGGTGCGCATCGGGGAGCGTCACCTGCCACTCGGTCTGGCTGGCGGGCAGTTCGGCGCTGGCGGCTACATCGCCATCCCGCGTGCGCAGAATCCAGCGCAGCGTGTGGCGCACCTGTGCGCCGGTCAGGTAGGCGTTGACGGTGATGTGCGCATCCCGGCCGTGCATGACAGGCGTGACGGCAAGCCCCGGCCCGCCGAAGTGGGTCAGATCGAAGTGCGCGTCCGGCACGCCGATGAGGTTCACATCGCGGTAGAGACCGCCGTAGAACGTGAAGTCCGCCATCTGCGGGTACACCGTCTCGTTGGGGGCATTGTTCACCGTCACAACCAGCAGCGTTTCCCCGGAGCGGCTGACGTGATCGGTGATCTCCACGCGCCATGTGGCGTAGCCGCCATCGTGGTGCGCCAGATGCCTGCCGCCCACATACACGTCGGCAGAGGAATTTGCGCCCTGAATCTCCAGAAACAGCCGGTCGCCATCGGGCAGATCCTCCGGGGAAAGCGGTTTCACATAGGCGCATACGCCGCGGAAATAGTCGCCGCCGCCGTCCTGTCCGTCGATGGCGTTGAAGGTGTGCGGCAGATTGACGTAATACGCGGGCGCGGGCAGCCTGTCCGGCACGCCCTTGGGGTCCATGACCAGCGCCCATTTGCGGTTGATGTTTATGGTTTGTCGCATATTTGGTTCGTCCTTTCTGACAAGTTGTGGTCACGCTTCCGGCGGGCGCTGGGCGTGAAGCGCCTTGAGCTTTGCGGTGTTTTCCGCGACCTGCTTTCGGTGCAGCGGATACCAGAACCCAAGCACCAGCGCCAGCAGCGCAAAGCCCAGCGCGGGCACCAGCGTGGAGATGGTGAAGATGCCGCTCTGCACTTCGGCGGTCTGCCCGGCGGCGGAGCCGGAGACATAGCCGATGGCGGTCAGCAGCCATCCGGTCAGGCCGGCGGAGGCCGCCTGTCCCAGCTTGCGCGCAAAGGAGTACAGCGCGTACACCGAGCCATCTTCGCGCACGCCGTTTTGCAGCTCGGCGTAGTCGATGACATCGGTGATGAGCGCCCACGAGACCATGGTGAATACGCCCAGCCCGAACCAGCCCAGCGTTTGCAGCCCCACAAAGACCCAGACGTTCTGGGGGCGGATGAAGTAGATCACCACGTTCATCAGCGCGGCGAAGGCGCTGGAGGCGGTGCTGATTTCTGCCTTGCCAAAGCGCGCGGCAAGCGGCTTGGCGAGCGCCGCCGCCACCAGCATACCGCCGGTCATCAGCAGCGTGGAGGCGGACTGCGCACGGGCGTTGCGGTAGTATTCCGGATAGATGTAGCCGCTCATATTCTGCATGGTGAGCTGCGCCAGCAGCATGACGATGGAGGCGACGATGATGGAGAGCAGCGCACGGTTGTGCAGCGCATTGCGGAGCATACCGATCACAGAGGAACGCTCTGCCCGGAGCGACGGCGTGACGACGCGCTCCGCCGTCAGCGCATAGCACAGCAGATAGCACAGGACAGCCAGCACCGAGAAAATACCCGCCGCCAGCGTGACGCGCGGGCCGGAAAGCACCTCCATGCCGTCCGTGGTTTGATAGGCGATGACCGGCAGCAGCACGCCCACGAACAGTCCCGCCAGCGTCGCGCCCATGGAGCGGAAGGTGGATAGGCTCTGCCTGTCGCCCGGCTCAGGGGAGATGGCTGAGGCCATGGAGCCGTAGGGGATGTTGATGGAGGTATAAAAGACCGAGCCCCAGAGGATGTAGGTGACCAGCAGATAGATCACCTTTGCCGGGTAGGGCCAAGAGGCAAACGCGCTCTGGTACATCAGAAACGAGGCGACGGCTACCGGCACGCACATCCGGCGAATCCACGGCCTGAATTTGCCCACGCCCGGCACGGTGCGGCTCAGATCGCAGATGCGCCCCATGGTCACATCGGTGAAAGCGTCCACAAAGCGCGCGACCATCATGATGGTGCCGACGACGCCCGCGGAAACGCCCATCACGTCCGTGTAAAACTTCATGAGGATCATGGTGGAGAGAATGAAGGTGAAGTCGTTTCCGAAATCTCCGAAGAGATAGCCGAGTTTGTCCCTTATGCCAAAGGGGCGGAGGGTGTTGCTTTGCGCCATGGGCATCCTTTCCTTTCCTGTCGTTGGGCTCTAGTCTGCCCGGAGAAAGGAAATTTATCAGCGCCGTTTTTTTGTATCAAAGCTAAACTGCTTTATACAGCGCGAAGCGGAGAAGGGGTTTGGGGATGAAATCCCCAAGCAGGTTTTAGGGCGGCAGCCCTAACGTACAT
>JAXJLD010000135.1:0-9823 GCA_036297385.1 Christensenellales bacterium | reverse complement strand
GGGGATATGTTGGGACTGCCGTCCCAAACCCTGCTTGGGGATTTCATCCCCAAACCCCTTCTTCGCTTCGCGCTGAATAAAGTTTTTTAGAATGCAAACAGCATACCCCGCATCACCCCACAAAGGGCAGCTTTCCACGCGAAAGCCGCCCTTTGTGTCTTTAGATTGTCCTCATCCGATACCTATGCACGCCAGCAGATCGAGCGGCTTCTCCGGCCGATACTTCGCCGGAATCGTCAAGTCGCTCGTTCCCCATGTCGCCAGCGCAAAATCCACGCCCGCCGCCTGCGCGGTCATCGCGTCGTACACGCTGTCGCCCACATAGAGCATCTCCTCCGGCCTCGCGCCCGTCGCCTGCATATAGGCGCGCAGCGGGCCCGCACCGGGCTTGGGATCGTCGGTCTCGTCGCAGGTGTTGGATACATCGAAGAAGCGTGCAATATCAAACCGGCAGAAGTCCTTCTCGTACTGATCGCGCGTCTTGCTCGTAGCGATGCCCAGCCCCATGCCTGCCGCCTTCAGGCGCTCAAGCAGTGCCTCCGTCCCCTCGTATACGCGGATGGTATCGTTGCGCGCACGCATCCCCGTCTCCCATTCGCGCATGGCCTCTTCATAATCCTCCTCCGGAACGCCCAGCTCTGCAAAAGCCCGCAGTCCCGGAATCCCCTTGACAAAGTACAGCTCCTCCAGCATACACGTTCTATGCAGACGGTTACGCACCAAGTCCTGCAAAGAGGACAGCACCGCCTCGTCGGTATCCGTCAGCGTGCCGTCGATGTCAAAGATGATGTGCCTGTATGCCATACTGTCCTCCCTATTCAAAAAGCGGGGCTCCTGCACGCCAGAAGCCCCGGTGAATGTCTTTTGCCTTCCCGGCAGAGTTCCCTTTTACGGCGTCAGGCGGGTCGGGCCACGGAAGAGGAACATCGCTTCCTTGATCGTCATGCCCAGCAGCAGCATGGTCAGACGGTCGATGCCCAGACCGAAGCCGCCGTGCGGCGGGCAGCCGTACTTGAAGAACTCCGTGTAGAACTTCACGTCCTCTTCAAGGCCCTTCTCCTTGGCCTGCGCACAGAGCTGCTCATAGCGATGCTCGCGCTGCGCGCCGGTGGTGATTTCCACGCCGCGCCAGATCAGGTCATAGCCCTGCGGCACGCCGTTCTCATCGCGCATATGATAGAACGCACGCTTCTCCGCGCTGTAATCGGTCACGAACAGGAATTCATGGCCGTACTTCTTCTTCGCCAGATCGAACGCCAGATGCTCGGCTTCGGTGGTCAGGTCACCCTTCTCCTCGTCGGACACCTTGTAGCCGAACTCCTTCTCCAGCTCATCGTACAGATCGGCCAGCTTGATCTGCGGGAACGGCAGCGTCGGCACCTCCAGCGGCATACCGAACACTTCCTCCAGCTCCTTGCCGTAGGCTTCCTTCACCTTGCCCAGCGCATAGGTCAGCAGCTCAGCCTCCAGCGTCATCACGTCCTGATAGCTCTCGATGAAGCTGAACTCCAGATCAAAGCCGGAGAACTCGGTGGTGTGCTTGCTGGTGAAGCTCTTCTCCGCGCGGAACACCGGGCCCACCTCGAAGATGCGCTCCAGTCCCGATGCCATCGCCATCTGCTTATAGAACTGCGGGCTCTGGGCGAGGTACGCCTTGCGGTCAAAATACTTGACCTCGAACACGTCCGCGCCGGACTCGGAAGCCGCGCCGATCAGCTTGGGCGTGTGCAGCTCCACAAACTTGCGGCTGAGCAGATACTCACGCATCGCGCCCACCAGAACCGTCTGAATCTTGAAGAGAAGCTGATTCTTCTCCGTGCGCAGATCGACCCAGCGGTAGTCGATGCGCTGATCGATGGAGGAGCGCTCATGTCCCTTGCGCGCCTCGCGGTCGATGGGCAGCGGCGCAGCGATGCTCTCCACGATGATCTGCTTGGGGTAAATTTCCACACCGCCCAGCTTCACATACTCGCTCTCCACCGCCTTGCCGATCACGGTAATGACGGAATCCGGGGTCAGCGCGTTCACCGCCTCATCCAGCGCCGGGTCCTCGTTCTTCTCCACCGTCACCTGAACCTTGCCGGAGATATCCTTGAGCACGATGAACGCCATCTTGCTCTTGTTGCGGATGGTATCCACGAAGCCGCAGACCTTGATCTCCTCGGCGCCGCGCACATCGGCCGCATACGTTCTTTCCATTGTGCATTCCCTCCATCGTCAAGCGGACGCAGCCGCCCGCCTAATCTTCATTGACCAAGTTTTATTATACCGTGAAATTCCCGCAAATCAAGCCCTTCCCGCAAAAAAGCAGCCAACGGGCTGCCATTTACCTTCATTCCGCCGCATTTCCAATGCTTATATTATTCTCTGATTAATGCTTTTTCTTGATAGAAACAACCATGTGCCGCGTCCATCAGGTAACGCTTCGCCCCCTGACGCTTTGCTTGAATGGCTTTGCCAGATGGAAATACGTCAGGACTGTCACCGTAAAACCCGCTTGGGTATTCCATCCCCCCTTCTTCGCTTCGCGCTGAATAAAGGGTTTAGAAGATACGCCGTATAACCAAAGTATGCCGCCCAAAACAAGAAGTCCGACGTGCCGTCATGGCAGCACGCCGGAGAGATCAGGGGGGCAATTTAACGTGTCTGCTTTGCCAACCTCTTCTTTTCGCTGTTGGCCACAATAATGGTTCCGACCAAGTCTCCCAGACAGTTCATCATGGTATAACCCATATCAATCAAAGAGAAGATACCGGAAACCAGCGCAACCACCTCAAGCGGCAAGCCGAACGCCTCAACGACAATCGCGATAGATACGATTCCGCCGCCCGGAACGCCGCCCGCGCCAGTAGTCAGGATCAGCGAAATCATGATCACCCGCAGCAGCACACCCAGCGAAAGCGGCGCATTGACACACTGCGCTGCAAACAGGAAGGTGATGGCCAGCATAATACCATTTCCGTCCTTATTCACCTGCGATCCCAACGGGATGGTAAAGCTGGAAACGGAACGCGGCACGTCCAGATCATCTGCACATTGCAGGCTCACCGGCACGCAAGCCAACGAAGAACTGGTGCCCAGCGCAGTCACAATCAGCGGAGATGCCTTCTTAAGAAAGCGAAGCGGATTCATGCGCGTGAATATAAACAGAAGGATGCAGTATACGCAGATATGCAGCACAACAGCCGTATAGCTCGCGCCAAGATACTTGGCCAAGAATCCAAAGAGCTGCGGGCCATAGGTTCCCACCGTGCAGGCAATCAGAGCGCCAATGCCAATCGGCGCATAAGCCATAATCAGGCCAACCAGTTTGTTGAAGAGATTCGCCAGAAGGCTTACGCCACGGAACAGCGGCTTTCTCTGCTCCTTGGGCATAAACAAAATCGCTACACCAACAAATGCAGAGAATACAACAATCTGATCAAACGTACCGTTGGAAAGCGCAGCAAAGATGTTAGAAGGAATCAGATTGACGATGGTTTCACCCAAACTCGGAATCTCTGAAATGGCGCCTGTATACTCACCAGAGAGTTCAAATCCAACGCCGGGCTTGAAAATTGTACCGACACCCAGACCCAGCACAATGGCCATGGCCGTCGTCACAAAGTAGTACGCGAGAATCTTGCCGCCAATTCGGCCAAAGTTCTGCGGATCATCCAATGCAGCAATACCTGCAATCAAATTGACCACAATCAGCGGCAGGGCCGCCATCTTCAGCAGATTCAAAAAGACTGTTCCCAACGGCTTGATCACCGTAATTTGCTCTCCGAAAAGAATACCGAGAATCGCGCCTACGATCATCGCGCCCAGAAGTTTAACGAGCAGCGATGTTTTTTTATATCTTTCCCACATACTCTAAATCTCCTTGGTCACCCTTCGCTTCATGCCTGTGCCAGCGCACCCACTTGATGCAGCGCCTCGCTCACAGCATCCATCTGTTCCATTGTGTTGTAGAAATCAATACCCAGCCGGATATAACCGCCGCGCATCGTACAGTGAATATGATAGCGATGCAGAATGTCTTCCACTTCCCGCTCGTGTTCCTTGGGATAATAGATGCATACAATTCCGCTCCAATGCTGTTCATCCTTCGCCTGCACCACATGCAACGGCAAATCTACAATCTTCTCACGCAAATACTTTTCAAGCGCACGAATATGCGCTTCAATATTGGGAATGCCCAGTTCCAGCAGCAGTTCCACACCCTGATCCACGGCCAGAATACAGTTGTAGCTGAGATTTCCACTCTCAAACCGCCGTGCATGCGGATACCACTCCAGCGTCTCAAAATTGCTGGTCACGCTCGGCGGAGACACATGGCTCACCGTGCTTTGATAGCCTGCATAAGGCGGAATGATTTTTTGCACAATACGATCACTGCAATAGATGAATCCACAGCCCAGCGACCCCAGCAGTCCCTTGTTGGAGCCCGCCACCAGATAATCAATGCACATTTCCTGCACATTCATCTCTATGCGCCCCAGCGTCTGGATTCCATCCACGGCGAAAACCACGCCTCGCTCGCGGCACGCTGCGCCCAGCGCCCGAAGGTCTGCCAAAAATCCGGTTGAAAACTGAGCGCTAGATACCACCAGTATCTTCGTATGCTCATCAATCGCTGCAATCATCTTTTCCGTAGGAATCTCATTGTCCTCATGCTGCACCACATTGAGCGTAATCCCGCGGGTTTGATGGGCGTTAATCCAAGGAAACAGCGTCGATTGATGCTCCTGATCGGCGATCACCACGCTATCCCCCGGCTTCAGCGGATATCCCGCTGCCAAGATTCCCATTCCTTCAGCTGTGTTCTTCACAAAGCCGATTTCATGATCATGCGCCGCATGAATCATTTTCGCCAGCTTTGGGCGGCAGCCGTGAACGATGGACCACGCCGCATCCACCACGCCTTCCCCAAAACACTTCACATAGCCGTCCATGAAACTGCCGTATGCCTGCTGCACACGCTTAGGCGGCATGCATACCTGCGATACATTCAAAAATATTTCTCCATCAAGGAATCCATATTCCTTACGGATCAGTTCCCAATTCAACAAGCTGATACCTCCTTTGATGTGGCATCCGCTTGTCCCAATTCCCTATCTGCGCAGTCCGCGCCTCTTATCCCTCCGCATCGTTCAGATAATTATAAATGGTGTATTTGGAGACATCATAATATCTGGCAACAATATTCGCTGCATTCTTAATGGAAAATACACCCCGGCGGTTGAGATAGCGGATTCCTTCGATCTTCTGCTCTCGGGTCATCAGGGCAACCGGCGTGCCGATCTTCTCAAGAGACTCTTTAATCATCGAATACAGCATGTCCTCCACATCGTGATAGACCACGGTGCTTTCCGCCTGGCTCTCTCCGCAGCCCATCACTTCCGAGAAAATCTGATTGAAACAGGTGTGCATATTGACCATTTCCGTGATATCTGTATTGATACACAGGCTTCCCAACAGCTTTCCGTCGTCATCTTTCAGATAGATGGTACTCGACCGAAGCCGCCGACCATCAACCGTCTGCGTCGTATAGCCGTATCGGCCATCCTCCCGGTGCTCTCCCTGCACAATTCTCAGGCCGACGTCCGTTCCGCCCTTTCCAACGCTTCGTCCGGTTACCTGTCCATTCTCAATCGCCACAATGGTCTGCGCATATTCCTTGGCATAATCATGCACCACAAATTCGCATTTTGCTCCGAAATGCTTCGCCAATCCCTTAATCAGTATTTCCAAAAGCGGACGTGCTTCTTCGATGGATTTCAAATTTCTTCTCTCTCTTTCCTTATTCCTCCGTCTCAGGCTTCAGCGCAATCGCATCAATCTCTACGAGAATTCCGCGCAGCTGACATCCAAAGGTCGTCCGCGCCGGATACGGCTCAGGCATCATTTCGCTATACACTTCGTTCATTTCCGCAAAATGGCCAATATCCGATAAATAAACCGTCGTACGCACAATGTCCTGAAGCCCGCAGCCTGCTTCCCTGAGAACAGATTCTATATTTTTGAGTACTTGGCGCGTCTGGTTTTGAATTCCCTGCGCCATTTCGCCCGTTTCCGCATTGAGCGGACGCTGACCCGCAACGAAAACATAGCGGCCAGCATCAATTCCCTGCGAATACGGACCCGCAGGGGCTGGAGCTTGATTCGTGATAATCTGCCTTTTTTCCTGCATATTCCGTGCCCTCTTTCTCATAATTTTCTAACGCATGGATAAGATTTGCTAGCTTTCTTATCGTTCTATGCACATTATCTCACACGTCCCCTTAATTGTCAACAAATTTTTGATTTATTAAAATATTTTTTTAATAAGAATCCGGCATCATTTAAATCAGCCTTTTAAAATACATATACCGAGTCATTGACAACCGCCTTCACGCATAGTATAATACAACTTGTACGTACCCGTAGCTCAGTTGGATAGAGCGTCAGACTCCGACTCTGAAGGCCACAGGTTCGAATCCTGCCGGGTACACCACAAAAGGACTGAAAACGCCACCGTTTTCAGTCCTTTTATGCTATTTACAATGCCAAAGTTCCTTACCCTTCGCGCTTATGGCGCATTTCCGCCAGAAAACAACATTGGGACCAAAACACACAATGCCCATCTTTTTGTTTTTGCAAAAGACCGCCCTCCACGTCTAAAACGGGAGAGCGGTCTTTTCTTCTATTGTCAGGACATATTGTCAGGACAGCAGCAGCTTATCGCTGTTGAGCTGCTGACCGGCGGCCTT
The DNA here is from genome assembly GCA_036297385.1 of Christensenellales bacterium. Classification (GTDB taxonomy): domain Bacteria; phylum Bacillota; class Clostridia; order Christensenellales; family Aristaeellaceae; genus Ventricola. The sequence goes on along the minus strand of JAXJLD010000135.1, from coordinate 3,089 downwards.
CTCAAACAGCCCCAGCAGGTCGGCGCGCGTGAGCTTCTTCTTTTCCTCACCCGCCACGTCCACCACCACGCGCCCCTCATGCATCATGATGAGGCGGTTGCCGTAGTCAATCGCGTCCTGCATATTATGGGTAATCATCAGCGCCGTCAGATTCTGCTCCTTGATGATCTTGTCGCTGAGCTCCAGCACCTTGGCGGCAGTCTTGGGGTCGAGCGCTGCGGTATGCTCGTCCAGAAGCAGCAGCTTGGGCGTGCGCAGTGTCGCCATCAGCAGCGTCAGCGCCTGCCGCTGACCGCCGGAAAGCAGGCCGACCTTGCTCGCCATGCGGTTCTCCAGCCCCAGATCCAGCGTGCGAAGCTGCTCCCGGTACATATCGCGCTCCATGTTGCTGATGCCCCACTTGAGGCCGCGCTTTTCGCCGCGGCGCATGGCCAGCGCCATGTTCTCCTCGATATTCATCGTTGCGGCGGTGCCGGTCATCGGGTCTTGAAACACACGCCCCAGATACTTGGCGCGCTTGAATTCCGGCAGGTTCGTCACGTTGACACCGCCAATTTCAATCGTGCCCTTGTCTACGGGGAATACGCCTGCAACAGCATTGAGCATCGTCGATTTGCCCGCGCCATTGCCGCCGATGACGGTGGCAAAATCGCCGGGATTCAGGTGCAGCTCCACATCCACCAGCGCCGTCTTTTCGGTGATGGTGCCGCGATTAAATGTCTTGGCAACATGATGAATCCTGAGCATCTCAGACGCCCCCTTTCTTCCTGCCAAAGTACTTGGCCCGCCAGTACGGCGTGGCGAGGAACACCGCCACGACCAGCGCCGTCAGCAGCTTGAGATCGTTGGTATTCAGGCCCATCCACAGCACGACCTGAATGACCAGATAGTACAGGATTGCACCGATGGCCACCGCCAGCAGCTTGAGGCCAAAGTTACGGAAGATTTTGCTGAACACCACTTCGCCGATGATGACCGCCGCCAAGCCGATGACAATCGCGCCGCGACCCATGCCCACGTCGGCAAAGCCCTGAAACTGTGCCAGCAGCGCGCCGGAGAGCGCAACAATGCCATTGGAGAGCATCAGGCCCAGCACCACGTTCTTGTTCGTATTGATGCCCTGCGCACGCGCCATGCTGCGGTTTGCGCCGGTCGCGCGCAGGGAGCAGCCCAGCTCCGTGCCAAAGAACCAGTACAGCAGCGCAATCAGCGCTACGCCAAAGAGGGTCAGAATCAAAATGGGGTTCTGCACGGTCAGTGCGCGCACATTGCGGGAGCTGATGAGCAGATCATACTTGGCCACGCTCAGGGCGACGTTGGCCTTGCCGCCAAGGATGCGCAGGTTGACGGAGTACAGCGCAAGCTGCGTGAGGATGCCGGAGAGAATGGCCGGAATGCCGCAGAAGGTGTGGAATACTCCCGTCACGAGCCCTGCCAGCATACCTACGACAAACGCCGCCAGCAGCGCCACCCAGATGTTCCAGCCGCTGATAACGAGCACCGCCGCCACAGCGCCGCCCGTCGCGATGGAACCATCCACCGTCAGGTCAGCCACATCGAGAATGCGATAGGTGATGTACAGCCCGATCGCCATCAACCCCCAAATCATGCCCTGTGCAACAGCACCCGGCATGGCGTTCAACAGCTTGACAATTTCCACGGAGAAGCTCCCCCTCGTTCGTTTTTTATTCCGTCCATTTCCACGCATCCGGCTGGGCGTTCACGCCCATGCCCGAACGTGCGTTTTCACCATAAAGCAAGGAAGAGGCCGCCTTCTCCCTTGGCAATACGTGTACAGTTTCTCCATCATTCGATGGCGGTATATCCCTCCGGCAACGTGATGCCCAGCGCCTCGGCGTTGGCCGCATTGTACTTCTTCACAAACTGCGGCGCATACTCAATGGGCATCTGCGAAACGTCCGCGCCGTTTTGCAGGATCTCACAGGCCATCAGACCGGTCGCGTAGCCGATGTCGTAGTAGCTGATGGTCAGCGTCGCCACGCCGCATCCCTTGCAGATGCCTTCCTCACCGACAACCGCGGGCACGCCGGCCGGGATCAGCTCATTGGCAATCGTCTCGCTGTATGCTGCAGCGGTGTTGTCCGTCGGGATGTACACCACATCAGCGTTCTGCGCCGCCAGCGCCGCAACGGAAGCCACGTCGTTGGAATCGGTAAAGGCGAACTCCTCGCTCTCATAGCCGAGCTTGGCCAGCTCCTCAGCCACCACCTTCACCTGATAGATGGAATTGGCCTCAGCTGAGCAGTACAGCAGGCCCACCTTCTTTGCATCCGGGAAAAGCTCCTGAATCATCGCCGCCTGCTCCGCCAGCGGCGCGAGATCGGAGGTGCCGGAGACATTCATGCCGGTTACGCCGCTGAAGTCGTCAATGCCCAGCGCCACGCCGTATTCGGTGACGGAGGTGGCGAGAATCGGGATATCGCCAGTTGCCGCGACAGCCGCCTGAAGCGCCGGCGTGGCATTGCACATGATGAGATCTACGCCGTCGGAAACGAAGGTATTGACGATGGTGGCGCAGTTGACCGCGTCGCCGGAAGCATTCTTCTCGTCAATCACCACATCCGGCATCTTCTCAGCCAGCGCATCCTTGAATCCGCGCGTCGCTTCGTCCAGTGCAGCGTGCTGCACAAGCTGGCAGATGCCTATCGTCGTCGCGCCAGCGCAGGCTGCCGCCGCCGTCATCATCAGCGCAAGAGCGATTGTTGCGAGCCTTTTCATCGTTTATACCCTCCATGTATTTTTTCTCAAAAATTGTATCGTCATTATATCTCCTATGCAAATGTATGTCAATATGTATGCTCTATATTTTTCTTTATTTTTCCCTTTTATTCAAATCATTTCCTTTTATTAAGTTGACACAATGTCTCGAAATTTCATTTCATTTTGTCAACCTATGCTTCGTTTTTTGTTTTTGAATATCCCCCACCGCGCAATATCCAACCCTGTTTCTCAATAGAAAGCTTCAAGCGCCCAAGCTCTGTCAGGCAATGCTTCGCCCCCTGATGGCTTTGCTGGCGGCGGCAGGCTCCAGATTCCGGGAAACTCGCATAGTCGCGCAAAGCGCTCCT
>JAXJLD010000134.1:0-15165 GCA_036297385.1 Christensenellales bacterium | reverse complement strand
GTAGTTTCAGAGCAGACCGCGAAGCGGTCTACGATTGAAACGGGTTTCATTTGCGTGCAAGGTTTTAGATGTAAAACAGTATGAAGCCTGCCGCCGCCAGTGGCGGAAACAGGCAGAAGGTCGGAAAATGCGATTCCAACGTATAATCTGAAAAACGCAGCAGATGGCAAAGTGATGGAGGAAAGCGATGCTGGGAGATGTGATGGCGCAGGTTCGAGCGCGCAGACCGCGGATTCACTGCATCACCAACTATGTGACCGCGAATGACTGCGCCAATATGGTGCTGGCCGGCGGCGGTACGGTCATCATGGCGGATGATCCCGACGAGGTGACTGAGGTGACGGCGATATGTGACGGCCTTGTGCTGAACATGGGTACGCCCAGCCCGCGCAAGCTGGAGGCCATGCTCCGCGCAGGGCTGGAAGCCAACCGGCGGGGGATTCCCGTGGTGCTCGATCCTGTCGGCGTGGGCTGCTCCGCCATGCGCCGTGCAGCGGGGCAGCGGCTGATGGAGCAGGTGCGCTTCACCGCCATTCGCGGAAATGCCACGGAGATTGCGGCGCTCGCGCAGGGCACGGTGGGGCATAGCGGCGTGGATGCGGATGCGGAAAACGGCGCGGAGGCGGAGAATGCCCGGAGTCTGGCGCGGCAGAGTGGTGCGGTGATCGTCATGAGCGGTGAACAAGATCGGGTGACGGACGGGCAAAGGCTTTACCGCGTGGCGAATGGTCATCCTATGATGCGGGATGTGACGGGGACAGGCTGTCAGCTCTCGGCGCTGCTGGGTGCGTATGTGACGGCGTGCGGCGAGAAGCCGCTGGAGGCGGCGTTGGCTGCTGTGTGCGCGATGGGACTGTGCGGGGAGACGGCTTATGACCGATTGACGGCGCAGGAAGGCAACGCGAGCTATCGGAATCATATCATCGACGCGATGTATCGCCTGACCCCGAAGGCGTTGGAGGAAGGAGCGCAATATGACGTGGAAGAATGAGTGGCTGCGGCTGTATGCGGTCACGGATCGAAGCTGGCTGCGCGGCTGCACGCTGATGGAGCAGGTGGAGCAGGCGCTATCCGGCGGCGCAACGATGGTGCAGCTTCGGGAGAAGCACATGGATGCGGACAGCTTGGTACGCAAGGCGGCTGAAATGACGCGGCTCTGCCATCGCTATGGCGTGCCGCTGCTGATTAATGATGACGTAGAGGCGGTGCGCAGAAGCGGTGCAGACGGCGTACACGTCGGTCAGAGCGATATGGAGGCCGCAGCCGTGCGCGGCGTGCTTGGCTCGGGGATGATCGTCGGCGTGACGGCTAAGACGGTCGAGCAGGCGCTGGCTGCACAGGCGGCGGGCGCGGATTATCTGGGAAGCGGCGCGGTTTTTGGCTCATCCACCAAAACGGACGCCAAGCCCATGACGCGGGAGACCTTGCAGGCCATTTGCCGTGCGGTTTCCATTCCGGTGGTCGCCATCGGCGGCATTGGCCGCAGCAACATCATGGAGCTGGCGGGGACGGATATTGCGGGCGTGGCTGTCGTTTCCGGCATTTTTGCCAGCGAGGATATTGCAGCGGAGTGCCGCTTCCTGCGGCAGGCGGCGGAGAATATCGCGCTGCACAGGTAACATGACTCATCCGGCCTGAGGGCCTTTGGGAATCTTTCTGTGAAAGGAGGGGCGAAGCACACCGCTCGGTATCGAGCCCATTGGAGGGGGAGCGCCCTGCAATGTGAAAAGCAGCGATGGGAAGCCGTGTTCCGGCGTGAGAGGAGACCAGAAAGTCTCGACCGACCAGCAGAGAATCATCATGCTGTTCCCGTGAGGGAGGCTGTTTTGGCTGTGCTTTGCCGCCCTCAATCTATGTTGACAGGAGGAATCTCAAATGAACCGTAAACCTACCACCCTTCGCCTGACGGTTGCAGGCATTCTGGTGGCTGTCGCCGTGGTCGGCAGCCTGTTCTCTTTCCCGGTGTTCGGAAGCAAGTGTGCGCCCGTGCAGCACATGGTCAACGTCGTGTGCGGCGTGCTGCTGGGGCCGTGGTATGCGCTGGGCGCAGGCTTTTTGGCTGCGCTGATCCGCAACCTGCTGGGGCTGGGCAGTTTGCTGGCCTTTCCCGGCAGTATGTGCGGTGCGCTGCTGTGCGGTCTGGCGTATCGCTTGACCCGAAAACTGCCGTTTGCGCTGGCAGGCGAGGTGATCGGCACCGGCGTGATCGGCGGTCTGCTGGCCTATCCGATTGCGGTGTCCTTCATGGGCGTTTCGGCGGCGGCTGTGGGCTTCACGGCGTACATCGTGCCGTTTTTGATCTCCACGGCTGTGGGCGCGGCGATTGCCGGTCTCATCCTCTTTGCGCTGCAAAAGAATGGCGCGCTGAATACGATGACCGGCAAGCTCGGCTGAGATACGCTGGAAAAAGAGAAAACAGAATGATTCGTCAAGCCAAGGGATGGGGAAAGCGTGCTTTCCTGCATCCCTTTTGTTGTGGGCTTCGTGCGATGGGATACGTTAGGGCTGCTGCCCTAAAACCTGCCTGAGGGACATTGTCCCTCAGACTCCCTTCTTCGCTTCGCGAGCACAGCACATTTAAATCGGAAAATTGTATTGCACAGTATGAAAGGAGTCCTCCCTATGCGTGAACAGATGAAAACAGCGCTTTCGATTGCCGGAAGCGATTCCAGCGGCGGCGCGGGCATTCAGGCGGATATGAAGACGATGTCGGCGCACGGTGTGTACGCCATGACGGCTATCACTGCCTTGACGGCGCAGAACACCACCGGCGTGACCAGCATCATGGAAGCTACGCCTGAATTTTTGGCCGACCAGCTTGACGCCGTATTTTCCGATATTTTCCCGGATGCGGTCAAGATCGGCATGGTTTCTAACGCGGCCTTGATCCGCGTGATTGCCCAGAAGCTGCGCCAGTATGGTGCGCGGCACATTGTGGTCGATCCCGTCATGGTGGCGACGTCCGGCGCGAAGCTGATGCAGGATGAGGCGCTGGAAACCCTCAAGCGGGAGCTGCTGCCGCTGGCGGAGGTGGTTACGCCCAACATCCCGGAAGCAGAGATTCTCTCGGGCATGGAGATTCGCAGTGCGCAGGACATGGAGCGGGCGGCGGAGATGATCGCCAAGGCATATGACTGCGCGGTGCTGCTCAAGGGTGGTCATGACCTCAATGATGCAAACGACCTGCTTTATCGGCAGGGCGAGGCGACGTGGTTCTACGGCCGACGCATCGATAACTCCAATACGCATGGCACGGGCTGCACGCTTTCCAGCGCGATTGCCTCCAATCTAGCCTGCGGCGACACGCTGGAGGATGCTGTGCGCGGCGCGAAGGCGTATATTTCCGGTGCGCTGGCGGCGATGCTCAATCTGGGCAAGGGACGCGGGCCGATGAACCACCTGTTTGACTTGAAAAGCGCGTATATTCGGGAGGAATGATGATGCAAAAGCTGACGGATCGGCTGTATGAAGCCGCAGCGCCCGTATGGGCGAAGTGTCTGGCCCATCCCTTTGTCACAGGCATCGGTGATGGAAGCCTTGATGTGGAAAAGTTCCGCTACTTCATGCTTCAGGATTATCTGTATCTGTTTGACTATGCGAAGGTGTTTGCGCTGGGCGTGGTTAAAGCCAACGACCCGGTGCTCATGCGCACGTTCGCCAAGAACGTGGATGCGATTCTCGATGGGGAAATGTGCATCCATCGCGCATATATGAAGCGGCTGGGCGTTACGGAGGAGCAGGTTTTGGCGGTGACCCCGGCGCTGGACAACCTGTCCTACACGCATTATATGCTCGCCGTGGCGCATGCAGGCACGCCGGTGGAGATCGTCGCCGCCATTCTGGCATGTTCGTGGAGCTACGCGGAGATTGGTCAGGCGCTGGCGAAGATCCCGGGCGCGATGGATCATCCTTTCTATGGCGAGTGGATTCAAGGCTATGCGGGTGCGGACTATACGGCGACCAATGATGCGCTGATTGAGCTGATGAATCATCTGAGCGAGGGGGCTTCCGAGGCGCAGGTACAGCGCCTGACGGAGATCTTCGTTCGGTGCAGCCGCTACGAGCTGGGCTTTTGGGACATGGCGTGGGAGATGCGCGCATGAATGTGCTGGAATTTGACCGCGTCTCATACCGCTACGACGGGGAGGAGACGGACATCGTGGACGAGCTCTCCTTTGCCGTCAAGCCCGGCGCGTTTCATTGCATCTTGGGGGTGAGCGGGTGCGGAAAGAGCACCATCTTCCGCATGACCAACGGCCTGCTCAAGCCCCGGAAGGGGACGATCCGGGTCGGCGGCGCGCCGATTGAGACGCTGCGCCACTACTGCGGTTATATGCCGCAGAAAGACCTGCTGTTTCCATGGCGAAGCGTGGGGGAGAACCTCGCCCTGCCGATGGAGATTGCACGCACGGCAAGCAGGGAGGAGCGGGCGGCGCGCGTGGATGCGGCGCTGGCCCAAGTGGGGCTTGCAGGCTGCCGGGACAAGCGCCCGGACGAGCTTTCCGGCGGAATGCGGCAGCGGGCGGCTTTTGCACGCACCATGCTGACGGGCAGCGATCTGCTGCTGCTGGATGAGCCGTTTTCCGCGCTGGATTTTCTCACGCGCATTTCCATGCAGGAATGGCTGCTGGAACAATGGCGGCAGACGGGCAAGACGATTCTGTTCATCACCCATGACGTGGAGGAGGCGTTGTTTCTCTCCACCAGCGTGCTGATGGTGGAGGAATCGCCAATTCGCGCCCTGCGGGAGATTCCCGTTCCGCTTGACAGCACGCGCACGCGCACCGATCTGGCGCGGCCGGAGATTGTCGCCCTTCAGCAGGAACTGATCGATATGCTCAGAAAGCAGGTGGCGCTGTGAAAAAAGCCAATCGGGGCAATCTGCCCGCGCTGCTGCTGCTCTTTGCGCTGCTGCTCGTGTGGCAGGCGGCGGCGGTGAAGATGAACGCCGCTTATATCTTGCCCACCCCCATACAGATTCTGCGCAAGCTCTGGGAGCTGCGCACCGTGCTGCTGACCGTGCATCTGCCTGCGACAATGGGCGTGACGGCGCTGGGTCTGCTCATCTCGCTGGTGCTGGGTGTGGGGCTGGCGGTGATTATGGATGCCAGCACGCTGTGCCGCAAGGCGCTGTATCCGCTGGTGGTCGCCTCGCAGACGATTCCGACGACGGCGATTGCGCCGCTGTTCGTGCTGTGGTTTGGCTATGGCGTTTGGAGCAAGGTGCTGGTGGCGGTGCTCATCACTTTTTTCCCGATCACCATTACCGTGTATGACGGCTTGCAGTCCGCCCGCGTGGAGATGGCGGAGCTGCTGCTCACCTACGGCGCGACGAAGTGGGATGTGTTCTGCAAGATTAAGATGCCCTGTACGCTGCCCTATCTGTTTTCCGCCATCAAGATGGCGATTCCCATCAGCATCATCGGTGCGGCTATTGGTGAATGGCTCGGCGCGCAGAGCGGCTTGGGCTACTTCTCTCGGCGGATGATGACGCAGCTCGACGGCGCGGGCGTGTTTGCGCCCATCGTGCTGCTCTCTGCCGTGGCGATGCTGGCGGTGGGGCTGGTATCCCTGCTGGAAAGGAAGGTCGTGCGCTGGCGCGGCGAATCCTAACCATAATCTACATCAAACCAAAAGGAGATTGTGAACATGATGAAGCGTTTTCTGGCCTTGCTGGTGACGGCCTGCCTGCTGATGACGGGCGTTTCGGCTGCCCATGCGGAAAAGCTCAAGGAGCTGGATGTGGTGCTGGACTGGTATCCCAATGCGCTGCACGCCTTCATGTATACGGCGATCGAGAAGGGCTACTATGAGGAGGAGGGCCTGAAGGTCAACATCCGCTTCCCTTCCAATGCCAATGATGCGATTGCGCTTGTCGCCGCAGGCCGCGCGGATATCGGTCTGTATTATCAGCAGGACGTCATTCAGGTGCGTGCCAATCAGAATATCCCGGTTAAGTCCATCGGCGCGGTGGTTCAGGCGCCGCTGAACATCGTCCTCTCCCTCAAGGAGAAGAACATCACTTCGCCCAGCGATCTGGTGGGCAAGACCGTGGGCTATGCCGGCACGGAGCTGTCGGAGGCGCTTGTGCGCAGCATCATGGAGAACGTGGGCGCGGATGACAGCGATGTGACGCTGATTGACGTGGGCTTTGACCTGATGAGCGCCATGACGACCGGCAATGTGGATGCGACCATCGGCTGCCTTGTCAACCATGAGGTGCCGCAGATGGAGGAGGAGGGCTTCTCCGTCAACTGGTTTGATCTGGATGACTATGGCGTGCCGACTTACTATGAGGCCGTGTTCCTTGCCAATGATAAGAAGATTGAGAGCGAGCCGGAAACGCTGGCGGCGTTCCTGCGTGCGTCTGCCAAGGGCTTTGCCGATATGAAGCAGAACCCGGAGGAGGCGCTGCGGATTCTGCTGGATAACCAGAGCGCGGAGAATTTCCCGCTTTCGGAGACCGTGGAGCGCCAGAGTATGCAGACGCTGCTGCCGCTGATGGAGACGCAGGAGGCGGCGTTCCTCACGCAGACGGATGAATGCTGGCAGAAGAACATCGACTGGATGCGTGCGCAGGGACTGATTGAAGGCGGTGTGACAGTGGAGGATGTGCGCGTAAATCTCGCGTATTGATCCAATAGGCGAATGGCTCATCGGCGTATGCTGTTCTCATCTTATTTCCTGAATAAAGCGAGCAATAAGCGCGAAGCGAAGAAGGGGTTTGGGGATGAAATCCCCAAGCGGGTTTTAGGGCGGCAGCCCTAATATACACCTGAAAAACGTAGTTTCAGAGCAGACCGCAAAGCGGTCTACGATTGAAACGGGTTCAATTTGCGTGCAAGGTTTTAGATGCAAAACAGTATAAAACGATCAATAAGCGCGAAGCGAAGAAGAACATGGGGCGTATAACCCCGATGCCTTTCTTCGCTTCGCGCTTATGGCTTATTTTGGTCAAAAAATCGTATGATTTAGAAGGGCGACACCTTGACGACCAGCGTTTCTCCGACAAACGCGCAGCAGCCCTCCGCCGGGAAGGCGGGCATCGCCATGACGGCCTGATCGGCCTTGAGCTGTTCCAGCTCAAAGGCGCTGACGAAATTGAAGGGATAGCCCAGCACATCCCAGCAGTACCAGATCATGTCCTCATCGGTGGCGATAGCGTAATGCCCCTTTGCCGCATCGAGCGTGGCCAGATGTTCAAAGCCCTTGCGCTCAACGGCGAAGATGGAGTTTTCCGGCGTGCCGATGATGGCGACCGGCGTAACGCCCGGCTGATAGCCCTCGGTTTCCTCGGCGCGCTGGATGATGCGCGAGGTCAGGGAGAGCGTGGATTCAAACTCAAGATTCTTTTTCAGGTATACCTGATTGGCAAACACGATGCTTCCCAGAAACAGTACGCCGAATGCGCCTGCGGCGAACCGCTGTACGCGCCGGGACGAGAGCCGGACGACCAGCAGCAGGGGAATCAGGTCGAGCAGGCAGTATGCCGGGAGAATCTGTCCGACGGGACTGCCGGAGAAGAGGGGCAGTCCAGCGGACAGTGGAAGGGCGAGCATGAGGAGCGCGGGAATCGCCGCATGGTGCGCACCACGCGCTTTCCACAGGCCAAGGAGTGCTGCCGCGGCGAGCAGGACGAGCAGAACGCGCAATGCGATGCTGAGGTGCGGATAGGCAGTCAGCGGAGCAAGCAGCGCTTGAACCGGAGCGAAGGAAGCCTCGGCTGTGCGCCACGAGGCCGCCTGCTGGATACCGCTGCGGCGCAGCATCACAAAATCGCCCGCGGCATAGAGGGCCAAGCCGAGGCCAAGCGCACCGAGCAGAGCGAGCAGGGCGCACCGCCATTCGCTTGCATCCTGCGCGTCAAGCCAATGGCCCAAAAGCGCAAGCAGCGCCAGCGCGGCGAAGAAGGGGAGCGCGGCGGCATCCAGCGCCAGTGCGGCGGCCAGAAGCGCTGCGCCGACGAATGCGCCCCAGCGCAGCCGTATGCAGCAGGCAACGGACAGCGAAACGAGCAGCATGGACAGAAAGACGGCATCCGCTGTATTCAGTGCGCCCGCGAACACGGTGGTGACGGCGGCGTTAGCGGTCATTGTGCCGCACAGCGCAAAGAGGGAGAGCGGACTGCGCAGGCCGAGCAGCCCGGCGATGACGATGTTGGCTGCTGTCAGATACAGCGTGCTGAGCAAGCCGACCCACAGCGGCGCGGAGATACTGCCGCGAATCAGCCAGTAGAAGGGCAGAAGGTACTGCCCGCCCGCGATCTGTGCGCGGCGGCCATCGCTCACGCTGAGCATGACGGAGCCGCTGGTATAGGTGAGGTTGAACAGGCAGAAGGCGTGTGCAGCCAGCACGAAAATGACGGTAAAGAACGCCGTATATCGGACGACGGAAGAATCGACGGACAAGCGCTTGGACAGTTTCATGGATGTGCTCCTTTGGCTCAGGTCATTGGATGCGGATGTAGAGATAGCCGTCGATCATGCGGCAGCATCCGGGGGCAGGATATGCGGGCAGGGCGGCGGCCTGCGGCTGCGCACTCAGGCGCACGCGCTCCTCGTGGGAAACCAGACGGATCGGCTCTCCCAGCGCCATTTCCAGGTACCAGTAGTTGCCGGTTTCGTAGGAAGCGCCGTAGGTGTAGCGCATCCCCTGCGCCTTGGCGATTTGCTCAAAGCCGGGGCGCTCCATGGCGATGGCAGAGGAGGGGAGCATCCCTATCAGCACGACAGGCGTTTCGCCGGGTACGTAGCCCTCGGTGCGCTCTGCCTGATCGAGGAGGCGCGTCATGGCTGCGGTGGTGGCGGAAAACTCCACGTCGCGCTTGAAGGCCATGGCGTGCGCATTGCGGATATTCAGCGCCAGAAAGACGGCGAGCAGCGCGCCCGCGCCGCACGAGGCGAAGCGCGCGAGACGGCGGCGGTCTGCCGCGCCCTCGGTGCGCGCGCCCAGCGCGACAGGCAGAAGGTACGCGAGGTTGTAGGCATAGATGGTCAGGCCGCTGGCGATGCCCTTGGCGATAAACTGAACGAAATTCATGCCCAGCGGCAGCATGAGCAGCAGAAATGCGGCGGTCAGGTATCCCAATATGCCCCTCGGCTTGGCGCGAAGCACCATCAGCGCGGCGGTCAGCCCGAAGATCAGCCAGTTGAGCGCGACAGGCACGGTGGTGATGTGCCACGTCATGGCCGGCACATCGGACGGGCTGAAGAGCAGGCGGAGCGGCATGAGAAATGTGCCTTGCAGCAGGGCGGGAATCTGCGCCAGCGGGACAAGCCCGACGCGCCCCACGCCATTGTAATCCTGTGAAGCCTGCCCGCCCGTTGCGGTGAGCAGCAGTCGCAGCGCAAGCGCGTAGAGCAGCAGTCCGAGCACCAGAGATACGCAGGAAAGCAGGCCGCGCTTCCAGATCTCGCCCGCCTTCGCGCCGTCCAGCGTATCCAGCAGGAGCAGCAGGAGGATCATCGTCGAGGCGGCGGGCAGATAACTCTGATAAAGCCCCAGCGAGAGCGCGTAGAAGATCGGGCTGACGAGCCAGCCTCGGCGCAGCGTCCTGTCCGCGTACACGCCCATCAGGCTCAGCAGCAGCGCGAGCATATATACATCTGTCCACGGCAGGTAGGTGGCGTTGGAGACGGCAAGCGTCTCGTTGGCGGTGAGGATGCCGCAGGCCAAGGCGATGTGCAGCGGGCGGTGCAGCCCCAGAAGCTGCACGACGATGAGCGCCGAGCCCATCAAAAACGCCGTGGCAAACAGCCCGATGAGCCAAGGAGCGGTGATATCGCCGCGCACCAGCCAGTACACCGGCTGGAGGAATCGCCCAAGGGAGAGCTGATAGGCCGCCTCGCCCGTCTGCGAGAGCAGCATGGCATCGCCGGAAAAGCTCAGCGACAGATAGCGGTATCCGTGAGCCAGCAGCGAAAAGACGGCAACGGAGAGAAGCACACACCGCACGTCACGGCGGGAGAGGCTGAAAGGAGGACGCATAGAAAACCTGCTTTCGTTGGGAAATGATAAAGGCTCGGTCTTGAATATACAGTTCTATTATACACAGCCGAGGAAGGTTTGTCGAGGGACGCGGGGGCAGGGAGCAGAGCGTTTCAGCGCTCACGGTCACACGAAGCCGTACAGGAAGCAAAAACTCAAACGTATTCGTGCTATGCGCCCTTTGAAACGGCTTTTTCCCAAAGAATCTCTTTTATCCTATCGAATTCAAGACGATTGACAAGCCTGCAATAGCCGCCGAACCGAAAAGAAGGTCAGCCGTCTTGCGCGGAAAAACAAAAAACGGTATACTACATGAATCGAAACAAAACGGATGCGGCGATGAGAGGATCGGGACATGGAACATCAGGAGGCGGCGCTCAAGGCGCTGTTTGATTCGGCGGAATTTGAGGCGCAGTATCACTGCGACGAGCCGCTTGGTGCGCAGATTACGCCAGAGGGGACGCGCTTTGCGCTTTGGGCGCCCACGGCGCAGCGCGTTGTGCTGTATCTGCACGAGAGCGGACACGAGGGATGGGCCTATGCTGCACACGAGCTCGTTCGTGGGGAGCGTGGGCGATGGACATGGGAGACGGCAGAAAACCTTGACGGCGTGTACTACGGATACGATGTGACGGTGGACGGCGTGACGCGGTTTATTGCCGACCCGTATGCGCGCGCCTGCGGCCTCAACGGCGTGCGCTCGATGGTCGTCGATCTGTCAGCGACGAATCCGCCGGGCTGGGAGAACGACCGTGCGCCTGCGCGGCAGGCGGAGGACGTGATTGCGGAGATTCACATCAAGGACTTTTCGTGGGACGTGCACAGCGGTGTGCCGCAGGCGATGCGGGGCAAATACAAGGCGCTGACGCTGACGCAGACGACGCTGGACGGTAGGGGAAAGCATCCGACCTGTGTGGCCTATCTTTTGGCGCAGGGCTTTACCTATGTGGAGCTGATGCCGGTACAGGATTACGGCTCCGTGGACGAGGGCGGGCGTGCGGATGCGTTCAACTGGGGCTACGATCCGGTGAATTACAATGTGCCGGAGGGTTCGTATGCGAGTGATCCGACACGGGGAGAGGTGCGGATTCGGGAGTTCAAGGAGGCGGTGCAGGCGCTGCACGCGGCGGGCCTGCGCGTCATCATGGATGTGGTATACAACCATACGCAGTGGCTGGAGGGCTCGTGTCTGTTTGGCGCGGTGCCATGGTACGATTACCGCCAGCATACGGACGGAAGCGCCGCCAACGGATCGGGCTGTGGCAACGAGATGGCCAGCGAGCGCAGTATGTGCAGCCGGTACATCCTCGATTCGGTGCTGTACTGGGCGGAGGAATACCACATCGACGGCTTCCGGTTTGACCTGATGGGGCTGATGGATACGGGGCTGCTGGAGCGCATCCGGCGAGCGCTGGACAGACGCTACGGCGCGGGCGAAAAGCTGATATTCGGTGAACCTTGGCGCTGCGGTGAGAGCGCCGAACGGCCGGGAACGGCGCTGTGCGGCAAGGAGAACATACGCCTGCTGGATGCGCAGACCGGCGCATTCTGCGATGACACGCGCGACGCGGTGCGCGGCTCGCTGTGGGATCGCGCATCGCGCGGGTTTGCCGCTTACGGGCCGTTCAATGCGGAATGGCTGGCGTGCTGCATACGCGGCTGGGCGGGCGAAGGACTGCCCTTTGCCGCGCCCTCGCAGACGATCAACTATCTTTCTTCCCACGATGACTGGACGCTGTGGGACAAGCTGACGGCGGCGCTGGGCGGACGGCGCTTTGCCGAGCGGCGGGAGGAGGTGGTGCGTGCGAGCAAGCTGGCGGCGGCGCTGCTGTTTTGCTGTCAGGGGCGGCTGTTCATGCTCGCCGGGGAGGACTTTGCGCGCACCAAGCGCGGCATACGCAATACATACCGAAGCCCGCTGGCGATCAATCAGATCGACTGGCGGCGCACCGTCCGGTTTGCGGATGTATCGGCGTATTACCGCGGGCTGATCGCGCTGCGCAAGCGGCTGGCCTGCCTGTGCGATAAGCGTGAGCAGGCGCATGAGCGGCTGCTGGCGGTGGAGACGCTCTCGCCGTATGCAGCCGCTGTGCTGCTGGACAATGCGGGGGAGCGGTGGACGCAGGTGATTGCGGCGGTCAACACGGGCGGCGAAGCGTGCAGGCTGACGCTGCCGCCGGGGGCGTGGGACGTGCTGTGCGATGGGGAGGACAGCTTCCTCTGGGAGCATCCGCGCACCGTTTCCGGCGAAGTGGAGCTTGCGCCCGTCAGCGTCACAATCTTTGGCGGGGCAGGAAACACCGAAGTTGTCCAAACCCCTTGAAAAATGCTGAAAAATGTACTATATTGAACATAACTGACCGGCAGAGCCGATGACAGAGGGAACAACGTTTCAAAAGCGCCGCATAGGGCGTTTTTGAAACGGCAAGATTGGAAACGTTTCCGATGCGGGTCTCCGGGAATCAAAGAATGGGCCGCTGTGTGCGACAGGAGCGGCAACAAAGGAGTTTTGCATATGAAGCGTTCCGCAGGTGTATTGCTTTCCATCACCAGCCTGCCGTCCCGGTACGGCATCGGCTGCTTTTCACAGGCTGCGTATGATTTTGTCGATTGGCTGGCCAAGGCCGGACAGACCTACTGGCAGATTCTGCCGCTGGGCGCGACCAGCTATGGCGCGTCGAGCGACTCGCCGTATCAGGCATATTCCGCGTTTGCGGGCAATCCGTACTTCATCAGCCTCGAGGCGCTGGTGGAAGAGGGCGTGCTGACACAGAAGGAGATCGACGCGGTGGACTTCGGCAGCGATCCGGCGGACGTGGATTATACCGCGCTGCACGAGCATCGCTTCCGCCTGCTGCGCAAGGCGTATGAGCGCAGCGACATCAGCCGCAATCCGGAATATCAGCGCTTTGTGAGCGAGAACCACTGGTGGCTGAACGATTATGCGCTGTTCATGGCGGTGCATGAGTTCTTCGGCGGAAAAATCTGGACGGAATGGCCGCAGGATATCCGCCTGCGCTGGGGGTACGCGCTGGATTACTACCGCCGGGAGCTGTATTTTGATATCGAGTTCCATATGTATATGCAGTTCCAGTTTGACAAGCAGTGGAAGAAGCTCAAGGCATATGCCAATGCGCGGAACATTCAGATTGTAGGCGATATTCCGATCTATGTTTCCCCGGATGGCGCGGATGTGTGGTCGCACCCGGAGCTGTTTAAGCTGGATGAGAACAACCTGCCCAGCGCGATTGCGGGCTGTCCGCCGGACGGATTCGCCGCAGATGGTCAGGTGTGGGGCAATCCGCTCTATGATTGGGACTATCACCGCCAGACGGATTTTTCGTGGTGGGTCACGCGGATGTGGCACAGCTTCCAGCTCTACGACGTGGTGCGCATCGACCACTTCCGCGGCTTTGACGAGTATTTTTCCATCCCCTACGGCGAAAAGACCGCGCGTGGCGGCCATTGGGAGAAGGGGCCTGGGCTGGCGCTGTTCAGCCGCATCAAGGAATGTCTCGGTGACAAGCCGGTGATCGCGGAAGATCTGGGCTATATGACGGATACCGTGCGCGAGCTGGTCAAGGATACCGGGTATCCGAATATGAAGGTGCTGGAATTTGCGTTTGACTCGCGCGATACCGGCGCGGCGAACGATTACCTGCCGCACAACTATCCCTACAACTGCGTGGTCTACACCGGCACGCACGACAATGAAACCATCGTCGGCTGGTTTGCGGGCATCAAGGAGGAGGAGCGCCGGATGGCGCGTGAATACCTCTGTGACCCGTACACGCCCGCAGAGGAAATCCACCGCCCGTTCATCAGCGTGGCGATGATGAGCTGTGCGGATATGTGCATCATCCCGATTCAGGATTACATGGGTCTGGACAATAGCTGCCGCATGAACCAGCCCTCCACCGTGGGCAAGAACTGGCGCTGGCGTGTGCGCAAAGAGCAACTCACCGACGAGCTCGCTCAGGAGATGGCGGCACTGGCTAAGCGCTATGGCCGCATGAACTGGGCGGCTGCGGCGCAGGCGGAGGAAGAGCTGGAGAACGCGCAGGAGAAAGCGGCGGAGGGCAAAGTGCCTGAAGCGGAATGAGCGGATTCACCGACAAAGGGCTGTACGCAGGTGCAGCCCTTTCGCAAGCATAACCACAAGGGAGAAACATGACGATGACCTTTACGATCTTCAGCATCGAGGGTGCGATTCTCGCGGTGACCTTCTTTTTCTGCGGCATCATTGATGCAGTGTGCGGGGGTGGTGGACTGCTGTCCATGCCGATGTTCATGGCGATCGGCTTCCCGGCGCATCTGGTCACGGGCACGAACCAGTGCGCCATCTTCATGGGCGGCGCGACCTCGCTGGCGCGCTATGTGAAGGCAAAGCGAATCCATTGGCCGACGGCGTGGCTGGCGGGGCCGCTGGCCGTGCTGGGAGCATTTCTGGGGGCACGGCTGAATCTGGTGATGCCGGAGCACATTCTGGAGATCGTGATGATTGTGCTGCTGCCCATTGCTACGGCTGTGATTCTGACTAGGCCGAACTTTGGCGCGGAGAACCATGTGGAGGGGCTGAGCCGTCGGCGCTACATCGGGTCGAGCCTGCTCATCGGCCTGCTCATCGGCGGCTATCAGGGCTTCTATGGCGCAGGAAGCGGCACGTTTTTCATGCTGGGCTTTGCGCTGCTGTGCAGGCTGGATCTGACGACGGCCTCCGGCAACGCAAAGTTTGTGGCCTTCTGCGCGAACCTCGCCTCTGCGGCAACGTATGCGTTTTCGGACGCGGTGGTTTGGCCGGCGGTGCTGCTGGCCACGCTGACCAACGTGGCGGGCAGCTATCTGGGCGCAGGGCTGGCGATGAAGAAGGGTGCGCGGCTGATTCGCCCGATGTTTCTGGGCGTGCTGGCAGTGCTGTTCGTGCATCTGGCGGCGACGATGCTGGGGTTATAAAAGAAGAAAACGGATTCAATTTGAGCAGAAGGTTTTAGCTGCAAAAGCGTATTATCCTGTTTTCTGATAGAAATGCGTGATAAGCGCGAAGCGAAGAAGGGAGTCTGAGGGACAGCTCCCTCAGGCAGGTTTGGGCGGCAGCCCAATGTATCTCCGAAACCCTTTATGCAAAGCCGTCAGGGAGCGAAGCGTGACCTGACGGGGGTTAGTGCTTGGCTTTTCAAT
>JAXJLD010000133.1:0-92126 GCA_036297385.1 Christensenellales bacterium | reverse complement strand
CCGAAGTCGAGGTGCTGGGCTACAACGACGGCTGGGCGTTTGTGAACGTCGGCGGCCAGAGCGGCTATATGTACGCCCGCTATCTGGGCAGCGAAGGTTCTGCCAGCCATACCCGCTATGTGAACACCAACGCCCGCGGTCTGAACCTGCGCAGCGAGCCGAATGGCACGATCATCGGCTCCTATCCGCGCGGCACCGCCGTCACCGTGCTGTCCACGCAGAATGGATGGAGCAAGGTGAAGGTCAACGGTCAGACCGGCTATATGTTCAGCCGCTGGCTGTCCGGCAGCAAGCCGGGCAGCGGCTCTTCCAGCTCCGTCATCGGCAGCGCCGTGGTCAACAACCCATCGGATACGCAGGTGCTGTTCCTGCGCAAGGAGCCCTCTACCGCCAGCGAGGCGCTGGGCTACTACCGCAACGGCAAAGCCGTCACCCTGCTCAAAAAGCTCGATGGCTGGTACAAGGTCAAGGTGGACGATCAGACCGGCTACATGATGGCGAAGTTCCTGAAGGTCAACAACGAGGCTGCCAGCGGCACCGCCATCGTCTTTAACCCCAACGGCAACAGCTACGTCAATTTCCGCTCCGCGGCGAGCCTGAATGCGTCCATCCTCTCCACCGTGCCGGTGGGCACCAAGATCCAAGTGCTTGAAAAGGGCACCGACTGGACAAAGACCCAGATCGACGGTGTGACCGGCTATATCTCCACCTGGTTCCTGAAATTCTGATTTCCGTTTTCTTCCCTTCCCTGTCTCTTGCGGAGCCGGCTCTGTCCGGCTCCGCTTTGTGCATATAAAGCCCCGCGCATAATCCCTGCCGCAATGGCTCATGCTAGCGCCAAACGAATTGCGGAGGGATCGGCATGGTTCAAACAGAAATCATCAGCATACTCGGCCGCGAGGTGCTCGATTCGCGCGGAAACCCGACCGTAGAGGCCGAGGTGCATCTGGCTGGAGGCGTCGTCTGCACCGCTATCGCCCCAAGCGGCGCATCGACAGGCCGGTTTGAAGCGCTGGAACTGCGCGACGACGATATGCAGTGCTATCAGGGCAAAGGCGTGCGCCGCGCCTGCAAGAACATCTCTACCAGCATCGCCAAAGCGCTGTGCGGCATGGATGCCGCCGACCTCTTTGCCATAGACAACGCCATGATTGCGCTCGATGGCACGGACAACAAATCCGCCCTCGGCGCAAACGCAACGCTGGCGGTCTCTCTGGCCTGCGCAAAGGCCGCGGCATGCAGTCAGGGTGTTGCGCTGTACCAATTCTTGGGCGGCGCACAGGCCGTCACGCTCCCCATGCCCATGATGAACATTCTCAACGGCGGCGCTCATGCGGGCAACAGCCTCGATGTGCAGGAGTTTATGATCGTGCCTGTCGGCGCCGAGACCTTCCGCGGCGCACTGCGCATGGGCGCAGAGGTCTATCACGCACTCGCCGCGTTGCTGCATAAAAAGCACCTGTCCACCGCCGTGGGCGACGAGGGCGGCTTTGCGCCGGATGTCCGCGATGAGACCGAGGCCATTGATCTGATTCTGGAGGCCATCGCCCGCGCCGGATACGCGCCCGGCACGGATATTCAGCTCGCGCTGGATGCCGCCGCCAGCGAATGGAAAACCAAGACCGGCTATACCCTGCCCAAATCCCAGCGCAGCATGACCGGCAGCGAGCTGATCGAGCATTGGAAAGCGCTGCAAAGCCGGTATCCCATTCTCTCCATCGAGGATGCGCTCGGGGAGGACGACTGGAGCGCGTGGCAGTCGCTGACGCAGGCGATGGGCAGCGCCTGTCAACTCGTGGGCGATGATCTGTTCGTCACCCAGCAAAACCGGCTCGCCAAGGGCATCGCCATGGGCTGCGGCAACGCCATCCTGCTCAAGCCGAATCAGGTCGGCACGCTGAGCGAGACGATCCGCGCCGCGCAGCTCGCCCGTGAAAACGGCTACCGCACCATCGTCTCCCACCGCAGCGGCGACAGCGAGGACACGACCATCGCTGATCTGGCCGTCGCGCTCAATGCCGGTCAGATCAAGACCGGTGCGCCCTGCCGCAGCGAGCGCGTGGCTAAGTACAACCGGCTGCTGCGCATCGAGGACGCGCTGGGCAGCGCCGCCGTGCTGGGAAAGGCGCAGACATGATCTATCTTCTCCTCGCAGGCGCAAGCGCATTCTTCGGCCTGACCGCTGGGCTGGGCGCTACCACGCTGCTGCGCCCGCTGCTGGATGCGATTTCGCCGCTTGAGCCCGCGTCCATCGCCGTCCTCTGCACGATGGGTACGCTGGGCGCAGCGCTCGTCAGCGCATTCTTTGCGCTCAGTCAGCCACTTCCGTTGCATCAGGACGAGCTGCTTCTGCTGGCAGTCGGCGCGGCGCTCGGCGGCGTGCTCGGCGATCTGGCCGCCGCCCGCTTTGTCGCCGTCATCCCGCGCGATACCGCCATTCTGCTGCAAAACGCGCTGCTCTTTACACTGGTCGCCCTGCCCGCCGTGTACTTCCGCACGCTTTCGCGTACCGTCAGGCCACTCTCCCTCACGCGGCTTGCCGCCTTCCCCATCGCGCTGCTGGTCGGTCTGATCGCCTCGTTCCTTTCCTTCGGCGCGGAGCCGCTGACCCTGATGCTCTACTTCCTGCTCTTTGATGCGGAGAACGACGAATCCGCCGTCGCCGCGCTGACCATTACGCTGTGCGCCATGGCAGGCAAGCTCGTCATTCTGCTCATCCGAAGCAGGCTCAACCTGCCGGATGCAGACGTGCTGCTCTGGCTATTGCCCGGCGCGATTGGCGGTGCGCTGCTTGCCATGACCCCGGCTGTCCAGCGGCAGGCAGGCCGCGCAGGCGAAGCGCTGCTGAGGCTGAGCCTGTTCACCTCGCTCATCAATATGGCGGCAGCTCTCGCCGGATAGATGGCATCATAAAACGCCCTGACCTCATTGGGATCAGGGCGTTTTTTGAGGATACAAACCGTATCCAATCCAGCATTTGTCAATATTCCCCTTCACACATGAATGTGCGAAGCGTCTCCTCCATCGCTTCCAGCGTGAGAAGCCCATTCACCTGCGTGCGCAGCTTTGCCGCGCCGCGCATCCCGCGCACATAGCACACGATGTGCCTGCGCATCTCCCGCACGGCGATGCCTTCCCCCTTGAGCTGCGCCAGCATTTTCGCGTGGCGGAGCAGCACATTGAGCTTTTCCGTCGGCGTCACATCGCGCAGCGGTTTGCCTGCCATGCCATCGCGAATCTGCTCAAAAATCCACGGATTGCCCTGCGCTGCACGCCCGACGGCCACGCCGTCACAGCCCGTTTCCTCCAGCATACGCTGTGCATCCGCCCAGCTCGTCACATCGCCGTTGCCCACAACGGGGATGGAAACGCGCTGCTTGAGCTTTCGGATGGCGCTCCAATCCGCATGGCCTTCATAATACTGGCTTCGCGTCCGCGCGTGCAGCGTCAGCATCGTCGCGCCAGCCGCTTCCAGCATCGGGCCGAGCGCAAGATAGGTCTCGCTCCCCGCATCAAAACCCAATCGCATCTTCACGGTTACCGGCACATGGGAGGCTGCCGCCACCTCGCGCACAATCTGTGCCGCCAGTTCAGGCGTTTTGAGAAGGGCGCTTCCTTCACCATTTCCGGCGATCTTCGGCACGGGACAGCCCATGTTGATATCCAGCAGCGCATAGCGCCCGGAGGCTGTCAGCTCGTCCGCCGCGCGCGCCATGATCTCCGGCTCGCTGCCAAAGATTTGGAGCGCAACAGCGCCCTCCTCACGCGGATCGACAGCCAGCAGCTCGCGCGATGCGCGATTGTCCTTGGGCGAAAGCAGGTAGCCCTTGGCGCTGACCATCTCGCTGACCGCCATCGGACAGCCATATTCATGGCAAAGCACGCGAAAAGGCATATCGGTCACCCCCGCCATGGGGGCCAGCATTGCGCCCTGTTTCAAAAAATCAAAGTTTCTCGTCATGGTTCCATCTGTTCCATCAACTGAAGGTTTGAAATCATCCAGCGCCCAGCCGTGCGCGTGAGCGTCACACGATAACGCGATGTTGTCCATGCCGGCGGAGAAAGGCGTGCTTCGCCGCCTTCAGCCAGCGCCGCATCGCGCCGGGAAGCACGGATGGTGCCATCAATGGCCGGGATGCTCTCCACAACCTCTGCACGCCCCACGTTCTCCCACGGCCACGACCACACGGACACCATGCGCACACGGTGATCAAAGCCGCGGATCTCATAGTCCCGGTACGGCGACGTATCGCTCATGCCCACCTTCAAAACCGGGTCCTGACTGATGAACTCCTGCTTGAAGTACTTGGTCAAATCGGACGTATCCTCGCCCATCAGCACCACGGAGGCGCGCGCAGACAGGCCATCGTCGATCAGCACCCAGATGTTCGCGGTGTTCATCGCCAGATAGAACGAGATGATCAGCAGCGCACTGATGACCGTCAGAAAAAACATACGCGAGGCGATGAAGTTCAGAAAGCGCCTGAGCCTTCTCACAAAGCGCCCCTCCTCTCATACACAGCAGATTGCCGGTTCATCCAACACAAAAGCCTGAACACGCCGAAAATCTGCAAGATGGTTTTGCCGTCCGATCAGAAGATCGCATCGACAAACGCGCCCGCATCGAACGCCTGCAAATCCTCAATGCCCTCGCCCACGCCGATGTAGAGCACCGGGAGCTTCAGCTCCTCCATGATCGCCACAGCGATGCCGCCCTTGGCGGTGCCGTCCAGCTTGGTCAGCACAATGCCGGACACCTCTGCTACGGAGGCGAACTCACGCGCCTGCTGCAAACCATTCTGTCCGGTTGTCGCGTCAATCACCAGCAGCGTGCGCACCTCCGCGCCCTCGTATTCGCGGGTGATGATGCGGTCGATCTTGCGCAGCTCCTCCATCAGGTTCTTCTTATTGTGCAGGCGGCCCGCCGTATCCACAATCAGCAGATCAGCCTCCGTCGCCTTCGCCTTCTGGATACCGTCAAACACGACAGCAGCGGGGTCTGCGCCCTCGGCGTGGCGCACAATCGGCACCTGCGCGCGCTCCGACCAGATCTGAAGCTGATCGGCTGCCGCTGCGCGGAACGTATCTGCCGCCGCCAGCACGACACTGTGTCGCGCATCCTTGAAGCGCATCGCCAGCTTGCCGATCGTCGTTGTCTTGCCCACGCCGTTCACGCCAACCACCATCATCACCATCGGCCAACGCAGCGGCTTGCGCGGCATATCCATGATCTCTTTGAGAATCTGTTTGAGGATCTCGCGCGCCTTGCGCGCATCGGTGATGTGCTGCTCCTGCACACGGCGCTTGAGCTCCTCAATCACCCTATCGCTGGTGCGCACACCCATATCGCTCATGATCAGGATGTCCACCAGATCCTCATAAAAGTCCTCGTCAATCTTTTCCGTCGCTTCGATCAGCTCATCCACACGCCCCGCCACATTGGTACGCGTCTTGGACAGGCCGTTCCACAGTCTGGAAAACAGACCTTTCTTCTCCCGCTCTTCCCGAACCAGCTCCTGCTGTACAGGCTCCTGCTGTACAGGCTCCTGCACCGGCGTTGTCTCCTGAACGGGCGCGGCCTCTTCATGCCGCTCTTCGCGGCGCTTCTTGCCGAAACCAAAGAAACCCATGGTCGTACTCCTCCCTATGCCAATCGCTCTGTATTCATCATTCCATGGCGTCCGCGCTCACGTCCTTGAGTTCGACGCTGAGCATGGTCGAAACGCCCTTTTCTTCCATCGCCACGCCGTACAATCCATCGCAGCGCTCCATCGTTCCCTTTCGATGGGTAACGACCACAAACTGTGTGTTCCGCGAGAAATCCCGCAGATAATCCGCGAACGTGGAGATATTGCCGTCATCCAGCGCCGCCTCGATCTCGTCAAGGAAGCAGAACGGCGTCGGCTTGAGCCGCAGCATCGCAAACAGGATAGCGATGGCCGTCAGCGCACGCTCGCCGCCGGAGAGCAGTGAGAGCATTTGCAGCTTTTTGCCCGGGGGCTGCGCCACGATCTCAATGCCGCAGCCCAGCACATCGCTTTCATCAAGCAGGCGCAGCTCCGCATAACCGCCGCCGAAGAGCTTGCTGAACGTTTCGGCAAAATACTGCTGCATCAAGTGGAAGTTCTCCATAAACTGCCGCTCCATCTGGCGCTGCAGGCTATCGATAATGCCCTTGAGGTCACTCTCCGCCTTGACCAGATCATCCCGCTGGCGCGCAAGCTCCTCATAGCGCTCGCGCGTAGCGCGGTAATCCTCCACAGCCGTCACGTTGACCGGGCCCATCGCGCGGATCTCACGCCGAATCTCGCCGGAACGCTTGTCAGAGGCCCCCAGATCGAACGGCTCGTTCAGATATTCCTTTGCGCCCGCATAGGTCAGCTCATACTCGTCCCAAATGCGCTGCTGCATCTGAGAAAGCTCCGCCTGCGTGCGGGAAAGCACCATCTCTGCGCGGTGCCCCTTTTCCTGATCCTGCGCAAGCTGCTCATGCAGCGCATCAATCTCCTGCGTCAGCGCACGCACCTTCTCTTGGCTCTCACCGCGCAGCGCCTGCAGCCGGGCAAGCGTCTTTTGTGCGGCTTCAAGCTGCTCGGCACAGGAAGAAGAAAGCTGAGTATCTGCCGCCTGCCGTTCCGTCGCCTGCTGATGCTTGAGAATCAGCTGCTCCCGCTGATCATGCGCCTGATAGAGCTGGGCAGCTAACTCCTCCTGCTCGCGGCGCATACGCGCACCATCCGCCGTCAGCGCCGTCAAATCGCGCTCCTTAGCTGCCAGCGTGACGCGCACTTCCTGCGTCCGCTCGCGCAGGGCATCCAGCGCCTCGCGCCGCTCATAGAGCGCATCGGAAAGCTCGCCCGTGCGGCGGTTCATCTCGTCGCTGGTGCGCTCCTCGCCGGCCTGCGTGCTGCGTGCGCCGTCAAGCTGGCTGTCAATCTGCGCCAGATTCTCGGCAATCTGCTCGCAGAGCAGTTCGCAGCGCTGCTCCTGCTGGGCGTGTCCCTCGCGCTGCACCGTCAGCGTGCGCACGCGCTCAGAAGCAATCGAAACATCAATCTGCGCCTGATGCAGGTCATCAAAAGCCTTCGCCCTGCGCTGCTTCACGCCCTGTCGGAATTCCTCGCCCTTGCGAAGCCGCTCTTCAAATTCCGCAATCCGCCGGTCAAGCTGAACCAGCAGCGCTTCATGCTCCTTGATTTCGCGCTCACGGGAGAGCAGACTCGTCATGCGGGATGCCGCGCTGCCGCCCGTCATCGAGCCGCCGGAGTGCATGACATCGCCCTCCAGCGTCACCAGACGGAAAGCGTGCCTGCCCCGGCGCATGATCTCAATACCCGCATCGAGGTTCTCCGCCACCACCGTCCGGCCAAGCAGATTTTCGACAATGCCGCGGTACTCCGGCGCAAAGCTCACCAGCTCGCTCGCTACGCCGACACAGCCGGGCATACTCAAAAGCTGACGCTCCTGCGCGTTGAGCGTCCTGCCGGTGATCGTCGTCATCGGCAAAAACGTTGCACGTCCAAGTTTGTTGCTTCGCAGATAGGCGATCATGTCTCGCGCCACATATTCGTCCGTGGTGACGACATTTTGCAGTGCGCCGCCCAGCACGGCTTCCACCGCACGCTCCAGCTCCTTGGGCACCTGCATCAGCGAGGCCACCACGCCGCGCACGCCCTCATGGCCACGCGCATGAAGCAGCACCTGCTTGACCGCCTGCTGATAGCCGGCATAGTCGCGCTCCATCTCACGAAGCACGCGCAAACGGCTCGCCGCGGCCTGCTTCTGACCGTTCGCATCGCTGACAGCCTGCTGAATGTGCGCAATCTTCTGGGCAGCATCCTGACTTTCCTGCTCAATCTGCCGCCCGGTCTCCTGCAGTTCGCTCTCGACCTGCTTAAACGTTTCAAGCTCGCCGCACGCTTCCTCCAGCTGCTCATCAAGCCGCTCGGCAATGATGCTCAGCTCCTCGCGCTGGGCTCGGGCTTCTTCGCCGCGTCGCTCCAGCTCCTTGCGCATGGTGGACAAGCGTGCCTCACTGGTGCGCACGTCGCTCAGGCGGTTCATCGCGTCGATAATGGCGCTCTTATGCGTCTCCAGCGTCTCTTCCGCCTCGCGCGCCGCTCCCTGCGCTGTTTCCAGCTCGGACTCTCGGGCGTTCAGCTCGCGCTGCCATTCGACAATCTGCGTCCGCGTGGTAAGCGTATCGGCCTCATTCTGCCGGATTTCGTTTTCCAGCGCTTCGCTCCGTGCGCGCCGAACGTCCTCCTCCTGGCTCAGGCTGAGCACGTCTTTTTCCATGCGCGCGATTTCTGCGCGAAGCATGGCTAACTCGCCCTCTCGTGATTCCCTTTCGCGCGTCAGCTCCAGCACCGACTCGTGCGCACTGGATACCTGCGTTTCCAGGTCCTGCGCCTTTTCATTGGCCGTATCGCGTGCAGCCGCCAGCGTGCTGGCGCGCCGCTCTTCCTGCTCAATCGCCTCGCGCAGACCGCCCAACAGCGCCTCCGCATCCGAAATGCGTTCCTGTGCTCGGTCACTGCGCAGCACAAACGCTGAGCACTCCAGCACGCGCAGCTCGTCGCGCAGCGCCAGATAATGCCGCGCCGTCTCGCTCGCCTTAGCCAGCGGTTCAAGCTGCCCCTCCAGCTCTGCGATGATGTCCTCCACGCGGTCAAGGTTGTCGTGCATATTCAGCAGGCGCTTTTCGCTCTCTTCCTTGCGCGTGCGGTACTTGACAATGCCCGCCGCTTCTTCAAAGATGCCGCGGCGATCCTCGCTCTTCTGGGAGAGGATCTCGCCGATGCGCCCCTGTCCAATGATGGAGTAGCCCTCCTTGCCCACGCCCGTATCGCGGAAAAGGTCCACGATATCGCGCAGGCGGCAGGCGGCCTTGTTGATGTAGTATTCGCCCTCGCCGCTGCGGTAGACACGGCGGGTAATCATTACCTCGGCAAAATCCACCGGCAGCGCGTGATCCTCGTTATCAAAAACCAGTGAAACCTCACAGTAACCCAGCCGCTTGCGCCGCTGGGTGCCGTTGAAGATCACATCCTCCATCTTGCCGCCGCGCAGGGCCTTGGCGCTCTGCTCGCCCAGCACCCAGCGCACCGCATCCGAAAGGTTTGATTTGCCGCTGCCGTTGGGGCCGACAATGCCCGTGATGCCCTGATCAAAGACGACGACCGTTCTATCCGCAAACGACTTGAAGCCGTATATTTCCAGTCTCTTTAGCCGCACCTGAGCGACTCCTTTCCCGTTTCATTGTTCGGCACAGCGCCGGTCACTTCTTCTGTCCCAGCGCTGTCATGGCCATCTGGGCAGCAGCCTCCTCAGCACGCTGCTTGCGTGCCCCCTGCCCCCGTCCCAGTTCCGTGCCGTCAGCACGCAGCACGCGGGCAGTAAACACGCGAGCATGCGGCGGGCCGTCCTGCGCGACGATTTCATAATAGGGCGTTTCCTCGCCCAGCGCCTGCAAATACTCCTGAAGGGCGCTCTTGGCATCCCGGTCGCTCGCCGCCGCAGAGACATAATCGCCCATCGCGCGATCCACCAGCGCCGCCGCTTCATCCATGCCCGCATCCAGATAGACAGCGGCAATCACCGCCTCCATCGTGTCCGCCAGAATGGACGGGTTTTCCCGGCCGCCAACCACTTCCTCGCCCCTATCCAGCTTGAGGAAGGAGCCCAGCCCAAAGCGGCGCGCCGCCTCTGCGAGATTGGCCTCGCACACCAGCGCAGCCCGCCTGCGGGTGAGCTGTCCCTCCTTGAGCTTGGGAAATTTGTGATACAGCACGCGGCTGACGCAGATTTCCAGAACCGCGTCGCCCAAAAATTCCAGACGCTGATTGTCCCGACACTTATGCTGAAGCGCATAGGACGGATGCGTCATCGCCAAATCCAGCAGCGCACCATCCGCAAAGGTATAGCCGATTGCACGCTCAAGCGCACGATAATTCATGACGGATTTCCCTCCTTATCACATTACGCATCCCGTTCATTTCGCTTTCCACAACCGCCGTCGCGCAAACCGAAATAAGCGGGAAAGCCGCTGCCGGGCATATTTCCCCCAGCAGCGGGCTTGTCCATTACATCTTCTCCTGAATATACTGCGCCATATCGCCGACGGTCTTGACCTTCTCGATCGCATCATCCTCGACCTCGATGCCAAACTCGCTCTCCACGTCCATCACCAGCATCATGATCGACGCGCTGTCCGCCTGCAAATCCTCCTTGAGCCTCGTCTCCGGCTTCACCGAAGCCGCATCAACGCCCATCTGTTCGGCCACCATGGCCACCAGCTTTTCCATCATCGCGTATTCTCCTCCTTTATGTTTGCAGGATTCCCACGGGAATCCGAATCAGGCTTCCTCAGTCTGCGCAAGCTGCGCCACGCCCTCGCGAATCTGCTCCACCACGCCGGTCTGCACCACGGTGCGCGCCTGACGAAGCGCACAGAAGATTGCGCGGGCCTGCGAGTTGCCGTGCGCCTTGATGACGACGCCCTCCACACCCAGCAGCGGTGCGCCGCCGACCTCTTCAGAATTGAAGCTGTGCTTGAGCGACCGGAAGGTATCCTTCGCCAGCAGCGCGGCGGCCTTGCCCTTCAGGCTGCCCATCAGCCCTTCCTTAATCAAATTGAACAGCGCTGCAATCACGCCCTCGGTATTCTTGAGTACCACATTGCCCACAAAGCCGTCCGCCGCCAGCACGTCACACAGCCCCGCCAGCGTATCGCGTGCCTCAATGTTGCCCACAAACTTGTACGCCTGCTGGGCATTCATCAGCGCATAGGCCTGCTGGGCCTGTTCATTGCCCTTAGCCGCTTCCACGCCGATGTTGACCAGACCTACTTCCGGGGCTTTGACACCCATGACGCGGTTCATGTAGATGCTGCCCATCATGGCGAACTGGTTGATCCACTCCGGCTTGCAGTCCGTATTGGCACCCGCGTCCATCAGCAGCATCGCACGCCCCGGAACAGGCAGCAGTGCGCCGATCGCCGGACGGTCGATGCCCTTGATGCGTCCGATTTTGAACATCGCGCCCGCCATCACCGCGCCGGTGGAGCCCGCAGAGATAAACGCCTGCGCTTCCTTGCGGCGCACCATGTCCATGCCCACGTTAAATGTAGAATCCTTCTTGCGGCGCAGTGCCATGACGGGATGTTCCTGCGTGGTGATGACCTCGCTCGCATGAACGATGCGCAGCCTCTCCTTCACGGCCTCATAGCCCGCCTGATCGGCGTATTCCGAGATCGTCTTTTCCAGCAGCTCCTGCGGGCCGACCAGCGCCACCTCGATATCCTCAAAGGCACGCAGCGCATCAATCGCGCCGTCCACATTGACCTTGGGCGCGTTATCGCCGCCCATGGCGTCCAGCACAAGGGTAATCATTTGCATTCAGCCTCCTGACGATTGGTAAAGGCATACATACCGATGCCCGCCGCAATGGCGAGATTCAGCGAATCAATATTGGCGCGGTGCGGAATCAGCGTGCTCACGCCCAGCTCGGCAAACACATCTGGCAAGCCAGTCGCCTCGTTGCCAAAGACCAGCGCGAATTCGCCATTGACCCGTCTCACCGCCTCTTCAAGCGGCACCGCGCCGGTGAGCATAAATGGAAAGAGCTGCCGCGCAGGCTCCTCCGCCCGATACGCCTCAAAGGAATCAAAGTGGCGGATGTTCAGGGAAAACGCCGCCCCCATCGAAGCGCGCGTGACGCGCGGATCATCCGAATCAACCGCCGGGCGGATGATGGCGATATTCGTCAGCCCAAAGCCCAGCGCCGTGCGCAGGATGGTGCCCAGATTGCCGCTGTCGCTGGGATTGACCAGCACGATATGCGGTGCGCCCTGCACAAACACGCCCTCCTGCTTGCGATACACCATCGCCGCGAAACAGTTTTCCTTCTTGCTGATGCGCTCCAGCGCCCTGTCCGCCAGTTCCACGCGCACACCACAGGCCTCCGCCTGCGCACGCAGGTGCTGCGCACCTTCGCTGTGCTCGCTGGCGCTGGAGAGCAGCAGACGCAAGCAGCGCTGCGGCGCATTTTTCAGGCATTCCGTCGCCGGGAAAATGCCCGGCGCATACGAATAATCCAGGGATTTATGATAAGCCTCCAGCTTGGCCACGGCCGCTCCTCCTTTTTCATACGCACATTCAACCATCTTGAAATTATAGCAGATCATGTCCATTTCTTCAAGCTATGCAGTTCATTTCACAAGACATTCAGAAATATTAAGGCACCATCTCACAAATTCCATTCAGAATCATTATGCAAAAATTGACTCTTTTTATTTTCTGGTTGAAACTCCATTTTGTATCCACTATAATATGAGATCGACATGGACTGTCTGCGGCAATTTTTCCTGTCTACACCTAGAAAAACACGTTTTCCATAGATGACATTTCAGAAAGGAGCACGATCATGTCCGATACCTTACGAATCGGCCTGGACATCGGTTCCACGACCATTAAGTGCGTTGTTCTCAACAGTCAAGACGAGATCGTCTATTCCTGTTACGACAGGCACTACTCCCTCATCAGCCAAAAGACGCGGGAGCTGCTCACCCGCCTTGACTGCGATGTGATCAAGGGTGCACCGGTGCGCCTGAGCATCTCCGGTTCTGCGGGCATGGGCCTTGCGCTGGGCGCACACATTCCGTTTGTGCAGGAGGTCTATGCCACCAAGGTGGCCGCCGACCTGTATCTGCCCGGCACCGATGTGATTATCGAGCTGGGCGGCGAGGACGCGAAAATCCTCTTCCTCAAAGGAACGCTTGAAGTGCGCATGAATGGTTCCTGCGCTGGCGGCACCGGCGCGTTCATCGACCAAATGGCCACGCTGCTGGGCATCACCCCGGCTCAGATGAACGAAGAAGCCGCCCAAGCCGAGCGCACCTATACCATCGCTTCCCGCTGCGGTGTATTCGCCAAGACCGACGTGCAGCCGCTGCTCAATCAGGGTGCGCGGCGCGCGGATGTGGCGCGCTCCATCTTCATGGCCGTGGTCAATCAGACCATCGCCGGACTTGCTCAGGGCCGTCCAATCGAAGGCAAGGTGGTCTACCTTGGCGGCCCGCTCACATTTATGAGCGAACTGCGCACCTGTTTTGACGAAGCACTCGGCCTTTCCGGCCTCTGCCCAGAGCACTCGCTGTATTTTGTCGCGCTCGGCGCAGCACATCAGGCCATGGAGCCCATGACGCTGCGCGAAAGCATCGAGGCCATCGATGCCTTCCACAGCACGGAGAGCTACAACGCTTTGCCGCCTCTGTTTGAAACGGAGGCTGATCTGTGCGCTTTCCGCGAGCGGCATACGCGTGCCAAAGTGGCACGCCGCGATCCCGATGATTACGCAGGCGATGTCTACCTGGGCGTGGACTCCGGCTCCACCACGATTAAGTCCGTCGTCATCTCCAAGGACGGCGAGCTGCTGCTCACCCGCTATCAGTCCAACTCCGGCGATCCCGTTCCGCACGTGCGCAGCTTCCTGACCGACCTGCGTACCGAACACCCGAACTGGACGATCCGCGCAGGCGCTGTCACCGGCTACGGCGAGGATCTCATCCGCAGTGCCTTCGGCGTGGACTTTGGTCTGGTGGAGACGGTAGCGCACTTTACCGCCGCCAAGGCGTTCATGCCGGACGTCGATTTCATCATCGACATCGGCGGGCAGGACATCAAGTGCTTCAAGATTCACAATGGCGTGATTGACAACATCTTCCTCAACGAAGCCTGCTCCTCCGGCTGCGGCTCCTTCCTGCAAACCTTCGCCAATGCGCTGGGGTATGACATCGCGGAGTTTGCGCAGCTCGGTTTGGCGGCACGCAAGCCGGTCGATCTCGGCTCCCGCTGCACGGTGTTCATGAATTCCTCCGTCAAGCAGGCGCAGAAGGACGGCGCGGATGTGACCGATATCTCTGCGGGCTTGTCCATCTCTGTCGTCAAGAACGCGCTGTACAAGGTCATCCGCTGCTCCAGCGCACAGGATCTGGGGCGGCACATCGTCGTGCAGGGCGGCACCTTCCTCAACGATGCGGTGCTTCGCGCCTTTGAGCACGAGCTGCAAACCGAGGTTGTCCGGCCCGACATCGCCGGGCTGATGGGCGCATACGGCGCGGCGCTGTACGCCAAGGCCCAGCGTGCGTTGATCCCCGGCGAGAGCACCGTGCTCAGCCTCGATGCGCTGCACAGCTTCAGCAGCGAGGTCAAGACCACGCGCTGCAACGGCTGCGAGAACCATTGCCGCCTGACGATCAATACCTTCGGCGCAGGACGGCGCTATATCAGCGGCAACCGCTGCGATCGTCCTGTGGCTGGCAGCCACGCTTCCGGCAGCCTGAACCTGTACGCCTACAAGCAGGAAAAGCTCAAGGCCATCATGGAATCGCGCCGCGAAAATGCACCGCGTGGACAGATCGGGCTGCCGCTGGGTCTGAACCTGTATGAGCTGCTCCCGTTCTGGCACGCTTTCTTTGACGCCCTCGGCTTCGATGTGGTGGTTTCCCCCTTCTCCTCCCGCAAGCTCTACATCAGCGGTCAGGCGACCATCCCTTCGGATACCGTCTGCTTCCCTGCCAAGCTGATGCACGGTCATGTGGAGTGGCTCATCGAGCAGGGCGTAAAGCACATCTTCTACCCCTGCATGAGCTACAATCTGGATGAGAAACTGGGCGACAACCACTATAACTGCCCGGTCGTCGCCTATTACCCGGAGGTTATCTCCGCCAATATGCCGCGCGTGCGCGAGATCGACTTCATCCACGACTACGTCGGACTGGATCACCGCCATCACTTCCCCAAGAAGGTCGCCGCCATCCTGCAAAGGCACTTCCCGGATATCACGCTGCACGAGGTGCGCACCGCCAGCGACGCCGCCTTTGCCGCCTACGATGCCTACATGGCCGATATCCGCCAAAAGGGCGAGGAAATGATCGCCGCCGCGCGCCGCGAAGGCCGCCGCATCATCGTGCTGGTCGGCCGCCCGTATCACATCGATCCTGAGATCAACCACGGCATCGATAAGCTGATCGCCGGCTTCGGTGCGGCGGTCGTTACCGAGGATTCGCTCGCACAGCACATGGAAAAAGCGCCCACCGGCGTGCTCAATCAGTGGACATACCACGCGCGGCTCTATGCCGCTGCCCGCTATATCACCGCGCAGAAGGACATGAATCTCGTACAACTCGTTTCCTTTGGCTGCGGCGTGGATGCGATCACCACCGATGAGGTGCGCGAGATTCTGGAGGACAACGGCAAAATCTACACGCAGATCAAGATCGACGAGATCACCAACCTCGGCGCTGTGCGCATCCGTCTGCGTTCCCTGTTCGCCGCCATCGACCAGCAGCATACGCTCGAAAGCACGAAGGAGGTGTGAGTATGTCTGTTCAGCACGTTGAATTCACCAAGGAAATGCACGAGGCGGGCTATACCATCCTCGCACCCAATATGCTCGATTTCCACTTTTCGCTGATGGAAAAGGTCTTTCGCCTCAATGGCTACAACGTGGAAATCCTCAAAAACGACGGCCCCGGCGTCATGGCCGAGGGACTCAAATACGTTCACAACGACACCTGCGTGCCTGCGCTGCTGGTCATCGGCCAGTTTATCGACGCGCTGCACTCCGGCAAGTACGATCTGAACAAGGTCGCCCTTGCCATCACGCAGACCGGCGGCGGATGCCGCGCCAGCAACTACATCTTCCTGCTGCGCAAGGCGCTCAAGAAGGCCGGGCTGGAGCACATCCCCGTCATTTCCGTGAACATGAGCGGTCTGGAGAAGGCGTCCGGCTTCAAGCTGACCATTCCGCTCGTCCGTCAGGTCATCTCCTCGCTGGTTTACGGCGACTGCATCATGCACGTCTCCAATCAGACCCGCCCGTATGAGACGCACAAGGGCGAGACGGACGCGCTCATCGAGCGCTGGAACACCGAGCTGATCCGCCAGTTCAACGCTGGACACGGCCTCTCTCAGCGGGAGATCCGCGCGAACATGGACAAGATCGTGGCGGACTTCGACGCGATCGAGCGCAGCCATGAAAAAAAGACGCGCGTGGGCATCGTCGGCGAAATCTACGTCAAGTATTCCCCGCTGGGCAACAACCGTCTGGAAGAGTTCCTGCGCACGCAGGACTGCGAATATATGCTGCCCGGCCTGATGGGCTTCATCCTCTTCAAGATCGATAACCGTTTGGAGGACATCGACCTCTACGGCGGCAATCCGGTCAAATGGGCGTTCTGCACGCTGCTCATGCGCTATGTGCAGCGCATGGAGCGGCTGCTCATTGAGGCCATCGCCGCGCACCCGGCCTTTGTGCCGCCCTCTGCGTTTGCGCACACCAAGACGCTTGTGCGCGACGTAATCGGCTATGGCTGCAAGATGGGCGAGGGCTGGCTGCTGACTGCGGAGATGCTGGAATTGGCCGAAAACGGCTATGAAAACATCATCTGCGCACAGCCGTTCGGCTGCCTGCCCAACCACATTGCGGGCAAAGGCATGATTCGCCGCCTGACGCAGGTGCATCCGGGCATCAACATCGTCCCCATCGACTATGATCTTTCCGCCACCAAGGTCAATCAGGAAAACCGCATCCGCCTGATGCTTGCCATCGCGGGCGATGCAGAGAAAAAGAAGCAGCAGCAGGAGCTGCTCATCGCGCAGGATGAGGCGGCAGCCAAAACCTGCGGCGGCAACTGTGCAGCCTGCGGAAATTGACTTCATCCCATCAATCAGCCCACCCCTCCGTTCGGTTTTCAAACGGAGGGGTGGGCTTTCGTATGCAGTTCAGGTCAAATCTAAGGTGTTTAGAACATAAACAGGATAGGCTGCTTCATGCGCCGCTCATTCCTCGCTCGCCTCGCACATCGGTGACAATTCCACACCGGTCGCCCGCTGAAAGGCTTCCGCCCACTCCGGCTCCCGATAAAAGACGACACATTCCTGATATCCATCGCTCGTAAAATAAAGCTGTTTCCCGGTTTCCCGTGCCTTGATGATCGCGTTGAGCGCATCCGCTACGCCGAGATCAAACCAATCGCCATACACATTGGCTTCCAGCTCGAATGTCTGTCCGTGCCAATCAAAGGAAACGGTTCGCGTTCCCGTCCCCTCTTCCTCATTCATTCCGCTGGTATCTTCGCGAATGTTCTCAAAGCAGAGCGCCTCGCTGTCAAGCGCCGAAACACCCCGCAGGAAATTCGTGTACATACGCTGTTCATCGAACACCTCGACGTCAAAGCTGTATACCCCGTTCTTACCGGGCTCCCACAGCCATATATCGTTCGGGTCAAACTCCCCCATGCCCAGAACGGACAGAAGATTCCCCTCCTTGCTGAAAATGACCTCCGGCGGCAATTCGGCATAGCCCTCTTCCAAGGACGCGAGCATCTCCTCGTTCGCCCCCGTTACGCCAAACTGCTCAAATGTCTCCGCAATCTGCGCATACGTCTTTGCATTTGCTTCCTGCATCATCCCATTCCCTCCGCCATTTCCAAGCCCCAATCCGAGCGCCAATACAACCGCAGCCCAAACGCCTGCACGCCCCATGGCTTTCACGCTCCATTTCCTGATCTTTTGTTTTTCAATTCCGCGCACCATTTTGCACACGAGCCCTCTTTTATGGCTTGAACACATTCATATCGCGCATCGTTTTTCCTATGTACCGATGATCTGCATATTTCGCGCTGTTCAAACCCTTCGCTTCACGCAAGATGAAGCCCTTTCCAATACGAACAGCATCAAGACTCTTTTTCATTCAGCAGCGCATTCACTCGCTCCACAGGAAAACGATCTTCCATATCCACCACATCAAACAAGTTTGACGGCAGCTCCCGCTCTCCAATCCACTCAAGATATTCAGGAACGGCTCTGCGGTCAATCCTGATCTTTCCATGCCCCGCCCAATGACGGTTGCTCTCGTTCTTTTTGAGCCCGGAAATCCAATACTCGTCACCATTTTCGATATCCACATAGTTGGCGTAGTTCCCCAAGCTTTTCTGAAAAGCATGGTCGTTGAAGTAAATCGTTTTCTTGGTCTTGGACGTTTTCACATATCCAATCCATGCCGGACCATCATCCGAATATCCTGTTTTCAACTCGATATACATCAAATCCCGAATCACTTTTGCACTCTCCTTTTGTTCTTTTCATTGATTACCGAAAAAACAGAAGCCTGACAAACAGCGATCCGATCATGAGTACCGCTATCCATTTTTCTGCTTTGCTGGTTTGAGGCACGAAAGCATACTTTTCTCTCAAGAAAGCGTACATCAAATTGCAGCCCGCCGTTATACAAATCCAAGTCCAAAAGAACATCGTATCGGTAAACGCAGGCAAAAACATCATCAGCGCCCATGAGAAAACCAGCATCCATGCTATTGCAAACCGAAACAGAGGCAGTGCCTTTTGCCGCATATCCATCCTCCTATCCAACACCGGTTCTGATGCCGCTTCTAAATAGAAACAGCCCTATGCCACGCCCCCTCAGGCAACAGCTTTGCGCTTTTTGATCGTTTGATTCCAAAACTCATACGATATGATTCCACGCACTTTACATGACGAAAACGGCATTTTCATTCCTTTTCTGCCGTGCCGTCCTCCGCGATGATCTTCTTGCAGTCCGGGCAATGATAGGCGGTGCAATGTGGGATGGACATTCCGCTCCCTTTGCTCAATTCCATATCGTCCTGTTTTTTGATCCGAAAGAGCTTGTCCGGGGCATCCATTGTAAAGCTGATAGGCATCGAACTCATCAGAAAACCCTTTCTCATCTCTTTCCCGCAATATGGACACATCATAGCATTTACCCCTCTCATCCTTCTGCTTTCTCGGATATTGTGTGCGCACCTGCGCTCACTTCAGCACATCGAGAATCTGCTGGTAATCATATTCAAAGGCCGGTGTTTTCTTCTGATTCATCGGGAACACCCGATTGAGCGCCGACCAATACCCTTCCATGGTCGTTTGCTGACCATTCCATACATACGTCTGGCAGATATAGCGCTGCATGGATTCGCTCCAGCCGCTTCCCGCGCCGTAATACTCGCCGCTGGCTATGCACACCCACTTGCCGTCGCGAAGCTCATACACCCGATCAAAATACTGATCCATCAATCCATCGCTGTTGCAGAGGCGATTGCCCCGCTCAATATAGTGAAACTGGCGGCGCTGCGTCTGCAAGACCTCGATATGACCCGCGCGGCAGGTCAGAATCTGGCTTCCGCTCGCCTCAGCAGCCGTTCGGATAGCCAGTTCCGGCACGCTGTCGCCATTGACGTGAATCAGGCTGTAACGATTTTCAGATGACCCGCCGCCCTGCACATATGCGCGATAAAGCGCCTTCCAGCTCACTTCAGTGCCCGAATTGCCGCCGGATGTTCCGGTGCCACCGGTTGTTCCGGTGCCGCCGGATGTTCCGGAGCCTCCAGACGAGCCGCCCATGCTGACCAGATTCGCGCTGATAAAGCCGGTATCCTTGCCCACCTTTACATAATACCAGTGTTCATCCGTCTCACCCATGATCGTCACGTTTGCACCGTTGTTCACCTTGCGCACAAACTGGTATTCCGTCGAAGGACCTGCCCGCATCCGCGCCCAGTTGATTGCCGTCACCGTCCCCTTTTTGAAGCGCGGCTTCACGCGCTCTGCCGCCTCGCCGCGCCGGAGATAATGCGATTTGATGTAGCCTGTCTCCCGTTCAATCTTCACCTCAACCCATTCGCCATTGGGATCGGAGCGACACTCCACGGGCGTGCCGGTGAAATACAGTCCCAGCGATTCCGCCTCCTTAGAGGGCGCTGCACGCAGATGCACCCGCGAGGAATCCCGCCCGTCGATCACCGCTTCGCCGTAATCCCCCGCCAGCGCACAGGCTGTTCCCATGCACAGCCCGACCGCCAGCAGCAGCATGACAAATCTCTTCATCATGACAAAACCCTCCCGCATCGTCTTTTCTTATATGACGATTCGCAGGAGGGTTTTCTTGCAACTTTTGAGGAAAATATTTCCGTCCATCCACGTTCAAATGAAGCGCATCAAAGTCAGGCAGGCTTCATGTCGCCTGCGTGCCGGTTCATCCCCTGTATGTGAACAAGCCATCCCGGCTGCATCCCACATAGTATGTACAGCGCGGCATCTCCGGCACGCGCAGTTCACTTCCCTGCTCAGGGTACAGCCGCACCAGCAGCACACGCTCCATGCCCACGCAGGCAATGAAGCGAATATGATGCGCTTTGGTCATCTCATGCGCAAATTCGATGTGCATTTCTCCGTCCATCGGGGTGACACGAATGGTATGCGCCTCATCACAGGGAGCAGGCAGCATCGCCTCCAGCGTCCGTCCACAGCAGGATACCTGTGCTTCGCCCGTCGCAGTAATCACATTGCCGCACACCGGGCATACATAAAACCGAATTCTTCTCATATTGCCTCCATCCGTATCACGTTCCTTCATTTCACCGCTCATCAAGCTGCGCACATCCACCTCTAGGCACTCTGCCAGCGCACCCAACAGCGACACATCCGGACAGCCCAGCGCCCGCTCCCACTTGGAAATTGCCTGCTCGCTGACGTGCAGCCGCTCCGCCAACATACTCTGGGTCATGCCGTGCGCCGTGCGCAGCCTGCGAATCAGCGCCCCCTATCTTGACAGCATCCATATGTTCTCCTCCTCACCTGACAAGCATAGCAGAAAATCCACCGTATGGCAATCAACGCTCCGTTGAGCATATCAAAAGCCCCGCGCAATATTGGCAGCGCGGGTATCAGAAAAAAACAAGCGGAGCTTTTATAGCAGATCAGTACCGGAATCCGGTTGATTCTATCCTCATCCCGAGAACAACAAAGCCATATTGATGGAAAAAGTGCCTGTCAAAGATTCTTTGCGCAGCTTCACATCCAATGTAAGTGGTTTATTGCTTTACTTTCTTCACGGTTTTATGGATAATGATGTTGCATCCCATCAGATAACCACTGAGAAAGGACGAGATTGATGACGGTTGGCAATCAAATTCTAAATATCCGCAAAGAAAGAAAACTAACACAGGAAGAATTTGGAAAACTCTTCCATGTCACTCGACAAACTGTTTCAAATTGGGAAAACGAAAAAAGCTATCCTGATCTGCAAGTGCTCGTAAGCATAAGCAATCAATTTAATATTTCCCTAGACACCCTACTCAAGGAGGATACAAAGATGGTGCAATCCATGGATAAGCAAAGAACAATGGGAATCATCAAGCGCGAAAAATCCGTTATGGATTTCTTTACAGGTACTGGAACCGGTTTGATTATCTCTTGTCTGTTTTCCCCAAACTCATCTGCAAGAACAGCGGTCATTCTTATTGGAATCGCCATGATCTGTATAGGGTGGTATAAGAAAACAAAAAGCGATAAAATCGTATTGCAATATATTGAAGAGCATGATTGAGGCTTCATCGCAAAGATGATTCACTCATCACAGCGTAGAACCGCTGAAAAACGTACGACTATTTGGATCAGAGCATCATCTGAACCAGCAAAAACCCTCCGTATGGTTGAAATACACACGGAGGGTTTCCTGTCTGATGCCCCGCACGATCTCTCGCGCAGGGCTTTTTCTTTTCTGAGCTTTCGCCTTATCTCGTAGGCGGATTACACTTTGTGCATGGCTTGAGCGCCGTATACGGCTTCTTATTCAGGCTGCCATAGGTAAAGCTGGCCAGCGGCAGGTACTCCTTATCCACGCTCGGGCACTCAGGATCGGCATGGTAATACCTTCCGCCGTCCTTATTGTAGTAGAGCTTGGTCTTGGGACCCGGTGTAGGCGTAGGCGACGGCGTCGGCGTCGGCACAGGCGTCGCATTGGGATCGGGCGTCGGTGTGGACGGAACCTGCAAAATGCCATTGGAAAGCGAGCTGGGATCAATATACCAACCGCCCTCTTCGTTCAGCGCAATCGCATCATAAGCGTAGGTACGCACCTCGCCGCCATAGCTGATATCCGCCTCCACAGCAATCGTGCGCGCTGTGCTGTCGTTTGTGCCGGTCGGTGCAGACATCTGCCGCCAATCCTGAAGCGGCTTATTGGCAAACTTCCAGAAAAGCTGCTGCTGGGCAGAATCCGCCTGTGCGCTGCGCCAGCTCGGCGGCGTGTACGCCACCATGTCAGCAATGATGCCCTTGCGCCACTTCTCCATGAAGTTTTCCAGCGCAATCTCCGCGTCGGACTTCACATCCGGCACATAGGCCGTCGAGCCTGCGTCCGAAACGCCCATGTCCTGATTGGACTGATCCTCGCTGCCACCGGCCATGCCCACGCCCTGCACATCCGCAAACGGATCGACGTAGCCCATCGCATCTACAGAGCTGCGCTGCGCATCGAGTCCATCGGAACCTCCGGCAAATGGATCGGTATAGCCCTGCACGTCATACCCGATCATCGGGGTCTGCACCGGCTGCACAACGGGCTGTACCGTATTGGTCGGAGGAAACGGAACATTTGTCTGCGGCAGTTTGCTGCTGCCCTGCGTATTGAGCGCCGTCACCAACGTAAAAATCATCAGCAGACCATAAACGGCTGTCAGAATCATGCGCCCCGGGAACAGAAACGCATGAACAAGCCACATCAGCGCCAGACATCCCACCGTCAGCAGCATGAACACCCAGCGAATGGGCTGGAAAAAGATGGCCAGCAGCCCAAAGATGGGCAACACAACAAAGAACAGCAGCAGAAGAAGCTGATTCCACTCCCGCTTTGAGCGCTTGGGTCTAGGCTTTTGATCCAGCGCTTTGGATGAACTGGCAGGCGCACTGGCATAGCTCGGCCTGTTCGATCGCACGATACCGCCTCCTATAAACTCTCATTCACATCACACAAAACAGACGAAACA
This sequence comes from Christensenellales bacterium, assembly GCA_036297385.1. Lineage (GTDB taxonomy): Bacteria > Bacillota > Clostridia > Christensenellales > Aristaeellaceae > Ventricola. The sequence goes on along the minus strand of JAXJLD010000133.1, from coordinate 69,259 downwards.
GCCCTGCCCTTTCCTGCGAAATGCGCGTTGTTTCGTCATCTGTTGATCTTTATACAAATTTACAAACGACATTATACCACAAAATCTGCGAAAGAGAAAGAGGCAATGTACAAAAATCCCCGACCCTTTCGGATCGGGGAGAAAGCGCAGAAATTACTTCTTGTCCTTGATCGCAGCCTGCGCAGCGCTCAGGCGGGCAATCGGCACGCGGAACGGCGAGCAGGACACATAGTTGAGGCCAATCTTGTGACAGAACTCGATGGAGGACGGATCGCCGCCATGCTCACCGCAGATGCCGCAGTGGATGTCCGGGCGCGTCGCCTTGCCCATCTTCACAGCCATCTCCATCAGCTTGCCCACACCGACGGTATCCAGACGCGCAAACGGATCAGACTCGTAGATCTTGCCCGTGTAGTACGCCGGCAGGAACTTGCCCGCGTCGTCGCGGCTGAAGCCAAAGGTCATCTGGGTCAGATCGTTGGTGCCGAAGCAGAAGAACTCGGCCTCGGTGGCCAGCTCATCCGCCGTCAGCGCCGCACGCGGGATCTCGATCATGGTGCCAACCTCATACTTGAGGGTGACGCCCGCCGCCGCAATCAGCTCATCCGCCGTCTTGACAACGACATCCTTGACGAACTTCAGCTCCTTGATGTCACCAACCAGCGGGATCATGATTTCCGGCACGATGTTCCAATCCGCATGGCGCGCCTGAACGGCGATCGCCGCCTTGATGACCGCGTTGGTCTGCATCTTGGCAATCTCCGGATAGGTAACGGACAGACGGCAGCCGCGATGACCCATCATCGGGTTGAACTCATGCAGGTCGCTGATGGCCTGCTTGATGTACGCCACAGACTTGCCCTGCGCCTCAGCCAGCGCCTTGATGTCATTTTCATCGGTCGGCACGAACTCATGCAGCGGCGGATCGAGGAAGCGGATGCAGACCGGATAGCCCTCCAGCGCCTCGAACAGGCCCTCAAAGTCCTTCTGCTGCATCGGCTCAATCTTCTGCAGAGCCGCCTCGCGCTCTTCAACGTTCTCCGCGCAGATCATCTCGCGGAACGCGCCGATGCGGTCGGCCTCAAAGAACATATGCTCGGTGCGGCACAGGCCAATGCCCTGTGCGCCGAAAGCAACCGCCTGCTTCGCATCCGCCGGGGAATCGGCGTTGGTGCGCACGGCGAGCTTCTTGTACTTGTCCGCCAGCGCCATGATGCGGCCGAAATATCCGCTGTTCGGGTCAGCCGGCACGGTCGGAATCAGGCAATCATAGATGTTGCCGGTGGAGCCGTCCAGCGACAGCACATCGCCCTCGGTAAACACCTTGCCCTTGAGGGTAAAGCGCTTGTTCTCCTCGTCCATCTTGATCTCGCCGCAGCCGGAAACGCAGCAGGTACCCATGCCGCGCGCCACAACCGCCGCGTGCGAGGTCTGTCCGCCGCGCACAGTCAGGATGCCCTGCGCGTACTTCATGCCCTCGATGTCCTCCGGAGAGGTCTCCAGACGAACGAGAATGACCTTCTCGCCCTTCTTGCCATGCTCCACAGCATCCTCAGCGGTGAAGACGATGGTGCCCGCCGCAGCGCCCGGGGATGCCGCAATGCCCTTGGAGATGGCCTCGGCCTTCTTGAGCGCCGCCGGATCGAACGTCGGGTGCAGCAGCATATCGAGGCTCTTGGCGTCAATCTGCATCAGCGCCTCTTCCTCGGAAATCATGCCTTCGTCGATCAGGTCGCAGGCGATCTTGATGGCAGCAGCGGCGGTACGCTTGCCGTTGCGGGTCTGGAGCATATAGAGCTTCTTATCCTCGATGGTGAACTCCATATCCTGCATATCGCGATAGTGGTTCTCCAGCGTCTTGCAGATCGTGAGGAACTGCTCGTAAACCTCCGGCAGCACCTCCTTCATCTTCTCGATGGGCATCGGGGTGCGCACGCCAGCCACGACGTCCTCGCCCTGCGCATTCATCAGGAATTCGCCAATCAGGCCCTTTTTGCCGGTCGCCGGATTGCGGGTGAAGGCCACGCCCGTGCCGGAGGTATCGCCCATGTTGCCAAACGCCATCATCTGGACGTTGACAGCCGTGCCCCAGGAGTACGGGATATCGTGATCCATGCGGTAGATGTTGGCACGCGGGTTGTCCCAAGAACGGAACACGGCCTTGATCGCGCCAAAGAGCTGCTCCTTCGGATCGGACGGGAAGTCCGTGCCGAGCTTGCTCTTGTACTCCGCCTTGAACTGGGCGCACAGCTCCTTGAGATCCTCTGCCGTCAGATCCACGTCCTGCGTAACGCCCTTCTTCTCCTTCATCTCGTCGATGAGCTTTTCAAAGTACTTCTTGCCCACCTCCATGACGACGTCGGAGTACATCTGGATGAAGCGGCGATAGCAGTCCCACGCCCAGCGCGGATTGCCGGACTTGGTCGCCATGACGTTCACAACTTCCTCGTTCAATCCCAGATTCAGGATGGTATCCATCATGCCAGGCATGGACGCACGTGCGCCAGAGCGAACGGAAACCAGGAGCGGGTTCTCCAGATCACCGAACTTCTTGCCGGTGATTTCCTCCATCTTGGCGATGTTCTCCATGATTTCGGCCTGAATCTCATCGTTGATGCGACGGCCATCCTCATAGTACTTCGTGCAAGCCTCGGTGGAAATGGTGAAACCCTGCGGAACCGGGAGACCAATCTTGGTCATCTCCGCGAGGTTTGCGCCCTTGCCGCCGAGCGTATTGCGCATGCTGGCATCGCCTTCCTTGAAGAGGTAAACGTACTTCATGCTGCCTAGTCCTCCTTATAAAGTGAATAATTCCTGCAATTCCATCGCTGGAAATGCAGGTAAACGTCTTTTGAGGGCAATCCCAATAAACAGGGTCGCACATCAATAATTATACGTCTTTTCCCTGCTTTTGGCAATCTTTTTCCGTCATTTTTGCACATATATTTCCGCTTATTCCGACTATTCATCATTTCAAATTGAACGTACCGGTCGGCGTTTCTTTATATGTTACCAATCTATCAATTCGGTTAATTTCTGGCGAAATATGCGCCCGATTTGTGAAATTTATATTCTGCCATCCGCATAATCTGCACACGTTCTTCGTTATATACAGGATTTTTGGATATTTCCAGAAAAGCTTCGCGTGTCCGGGCAAGCAGCTTCGCGTCGCTTGCCAACATCAGCGCCGGCATCTGTGGCTCGCCATGCTGGCGCGTGCCAAAAAATTCGCCTGCCCCCCGCAGCTCCAAGTCCTTCTGTGCGACGACAAATCCATCATTGGTGGCCACAAGCGTCCGCAGGCGCTCGTTTGGCTGCGCCATCAGAAAGCACCAGCTCTCCTGTGCGCCGCGCCCCACACGGCCTCGAAGCTGATGGAGCTGCGCCAAGCCAAACCGCTCTGCCCCCTCGATCACCATGACCGTTGCGCGCGGCACGTTCACGCCGACCTCAATGACCGTCGTTGCCACCAGCACATGGATTTCGCCCGCATAAAAGCGCTCCAGCGTCTCTTCCTTCTCCCGCTTGTTCATCCTGCCGTGAATCAGCGCCACAGAAAGCGGCGCAAGTTCCTGCGTCAGCTCGCGGCACACCTGCGCCGCACTGCGCACCTCCGGGTCATCCATCTCCTCCTCGCCCACCAACGGGCAGACGACATAGGTTTGAAACCCCTTTGCCGCCTCCGCGCGGATGAATCCGTACAGCCCTTCCCGCTTCTCCTCCGGCACAATGCGTGTCTGAACAGGGGTTCTGCCCGGCGGCAGTTCGTCGATTACCGACAGGTCAAGATCGCCGTACAGCACCAGCGACAGCGAACGCGGGATGGGCGTAGCGCTCATCACCATGACGTGCGGCGAAAATCCCTTGCCCTCCAGCATGGTGCGGTGGCGCACGCCAAACCGGTGCTGTTCGTCGGTAATGGCCAAACGCAGCGCAGCAAACGCCACGCCCTCGGAGACAAGCGCGTGCGTGCCGATTACCACCTGCCACTCGCCCGAAGCAATCGCCTCGCGTGCGCGCCGCTTTTCTGCCGCCGTCATCTTGCCCGTGACAAGGCCGCAGGTCACGCCCAGCGGCGAGAGCATCTCCACCGCGCTTCGGAAATGCTGCCCGGCAAGGATCTCCGTAGGCGCCATCAGCGCACCCTGACCGCCAGCACGCGCGCACAGGTACAGTGCGCAGAACGCAATCATCGTTTTGCCGCAGCCCACGTCGCCCTGTACCATCCGCGCCATCGCCTGCGGCCTGCGCAGATCCGCCGCAATCTCCCCCACCGCGCGGCGCTGCGCCCCAGTCGGTGCAAACGAAAGCGAAGCGAAGAATGTTTCAATCCATTCCTCCTGCACGTCCAGCGGCTGAGCAGGTCGACGCGCCCCTGCTTCCCCTGCAATGCCAGCCTGAAACAGCAGCAGCTCTTCAAAGGACAAGCGTTCCTTGGCGCTGGCCAGCGCTTCCATGCCTGTTGGAAAATGCGCCTCAGTCAGCGCCTCCCGCCTGCCCATCAGATGATGACGCTGCACAAACGATGCAGGCAGATCATCCTCTGCATCGTACTCCTCCAGCAGCAGCTTCACCGCGTCACGCAGCGGCTTTTGCCCAACACCCGGCACCGGCGCATAGACCGGAATGATGCTGCCCGGCTCCTCCATCGTGGGATTGATGACGAACAGGCCGCTCTTTTTACGCACACAGCGGCCATACAGCACCACACGCTGCGTGTCAAACAGCTTATCCTTCATCCACGGCTGATTGAACCACATACACCGCACGCGTCCAAACTCATCTGCAACCGTAGCCGAAACCCATTGCATCCCCCGTGCGCGGTGCAGAAGCGGTTTCCCCGCGATAAAGCCTGCGAAGCATCCCTCGCGCCCCTCCGTCATCTGTGCTGGAGAGAGCGGGTGCGTCGTATCCCGATAGCCCGTGGGCAGGCGATCCAGCAGGTCCTGTGCCGTCGTCACGCCGCGCTTTTCCAGCGCTTCCAGCCGCTTGGGGCCAAAGCCTTTGATATCTGCTAATGCCCGCACGCTGTTCAGCCCTCCTCTTTCCGATTCTATGAGAAAAGCCGCGCCGAAACCGGCGCGGCAGCATATTGTCTTATTCTGCGGAAATCAGGTAATAGTACAGCGGCTGTCCACCATACTGCACCTCCACGTCCAGATCGGGGAAAAGATCCGATACCTCAGCGCCCAGCGCCTGCGCATCCTCCTGCGCAGTATCCTGACCGTAGTAGATGGTGATGAGGGAGTCTCCCTCCTCCACGACATGGCCCACAAGATCCACCGCGATATCGTGGATATCCCGACCCACGGTCTCAATACGGCCATTGTGGATGCCGATGATGTCGCCTTCCTTGATCTCCTTGTCCTCAAACACGGTATCACGCACAGCGAAGGTGATCTGTCCGGTCTTGACGTGCTCGGCTGCGGCGGTCATCTCCTCGCGGTTCTCCTCCGGGTCAGCCTCCGCGTTGAACGCAATCACCGCACCGATGCCCATGGCCACATTCTTGGTCGGCAGCACGATGACGTTCACATCATCCGCCAGTTCCGCAGCCTGCGAAGCCGCCAGAATGACGTTGGAGTTATTGGGCAGCACGATGACATTCTCCGCGCCCACGCCATGAATCGCATCCAGAATATCCTCGATGCTCGGGTTCATGGTCTGACCGCCCTCGACGATGTGATCCACGCCCAGATCGGTGAAGATGCTGGAGAAGCCCTCGCCCAGCGACACAGCCACCATGCCATAGGCCTTCTTCGGCTCTTCCGCCTTGTCCGCAGCCTCCTGCCGGCGCTTGGCCTCCGCTTCCTTCTGCGCAGCTTCCGCCTTGGCCATGCGCTCGCGGCGCTCCTCCGCCATGTTGTCGATCTTGAGGTTCACCAGATCGCCCATCGCGCACGCCCACTGAATGGCCTTGCCCGGATCGTTGGTATGAACGTGAACCTTCACGAACTCGAAGTCGCCCACGCACACGACGCAGTCGCCAATGCGGCCCAGACGCGTGCGGAACTTGTTGATGTCGTCCTCGGTCACGCCCTCGTTCATGTCCTGAATCACGAACTCCGTGCAGTACTTGAACGTCAGCTCCTCCAGCGACTCGTGATCGTCCTCAAACTCAAACGTCGCGGCATTGCCCACACCGGCGGCCGTCTCCTCGATCTTCTCGCCGTTGTACGCCGCACGCCAGCCCTTGAACACCGTCAGCAGGCCCTGTCCGCCGGAGTCCACCACGCCCGCCTGCTTGAGCGCAGGCAGCATATCCGGTGTCTTTTCCAAAATGGCCTCGCCGCTGCGGATCATCTTGTCCATCAGTTCCGCGACCGTGCGCGGCTTTTTGGCCACATAGCGCTGCGCATCCTCCGCAATGACACGGATAACGGTCAGGATAGTGCCCTCCTTGGGCTTCATGACCGCCTTGTACGCGGTGTCCGCACCGGCGCGCAGGCCCTTGGCAAACGTCTCCGCGTCGATGGTATCGCACCCCTCGATGCCGCGGGAGAAGCCGCGCAGAATCTGGGACAGGATCACGCCGGAGTTGCCGCGCGCACCCTTGAGCGCACCGCGCGCCGCAAGACCCGCCATCTTGGCCGCGCTGGCATCGTCCTGCGCCGCGATTTCCTTCACCGTGGATTTCATCGTTAGGGACATATTGGTACCCGTGTCGCCGTCCGGCACAGGGAACACGTTCAGCGCGTCAATCGCTTCACGGTTCTGTTCAAGCAGGTTTGCTCCCGCGATAATCATCTCTTTCAGAAGCAACCCGTCAATAACTTGCTGTGACAAAAATTTCGCCTCCAGTTAATGTCAGGGATCAGACGCGGATACCCTCTACGGAAATATTGACCTTGCGCACTTTCGCGCCCGTCATGTTTTCAATCTTATAGCAGACCTGCGACTTGATGATCTTGCAGACCTCCACAATCGAAATCCCGTACTCCACAATGATGTACAGGTCGATGTCGATGCCGCCCTCCGTCACATTGACGCGCACGCCCTTGGTCAGGTTCTCCCTGCCCAGCCACTCGACAAAGCCGTCCTTTGCGCGCTTGGAAGACATCGCCACAATGCCATAGCACTCCAGCGCCGCGTAACCTGCCACTTTCAGCAGGACATCCTCACTGATCGTAATCTGACCGAGATCGTTGTTGATTTTGCATTCCATGAAAAAACCCTCCTTGCGCAGGGTCATACTGACCCGAAATCTCAATGGATCATTTTACAGTATACAAGAAAGCGCAGGATTTTACAAGGATTCCTTGAAAAAATCTCATGCGCAAGCCCGCTTTTCTCCCCTTTGCCCGCCTGCATGCCCGTTTTTTCTCCGTTTGCATCGCACATCTGCAAGCGCTCTAAAAAGATTTTCATAACAAAATTGCAAAAACACTTGTCAAAACCGGGTTCTGGTGCTAAAATAATCGTGTTATGACTGTTTACGCACCAGAAGGAGGTGTGATCCATGGGAAAGATTTGTGAGGTTTGCCAGAAGGGCGCGATGAGCGGCCACAACGTCAGCCACTCCAACCGCAAGAGCAATCGCGTTTGGCTGCCGAACACGCAGCGTGTTCGCGTGACCGTTGACGGCTCCGTTCGTCACATGAACGTCTGCACCCGTTGCCTGCGCAGCGGCAAGGTTGTTCGCGCACTGTAATCGTGCAATATTGACATGAGGACACCCGGTCTCCCAAATGGGAAGCCGGGTGTTTTTCCTATCCCTCTTTTCGTCTTGCCGTGCGGCGCACCAGCCAGCGCACCCACCGCGGCGCTCTGATGCAGATCATCCTCACGCCCAACGCTCTCCCCCCTGTCTCTCAATGGCAAAGCAGCCACAGCCCCACGATCGTCATCACGATGCCCAATGCAATCAGGAGGAACTCCATGGGCAGGCACAGGAATACCAACAGTATGCCCGCTAACGCCAGCAGTGCGCCCAGCCTCTTTTTGAACCTGCTTCTGCGCAAGGCCATCCCCTCCCGTCCCTCCATCCTATGCGCGCCAAACCATTTCATACGGTTGATCTCCTAAATCCTCTCTTCGCTTCGCGCCTATCGCGCACTTCTATTTGAAAACAATATAACACCGCATCAAAGAATCGGGACGTTCCGCGCACACGCGCAGAGCGTCCCGATTGCATATTATCCCGTTTTGAATCGAAAACCTTTTACGCAAATGGAATCCGTTTCAATCGCAGACCCCTTTGCGCAAGCAAAGGATTTGTCATACAAACCGTATGGTTATCATTTCGCGCGATCAGAACACCTTGAAGCCTGCCTCGCGCAGCGCCGCAATGATGCGTGCGGCGTGGTCGCGGTCCTGCGTCTCCATGGTGATTTCCAGAATGGCATCGCGGATATCCAAATCCACATCCGTGCGGTCATGATGCACCGCCATCACGTTTGCGCCGCCCTCTCCAATGATGTGGGATACCAGTTCGAGCTGCCCCGGCCTATCCTGCATCAGAATCCGCATCTTGCTCACGCGCCCAGCACGCAGCAGGCCCTTTTCGATGATGCGCGAGAGCATCGTCACGTCGATGTTGCCGCCGGAGATGACCGCCGCCACCTTGCCCGCCGTATCAAATTTCTTGCCCATGATAGCCGCCACAGCGGACGCACCCGCACCCTCGGCCACCATCTTGCCGCGCTCCATCAGGAACAAAATGGCCTGTGCAATCTCATCGTCATCGACCGTCACGATCTCATCGACATACTGGCGGCACATCTCAAACGTCAGCTTGCCCGGCTGCTTGACGGCAATGCCGTCCGCGATGGTCTTGGCGCTTTCCAATGCCACCACATGGCCCGCAGCCAGAGAAGCCTTCATGCCCGCAGCCCCAGCCGCCTGCACGCCGATCACCCTCACATTGGGATGCAGCATCTTGACCGCCGCCGATACGCCGGAAATCAGGCCGCCGCCGCCCACAGGCACCACAATCGTATCCACATCCGGCAGATCGTCCATGATCTCCAGACCGATCGTTCCCTGTCCGGCAATGACCATCGGATCATCGAACGGATGGATAAACGTCGCGCCCGTCTCCTCCTGCAATGTGCAGGCCATGGCATAGGCATCGTCGTACACCGTGCCATGCAGCACCACCTTTGCGCCCAGCTCGCGCGTAGCCATCACCTTGGAGAGCGGTGCGCCCGAAGGCATCACAATCGTCGCCGGCACGCCGAACGCCTTTGCCGCCAGCGCCACGCCCTGCGCATGGTTGCCCGCCGAGGAGGCGATCACGCCGCAGGCCCGCTCCTCCTCGCTTAAGCTTGCAATCTTGATGTACGCGCCGCGCACCTTAAACGAGCCGGTGTTCTGCAAATCCTCCGTCTTGAGGTATACCTGCGTGCGTTCATCGGAAAGCGCCTTAAACTGCACAAGGCCCGTCCTCTGCGCTACACCCTTGAGGCGCTCCCGCGCTTCCAGAATCATTCCCAGCGTTACCGCCATACTCTGTCTTCCTTTCGCATGAGCTCACGCGTCCCCGGCACATCCGTATCTCAGGAGCCGCGTGCCATTTCGTACATCATGATGCCGGCAGCCACCGCCGCATTGAGCGACTCTGCGCCGCCGCGCATGGGCAGCGCCAGATGGTGCGTCGCCACTGTGCGCACCGCGCTGGAAACGCCGTTCCCCTCGCTGCCGATGACCAGCACAGCCTTCTCCCGTGGACAATGCGCGTAGAAATCTGCGCCGCCCAGCTCCGTCGCCGCAATCGCGTACCCCTGTGCCTTCATGCTTTCAAGCGCTGCGGGCAGATCATCCGTGCGCAGCACCGGCATACGGAATACCGAGCCCATCGTGGCGCGCAGCGTCTTGGCGCTGTACAGGTCAGCGCAGGCCGAGGACATCAGCGCACCGTCAAAGCCTGCCGCATCTGCCGTGCGCAGGATGGTGCCCACATTGCCGGGGTCCTGCACACCGTCCAGCGCTACCAGAAGCCGCCCATTCAGGCGCTCCGGCGGCCGGGGAATACGCACCGTGCAGCATACGCCCTGCGGGGTTTTCTGCTCGCTGACCGCCTGCATGATCGCCGGCGTCACCAGCAGCACCTCGCAGCCGCTTTCCAGCGCCCGCTCCATCAGCACCGCCTGCTCCTGCTGCCGTGCGCTGTCTACAATCAGCGTCTGGCACAGCCCCAGCTCCAGCGCCTCGCGCACCATCTTCACACTCTCCGCCAGAAAAAGCCCTGCCTCCCGGCGGCCCTTTGCCTTTTGCAGCTCGCGCAGCCTCTGCACCTGCGGATTGTGTACGCTCGTGATTTCCTTCATGGCTGCCTCCTTGATGCGTTGCAATACAGGTATTGTATCGCAAAACGCAGGGGAGCGCAAGAAGAAATGCGCACGCATACAAAAAGCGGGCTTTCGCCCGCTTCGTGGTTCCGTCTGTCGGCTCAGTATACCACCGTTTCGCCCTCGGCAAGACCGGAGAGGATTTCCACCTGTCCGTCCGTCATCACGCCGATTTCAACGGTTCGCCGCTCGCCGCTCTCCATCTGCACCGTCCAGCTTCCGCCGTCCCGGACGAGCGCCTCACTCGGAATGAGCAGCGTGTCCTGCATCTGAAGCACAGCGATCTGACCGGAGACGTTCATGCCGCCGCGCACGCGCTCATCCGTCTCGCCGTCCAGCGCGATGTACACGTCATACGTCGTCACATCCGAATCCGTGTTGCCCAAGGGCGCGATTTTTTCCACCACGCCGGTGAGCTCCACATCCGGGAGCGCATCTACGGACAGCTTGGCCGTCTGCCCAGGGCTGACCATTGGAATATCCAGCTCATCCACCCGGAGAATCAGCTCCATGTCCGTGCCGCTTTCCACAATGCTCATCACCTTCTTGCCGGAGGACACGTCATCTCCGTCCTTAACCTCCACAGAGGCGATCACGCCGTCGCAGGGCGCGGTGAGCACCAGCTGCTCCTGCCGCTCGCGCGCCTTTTCCAGCGACGTTTTAGCCTTGACATATTCGTGCAGCACCTTGCTGTTGTCGTAATACAGCGGCGTTTCCTCCCAGTCGATGCGCGCAATCACATCGTATCGCTTGAGGTAACTGCCCACCTTCACGTTCCACGCCAGTCCCTTTACCGTGCCGCCATAGGCCGAAACCGCCATCGGCTTGTTGATTTCCAGAATTCCCTCGCCGATCACCGCGCCATCCAAGTCCGCTACCGTCACCGGCGCGTCCATCGGATAATCGTCGCTGTTTACCTGAATCACCGCGTCCGTACCGCGCCGCGTCAGGCTGACCACCTTGCCGGGAACGGTAAAGCCCTCGCCGCTGACCACGACTTCCTGCTCGTATTCAAGCTGCGCATCGCCCACGTCCGTCAGCTCCACCTTCATGCGCCCGTCCGTGGAGAGCATTGCCACGCTTCCATGCTCGCGATACTCCGCCAGCGCATCGTCGCCCGGCTCAATGTACACCGCCATGATGCGGCCATCGCTGGGCGCACGGATGGTGATTTCGTCGGAATACTTCTCCATCAGCGGCTCGCCCGTGTTCACGTCAAAGCGGAGCTCGCCCGCGCTGTCCTTGGCCTGCTTGTATTTGTACTGGGTGTGCGTCTTGGTATAAAGCACCTCATCCTGTGCAGGCTGAAGCTCGGCCTCCAGCTCCTCTACCTCGCCGGTCAGTTCGTCGTTTTCCAGCCGCATCAGCACATCGCCTGCGTGAACCGTATCGCCCACCCCGACGAGCGCTTCCTGCGCCTTCGCGTCAAGCTCCGCATATACGCCGATCTGGCGCTTCGGCTGGATTTCGCCCGTGCCGAACACGCTCTTTTCGATGCTGCCGCGGGTGACGCGCGCCGTATCTGCCAGTGCGCCCTGCGCCGTGCAGAGCCCCGCCGCAAGGCAGAGCCCTGCCGCAAGGCACAGCATCCAACTCCTCTTCATGGTTCACCTCCGCCGCTCAGCTGTAATGCAGCGCGTCAATCGGCTTGAGCTTGGATGCCTTGTTTGCCGGATACAGGCCAAAGACCACGCCGACCATCATCGAGAATGCCATGGACATCTGCGCCACTCCGGCGCTGGCCGCCACCGGCATACCCATATACGTCTTGAGCATATACATCAAGCCATAGCCCAGCAGCAGCCCCAGAAGGCCGCCCATGCCGGAAAGCACCACACTCTCGATGAGGAACTGCATCAGAATGTTGCTTCGCTTGGCGCCAATGGCCTTGCGGATGCCGATTTCACGCGTGCGCTCCGTCACAGAGACCAGCATGATGTTCATGATGCCTATGCCGCCAACCAGCAGCGAAATGCCCGCGATGCCGCCCAGCATCAGCGACAGCGTGCCGGCCGTCTCCTCCATCGCCTCCAGCATCTGCTCCTGATTCATGATGTAATACGTACTGTCGTCCTGATACTTCTTGTAAAGGAAGCTCTCCACGGCAGCCTGCGCCTTGTTCACCGTTGCAGACTCAGTTGCCGACACATAGAAGCTGCTGATCGCGGTGGACTTGAGCATACGCTGCGCCAGCGTAAAGGGCAAAATCAGCGTGGAACTCGAGCCGTCCAGCACGCCGACAATCTGGAATTTGCGTCCATCGACGTGCAGCGTATTGCCCACCACGTTTGTATTGCCGAAGAGATCCTCCGCCAGATCCGGACCGATGACGCAAACTGCGCTGCGGTTCTCCACGTCCGCATCCATGATGTAGCGCCCGGAAGCCAGTTCCGTGCTGACAATCTGCGCATAATCCGGGTACACGCCCATCACGGAAGCGTTGGTATTCGTGCTGCCCGCCTTCACGGTCAGACTGCCGGAAACCGTCGGTGAGACATACTGCACATACTCGTTGTCCTTGAGCGCCAGCACCTCATCTGCCTTGAGGATGACAGTACCCTTTGCACTCGAGCTCCGGCGATCCCGTCCCATGCCGCCAAAGCCCACGCGGCGCGTCTGGATGGTGACGCTGAGCATATTCGTGCCCATAGAGGAGATGGAGTCCGTAACCGAGGAGGTTGTGCCCTGTCCAATGGCCATCAGCACGGTAACGCTCATCACGCCGATGATGACGCCCAGCATCGTCAGAAAGGAGCGCCCCCGGTTCGCCCAGATCGCCTTAAAAGCCATCTTGATCGTTTCAATCGGATTCATCAGATGATCACCTCGCTCTCGTCCATCGGCTCGAGCACCTTGCCGTCGTGAATGTGAATGGCGCGCGGGGTCTGCGCCGCAATCTGCGCGTCATGCGTAATCAGGACGATGGTATTCCCCGCCTGATGCAGCTCGTGAAAGAGCTGCATCACATCCGCGCCGGTCTTGGAGTCGAGGTTGCCTGTCGGTTCGTCCGCCAGGATCAGCGAGGGATTGCCCGCCAGTGCGCGGGCGATGGCCACGCGCTGCTGCTGGCCGCCGGAGAGCTCGGTCGGCTTATGGTGCATACGTTCCAGCAGCCCCACACGTTCAAGCACTTCACAGCTCCGCTTGTGCCGTTTGCCCGCGCTCATGCCCTGATAGATCAGCGGCAGTTCCACATTCTCCTGCGCGGTCAGCTTGGGCAGCAGGTTGAACTGCTGAAACACAAAGCCGATCTTGCGTCCGCGAATGGCCGCCAGCTCATCCTCGGAATAGTCGGCAATGTCCAGCCCGTCAAACCGATACAGCCCCTCGTCCGCCGTGTCCAGACAGCCGATGATGTTCATCAGCGTCGATTTGCCGGAGCCGGACGGGCCGATGATGGACACAAACTCATGCGGCTTGATGTGGATGTCCACGCCATCCAGCGCGTTCACCACGTTCTCACCCATGTGATATTCCTTGCGGACGCCCTGCATAATAATCATATGCGCCCCTCCCTTAGAACATCGGCATGGCCATCATGCTGCCGAACATACTGCTGGCTTGAGAAGCCGTGTACAGCACCACGTCGCCCTCGTTCACGCCGGAAAGGATCTCCGCATAGTCGTCATTCTGCATACCGACCTCCACCTTCACCAGCGTGCCGGTCGCATTGTCGCTTTCCTGCTCCACGCCCTCATACAGCCAGTTGTGCAGCTTTTCAAACGCGCCAGCAAAGAAGCCCTTGCTCTCCGCCTCGCCATCGGGCAGTACCGCATCGCCCATGCTGGGCGCTTCGCTCATGCTGGGCGCTTCGCTCATGCTCGGCGCTCCGCCCATGTCCGGCGCTCCGCCCATGTCCGGTGCTCCGCCCATGTCCGGTGCTCCGCCCATGCCCGGCGCTCCGCCCATACCTCCAGCCATGCCCTGACCGCGTCCGGCGCCTGCGCTCGTCTTTGTGCTGCCTGTCTGCTTGGCCACGCTGTTCAGCGCCGTCGTGCCGCCGTCCGCCACCATCAGGTACGTCTCATTGTTGATGGTCATCAGCGCCTCAACCGGCACATACAGCGTATCTTCGGTCGCGTTGACCTGAATTTCGCCCGTTGCATTCATGCCGGCACGCACGCCCGTACCAGCCGCCTCAAAGGCCAGCTCCACGCCGTAGGTCGTCACGCCACCGGAGCTTTCACCCACAGGCGCAATCTTGACGACCTCGCCGGTCATCTCCGCGCCGCTGAGTGCGTCCACGGTGATCGTCACCTTCTGGCCAGGCTGCACATCCACAACATCCAGCTCATCGACGTTGATCGTCAGCTTCATATCTTCGCCTTCCTGAATGGAACCGATGAGCGTGCCGCTGGTGATCTCATCGCCTTCCTTGACCTCCAGAGAAGCCACCGTACCATCGCACGGTGCGATAAGAATGAGGCTTTCACGCTGCTTCACAGCGTCCTCCAGCTCGCGTGCCGCCGCCTCGCGCTGCAAACGCAGATCCTCAATCTTCAGCGTCAGCGGGGAATCCTCCAGCTGGAACATACGCTCGCCGCGGCCAACCTCCGCGCCCAGAATCGCATCCACACGGCTGATCGTGCCGCCAAACGCAGAGACCGCCATCGGCTTGTTAGCCTCCAGCGCGCCCTTGCCAATCGTCTCCCCGGCAGCATTGCGCACTTCAACCTCCGCCCCGAGGATCATATCCACCTTGCCGTCACCGTCAAAGTCCTTATTGACCGGCAGCTTTTCTTCCATGATGGTGATGGTGGCCTGCGTGCCCTGCCGCGTCAGCTCCACCACGGTACCCTCTGCGTAGATGTGATCGCCAATCACCGTCACCTTTTCATCAAGGCTTAGTCCCAGTGCGCTCTCGCCGGCGAGCTGCACCTTCATGCGTTCATCCGTCGAGATGATCGCCAGCGCACCCTCACGGCGGAATACCGCCAGCGCATCGTCGCCCGGCTTGGCGTAAATCGCCATCACGCGGCCTGCCACGGGCGCTTCAATCTTGGTTACCTTAGAACCGGAGGACGTATCCGTAATCTGCGCGTCCAGATCCCAGAGTTTGAACTCCAGATCGGTGATGGTATCATCAATTTCGTTGTTGGTCATCACAGCGAGAATATCGCCCTTCTTCACCTCATCACCGATCTCCGCACGCAGCTCGGTCAGCGTGCCGTCTGCCTCAGCCAGCACATTGGGCTGGCTGCTGGCCGACGTAGTACCTGTGCCATACACCGTATCCTCCATTGCGCCGCGCATCACCTGAGCCCGCGCATAGGTATCGCCCGTCTGTTCCTGCGCCGCCTTGCGACCAATCAGGAACTTTGCGCCGAAAAGCAGCGCCACCAGCACAATCACCAGCAGAATAATGCGCTTGATCCACTTCATCACCCGGCGTATCTTTCGGCTGCGCCGCTTCTTTGTCTCGCTCATAGTCCGTTCCTCCACTCGTTTGTCTGGGTATTTGTTTTCGTGACGGAGGTATTGTAAAGGAATATCGTGACAGAAATGTGGCATTCAGGAAACGGTAATGCAAATCTCATTCCTGCCTCAGCCTCCCTTTTCGCACATCAGCCTCCGCCTGCAAGCATAGACCGTCAACCCCATTTACAGTCAAGTGTGATTTCCATATTTTTCCTTGCAAGCAAAAAAGGCCTCTGCGTTGGCAGAGGCCCTTATTATCTATTAATAGCGGGGAGCGCGGCGGGAAGCGTAGCACTCGCTGCAATAGATCGGTCGGTCGTTCTTCGGGATGAAAGGCACGCGGGTCGGAGCGCCACACTGCGCGCAGGTGGTCTCGTACATTTCGCGCTGCTGAGCCTCACCGGTAGCCGGGCGGCTGTTCTTGCGGGCGATGCGGCAGGCCTTGCAGCGAGTCGGCTCGTTCTGGAAGCCCTTCTCCGCATAGAACTCCTGCTCACCAGCGGTGAACACAAATTCCTGGCCACAGTCTCTGCAGGTCAAAGTCTTGTCCTGATACATGGGATATTCCCCTCCGAAAAAAATAGAGATCGGTATGATGCTATCGGCTGACCTGGTCTTTGACCCCACACTCGCCGTCTGGAGCGTTCGCTCATACACATGCTGTGCCCCACTACTGACCCTCTCAGGTACCCCTGGACGGGCTTACTTCTAAGCCGCACCATGCTCAGCAGCACTTTGGCCGCCTTACGTGGATCGTTTTGCCTGCGACTGGCTTCGACTTGCAACCACAGACCCGATAGTTCATCCATTCATCATTATAAGCGCAAAACAAAAAAATTGCAAGCGCTTTTACAAAGATTTTCCCGATTCTCCTTGGATTTATTCAAAAACTCCCTGTGCTTTTCCCTTTACCGCCGCCGCGGTGCGCCCATAAGGCCGGGTCAAACGGATCACCCGGCTCGTCCAAACCGCCCGCGCGCGCCGCTGTCAGCACGCCCACACTCAAAGCGCCTGCCTCAAGCAGCGCACGCGCCGCCTCCTGCGCTGTCGCGCCCGTGGTATACACGTCGTCCACCAGCAGAACGCGCCTGCCGAAAACCAGTCTATCTGCCGCCATGCATCCCTTGAGGTTGCTGCGCCTCTCCTCCGCAGAAAGCCCCGTCTGCGGCCTGCTCCGGCGCACGCGCGTCAGCGCCGGGCGCACCTCCATGCCCAGCTCCCGCCCCATGTGCCGCGCCAGCAGATCGGCCTGATTGAAGCCGCGCCTGAGCTGGCGCCGCCTGTCCGTGGGAATGGGCACAAGCAGCTCTTCCTCGCCCGTCGGCAGAAATACCATCTGCTTGGCCAGCGGCACGCAGGCTGTGCGCACGCTCTCGTACTTCAGCCGCCAAATCAGCGCCCGTGCCTGTCCCTCGTAGGGAAATGCCGAGTGGATGTAAGCAATCTCCGGCGGCGTATCCTCCTCGGCCTGCGCCTCCCACAGTTCCTGCTGCTGGGCCAGACGCTCAAGCGCCCGGATGCAGGCAGGACATACGCCATCCTGCGCGTCCTCGCCCAGCGCCCGATCGCAGCACAGGCACAGCACATCTTCGGGAAACAGCCAATCATCCAGCACATCCAGCAGGCGCACCAAGCCTGCCCTGCCCCGCCTGTTCACAGCGTCATCATCTGCGCCAGCCGCCAGCACAGTGCGCTGTAACGCTTCCTCGTGTTCACGTTGGCGATCATCTGATCGATGGCCGTCTCCCTGCCCACGATCATCACCAGGCGCCGGGCGCGTGTCACCGCCGTATACAGCAGGTTGCGCGTCAGCAGCATCGGCGGCCCGCCAACCGCAGGCATCACCACCACGGGGAACTCGCTGCCTTGGCTCTTGTGAACGGAAATGCAGTACGCCAGATCGAGATCATCCACATCCCCGCCCTCGTAGGTTGCGATGCGGTCGTCGTCAAACTGTACCTCCAGCGTATGCTCCTGCGGATCAATGGCGGTGATGAAGCCAATGTCACCGTTAAAGACGCCCTGCCCCTCTTCCCATGCAAACACGCCCTCTTTCTTCCATTTGAGCTGGTAATTGTTGCGCGTCTGCATCACCTTGTCGCCTTCGCGGAAGGTTGTATCGCCGCGCGTGCGCTCATGCTTGCCGCCTGCCGGCGGGTTGAACTGCGTTTGCAGCATCTGATTGAGCATCCACACGCCGCAATCCCCCTTTTTCGTCGGGGACAGCACCTGCATCTGCTTCACCGGGTCCAGCCCCAGAAAGCTCGGCAGACGGGTTGCGCAGAGCTGCACAATCTTGCACGCGGCCTCCGTCGGCGATGCAGCACGCTCGAAGAAGAAGTCGCTCCCCTTGGCGTTCAGGCGCGGCGCTTCGCCGTGGTTGATGCGGTGCGCGTTGTAGACGATCATGCTCTTCTCGTCCTGCCGGAAGATCTCCGTCAGCTCCACCGCTGGAATCGCCCCGCTGTCCAGAATATCGCGCAGGACGTTGCCCGCGCCCACGCTGGGAAGCTGGTCGCTGTCGCCGACCATAATCAGCCGCGTGCCCGGCACCAGCGCCCGCAGCACGCTCCGCATCAAAAAGATATCCACCATGGACATCTCGTCGATAATCAGCGTATCCATCTCCAGCGGATTATCCTGTCCGCGCGCAAAATCGCCGTCCTCTCCGCCGTATTCCAGCAGGCGGTGCAGCGTCTTGGCCTCCATGCCGCACGCCTCGCTCATGCGCTTGGCTGCACGCCCCGTCGGCGCAGCCAGCGCAATTTCGCCGCTGGCGCTCAGCAGGCGGATGATGCACTTGATGATCGTCGTCTTGCCCGTGCCGGGGCCGCCGGTGATGACCGTCATGCCGCTGGAAACGGCGGTTTCAATCGCTTGGCGCTGCTGAGGATGGAAGGTCACGCCCTCCACGCGCTCCAGCTCGTCAATCTGTGCGGAAAGGTCGGTCGCCATCGCGGAAGGCATGGCCGCGATCATCTCGCGCAGCCTGCGCGCCACGTCCACCTCGGCATGATAGGTCTGCGGCAGATACACCGCCACAACCTCCTCGCCGTCGCCGGGCAGCACCTGCGCAATCAGCCGCCGGGAGAGAATCAGGCTGTCCAGCGTATGCTCGATCAACTCTGCCTCGTTGCCCAGCAGGCGCTGCGCACAGCGCACCAGCTCCTCGCGCGGCAGATAGCAGTGCCCCGTGCCATTCGTCGCCTCTGCCAGCGTGTGCTGCACGCCCGCGCTGAGGCGGTACTCGCTGTCCGGCTCGATGCCCAGCGACGCGGCGATCTTATCCGCCGTCTTGAAGCCCACGCCCTCCACGTCCTCTACCAGCCGGTACGGATTCTGACGGATGACCTGCTGAACATTCTCCCCGTAGCGCTTGAAGATTTTGACCGCCAGCGCCGGGGTCACGCCGTAGCTCTGCAAAAAGACCATCGCCTCGCGCTGCTGCGCCTGCTCGGCATAGCTTTCCATAATCATCTTCGCACGCTTGGGGCCGATGCCCTGCACATCCATCAGCTTTTCCGGCTCGCTATAAAGCACGTCCAGCGTCTTTTCCCCAAACGCCTTGATCAGCAGCTTCGCCGTCGCCGGGCCAATCCCGCGGATCATGCCGCTGCAGAGGTATTTTTCAATGCCCGAGATCGTCGTCGGCTTCTCAATCTCACAGCCGCTCACCTTGATCTGCTTGCCGTACACCGGATGTTCCACCCATTCGCCGGTGATTTTCAGCTTTTCGCCCGGCGCAATGGGCGGCATAACGCCCACCGCAGATACGCGCGTGCGCCCGGACTTGACCACCAGCACGGTGTATCCGTTTTCCTCGTTGCGGAATACCGTCTCATCCGCAAAGACTTCGATCTCCTCCATCTGCACGCCTCCTCATCCTGTACCTCACGCCGCCTTACGCCCGATTGCGCACCGGCCCGCGCAGCATATCGCCCGGTTGCAACTTCGTGCCGCACGGAATCCGCACAAGCGTGTTGGGCACATTCACCACGCCCACGCGCTCGCCCGTTCCATCCAGCACAATTTCCTCGATTGTAAGCGCCTCACTGCCCGCCGGGGTCACGGTTTGCAGCACATCGCCCACAAAGAACCGGTTCTTCATCTCCACCAGCGCCACGCCGCCGGAAACATCCACGACATAGCCCATGTACTCCGCCGCCTGCTGCGTGCCGACCGCCTCGCCGCAGACCTGCGGCTGCCCAAAGTAGAAGCCCGTGTCGTACACCCGATGGCTGATCTGGTCCAGCTCCGTGCGCAGGCTCGTGCGCAGCGCCCCGTTCTGCGCATAGGCCGCCGGATCTTTCGCATAGGCGTCCATCGCGCGCCGGTACGCGCCTACCACCGTGCCGATGTACAGCTCGTTCTTCATCCTGCCTTCGATCTTGAAGCAGCACACGCCGCTCTCCATCAGCCGCGGCAGATGCTCCATCATGCACATATCCCGGCTGGAGAGTATCGCCGTGCCGTGTGCGTCCTCCTCGACGGGCATGGGCTCATCCGGCCGCGTGCGTTCGGTCAGCGTATACGTCCAGCGGCAAGGCTGGCTGCACGCGCCGCGATTGGCGCTTCGCCCGTTCAGGAAACTCGAAAGCATACAGCGTCCGGAATAGGACATACACACCGCACCGTGGATGAACGATTCCAGCTCGATCTCATCGCCCAGCGCCTGCGCCATCGCCTCGATCTGCTCCATCGTCATCTCCCGCGCCAGCACCACACGGCTCGCACCCAGTGCGCGATACACCCGCGCCGTCTCGCTGTTGGTGGCGTTGGCCTGTGTGCTGACATGGATCTCCAGTCCCGGCACCTCGCGTGCAATCCGCGTAATCGCGCCCAGATCCGAAACGATCACCGCATCTACGCCCAGCTCCTGCGCCTGCCTCGCCGCGCATACCATGCCCGGCAGATCGCCGTCAAAGGCGAAGATATTGAGCGTCAGATTCACTTTTGCGCCCGCCGTATGTGCCAACCGCACCGCTTCTGCGAGCTGCTTTTCATCAAAATTCGCGGCCTGCGCACGCAGGCCATATTGTTTCGCCCCACAATAAACGGCGTCTGCGCCGAAGCGCAGCGCCGTCTTGAGAGGCCGCATACTGCCCGCCGGAGCGAGCAGCGTCGGCATATTCTTCATGTCTTTCCCCTTTGGATTTATTGAGTCAGCCCGCGCTTCTTGTCGTATTCCTCCCACAGCGGGCGATACATCGCCACCGCCGCATCATGCTCCTTTTGCGTCTTGGAGAAGTGCAGCTCGCCGGAATCGGGGTCCTTCGAGCAGAAGTACAGGTATTTCTGCGCCACATACTGCTCGTCGGGGTACAGCGCCGCCACCACCGCATCCATCGACGGATTGCAGATCGGGCCGACGGGCAGCCCCTTGCGCTTGTAGGTGTTGTACGGCGAATCCACATCCAGATCGCTGCCGGACAGCACCATCTTTTCCGAGCCGGAGACGTACTTGATCGTCACGTCCGAGCCGAGCGTCATGCCCTGCTTCAGCCGGTTATGGAACACGGCGCTGACCTTGGCAAAGTCCGCCGTCTTGGCCTCCTTCTCGATCATCGAGGCGAGCGTAAAGACCTCGTCCATGGTCATGCCCAGCTCCTGCGCACGCTCATCATAGCTCAGGCTATACGCCGCCTCCGTCTGGGAGAGCAGGCGCTTGATGATCGTATCCGCGCTGGAATGGGTGTACACCTCGTAGGTATTGGGCGAAAGATAGCCCTCCAGCGCATACAGCCGCTGGGCGCTGTCGCCCTTCTTGAGCATTTCCTCGATGAAGTAGTATCCGCTGTACGCCTCGCCCGTGCGGCACAGGCTCAGGAACTCCTGCGTATCGCGCAGCACGCCGCTCTTGACCAGATCGTTGGCGACGTCCTCCACCGTCCATCCCGGAATGATGGTGATCTTCGTCGTCAGCGGCTTGCCGTCGCCGGAGACCAGCTCATTGAGGATGTCCGTCGCGCTCATGGCGCGGGTCAGCTCATAATCACCATTCTGAATCTTCTGGCCCATGCCCATAAAGTCGGCCATGTACTTGAACACAGAGTGATTGTGAATCAGCCCCGCCGTTTCCAGATTCCGGGAAACTGTGGACAGCGAACTGCCCGGCGCAACCTCAAATTGCACCACAGTCGTATCTTTCGCGTCCACGGGCGCAAAGAACATATCGTCAATCTTCCGATAGCCCGTGTAGACGAGGCCGCAGATGATGACAAATGACGTCACAAACACCAGCGCCGGCCGGAGAATCCGCCACAGCCAATCGTACCAGAAGAAGCCGTAACGGCGGCGCTCATGAAGCTCATGCTCCGTGAGCCGGCCGCTGCGCTTTTTTTTCTTCGCCAAATTTGCGTTCCTCCCGTTATGCGTTTTCCGGCAAATCAAACGTTACGCCGGCCGCTTCCGTCAGGATCTTGAACACGTCTGCCAGCGTCTTTTGCATCTGCATCTCCGCCATCAGATACGCCTGTACATCGCTGTTCATGTACAGCAGCGAGGCGAGCTGCTGAAAACGCTGCATATCCTCGCCGGGCATCTGCCCCGCCGCGCCGACCATGCTCATCTGCAATTTCACCTGAAGGCGCTTGTATTCCTCCAGCAGCACGCGGTTGGTTTCATCGGCGTAGGCGCGCTCGCGCAGCTCGCGCAGGCGCACGCATTCGTCGCTGCGGCTGATCTCTCCAGCCAGTCGGTGTGCGGTATCGTAAATGTTCATGCTTCCATTCCTTCTTTATTTGCTTGAAATTGATTTAGGCGCTTCTGCGCTCAGGTTTCCATGATGATGGGCAGAATCATCGGGTTGCGCTTGATCTGGCCCAGCAGGTAGGTGTGCATCTCGTCCTTGATGCCGTTTTTGATGCTCGTCCAGTCGCTCTGCTCGATGCGGTCATAGCGCGAGAGCACGTCCATCGCCACGCTGCGCGCGCCGGAGATCAGCTCCTCGTTTTCACGCACATACACGAAGCCTCGCGAGATCAGCTCCGGGCCGGATACCACCTGCCCGGTCTCCTTGCTCACGCCGACGATGACGATAATCAGGCCATCCTGCGAGAGATGCTTGCGGTCACGCAGCACGACATTGCCCACGTCACCTACACCCAAGCCGTCTACCATCACCGATCCGGTCGGAATCGGGCCGGTGATGCTGGCCTCATCCTCGGAAAGCTCCAGCGCCTGTCCCAGCTCCAGAATGATGGCATTGTCCTGCGGCATGCCCATCCGCACGGCAATATCCGCATGCCGCTGAAGCATCCGGTATTCGCCATGGACGGGAATAAAATACTTGGGACGCACCAGCGCCTGAATCAGCTTGAGCTCCTCTTGGCAGGCGTGACCGGATACGTGTACATCCGCAATGCGGTTGTACACCACGTTCGCGCCGATGCGGTAGAGCTGGTCAATGATGCGCGAAACCATGATCTCGTTGCCGGGAATCGGCGAAGCGGAGACAATGACCGTATCCCCCGCCCGAATCTGCAATTTGCGATGCTCGCTGTTGGCCATGCGGGTCAGGCCGCTCATCGGCTCGCCCTGACTGCCCGTGGTCAGCACCACAATCTCGTCGTCATCGTAGCAGTCCAGATCACCCGCCTCCACGAGCACATCCCGCGGAATTTTCAGCTCTCCGATATCCATCGCCAGCCGGGTCACGTTCACCATGCTCCGCCCAACAAAGCAGATCTTTCTGCGGAACTCCACGCACAGATCGACCACCTGCTGAATACGGTGCAGGTTCGAGGCGAACATCGCGATGATGATGCGCCGCTCCGCATCTTTGAACAGGCCGCGGAACGTCTTGGCAATCATCTTTTCGCTCATCGTATAGCCCGGACGCTCCACGTTCGTGGAATCCGCCAGCAGCGCCAGCACGCCGCGATTTCCCCACGCGGCCAGCGTGCCCAGATCCGTCACCTCCCCATCAATGGGGGTATAGTCGATCTTAAAATCGCCTGTCACAATCACCGTACCGGCCGGGCAGGTAATCGCCATCGCCACAGCCCCGGCGATGGAATGGCTCACCTTGATGAACTGCACCGAGAACGCGCCAATCTGCACCGTATCCTTCGGTTTGACGACGTGCAACGGAATCCCGGAAATATTATGCTCCGTCAGCTTGCCGCGTATGAGTGCGCAGGTCAGCTTCGTGCCATACGCCGGCGCAGGAACGCGCGGAAAAACATACGGCACCGCGCCGATGTGATCCTCATGTCCATGCGTAAACAGGTAGGCGCGCACACGCTCGCGATTGTTGATCAGATAGGCAATGTCGGGAATCACCAAATCGATGCCCAGCATATCCTGCCGGGGGAAAATCGAGCCGCAATCGACCACAATGACGTCATCTCCGTACTCAAATGCCGTCATATTCTTGCCGATCTCGCCGATGCCGCCCAGCGGAATGATTCTCAGCTTCGCCATGTTCCTCCCTCCTCCTCTCGTTTTCTTTT
Organism: Christensenellales bacterium; assembly: GCA_036297385.1. Classification (GTDB taxonomy): domain Bacteria; phylum Bacillota; class Clostridia; order Christensenellales; family Aristaeellaceae; genus Ventricola. Next base: position 45,099 of record JAXJLD010000133.1, on the reverse strand, counting down.
ATGCTCCAAGAGCCGTCCGCAAGTCGAGCCAGACGCTCCGAATCAACGATGCACCCAAAGAGGCACAGTATTCAGTTTGATTATAACACAACTGGTCATCCAATAAAAGAGAAACCTTTCGATTCCTTCGCTGTTTTTTTCACAAGCCTTCTGCTGTTTTCCATGCCCCGCAAAGCGCTTCGCTGCGCCCTCTCCCTTGTTCTCCCCTGTATCAAGCCGCCCCACGCACACCGGACAAAAGCAAAAGCGTCCGGAAAACCGGACGCCTTCTGCCTTACAGGTGACGGCTGAGCATCGCCGCCACATCGGCCTTGCCGCGTGCGCCGACGGCCTGCTCCACCGCCTTGCCATTCTTGAATACGATGAGCGTCGGGATGCTCATGACGCCAAAGCGCTGTGCCAGCCCAGGCTCCTCATCCACATCCACCTTGCCCACAACGGCCTTGCCGTCAAACTCCGCCGCGATCTCCTCGATCACCGGCGCGATCATCCGGCACGGGCCGCACCACGTTGCCCAGAAATCCACGAGCACCGGCTGCTCGCCCGCAATCGCCGCATCAAAGGACGTCGCGTCAAAATGCATAGTCATGCTTCATTTCCTCCTGTTTCGGACATACTTCTTTATTTCGGTTTGCTGACGGAGACGATCTTATGTTCCCAGCGGCCCTTGGAAAGCCGCGGGTCCAGCGCACGCATCACGACATAGGCAATCGCCGTACCGCCCACCGCGCAAAGCGCCATCAGCGGCTCGGACAATCCGGCTGCATAACTGCCCAGCAGTCCGACCATAAAGCCTGCAAACGGAATCAGATACGCCGTCGCAGAGGCCGCCATGACGTGTGATTCATCCATCTCCACCACGATTTCATCGCCGACATCTGCCTTGCCGCGCAGCGTGATGGTGTGCTTGGCGCAGTTTGTGCTGCCATGCATACAGGCATGGCAGTCGCCGCACGCCTCGTGGCGCTCAAACTCAATGGTCAGCATCTCCCCGTTGACCGCCTTGACAATCCCCTTGTTGGTCATGCTCTGCTCCTTTGCTCTATCCTGCGCAATCGTTGTACGCTTTACTCGTAAATCTTTTCAAACCGCGTATAGCCCTCGGCTTCCAGCAGTCCAATCTGATGCTTCATGTTCTTGGCCATGGGCAGCACCGTCACCACCGTGCCATCCTCACGCAGCTTGCGCGCCTGCGCAAGCACCTCGGCCTTACGCGCCACCGGCACGCGATTGCCCACCAGATACGCCACAGAGCCTTCCGGCAGCTTGCTCGCATCCTGCATATGGTCTTTGAGAATGGTTACAATGCGTTCAAAGCCGATGGAGAAGCCGCTTGCCGGCACATCCTGCCCGGAGAACTTGCCGATCATCTTGTCATAGCGGCCGCCGCCCGCAATGGAGAAGTTGTAGCCGTCCATGGTAATTTCAAAAATCGGGCCGGTGTAGTAGCCCATGCCGCGCACCAGCGTCGGGTCAAAGACCAGCTTCACGCCCTCGGCGAGCACCGGGGTCACGCTGTCGATGATGTCCGCCAGATTCTGCTTGACCGCCTGCGGCAGATACGCCTCGTCGATCTCCCGGCAGAACGCCTCGATCGGCATACCGGTCTGCGCCGCGCTGTACACCGCCAGATACCGCTTCACCATCGCCTCGTCAAAGCCGTTTTCCATCAGCTCCTTCTCAATGCCCTCCAGCCCGATCTTATCGAACTTGTCAAGGCTGATGAGGACGGAACCGATATCCTCCTCTTTGAAGCCCGCGCACAGCGCCACAGCGCTGAGAATGCGGCGGTCGTTGATGTGGATGGTGAAATCCGTCACGCCAATCTCCGCAAAGATCTGCGTGAGCATCGAGGCGGTAGCCGTAATCAGCTCAATCTCCGCCAGATTGCTGTCATCGCCCAGAATGTCGATGTCGCACTGCGTAAACTGGCGGAAACGCCCCTTCTGCGGATTGTCCGCGCGGTAGACGTTGCCCATCTGCAGCGCCTTGAACGGAGAGGGGAGCTTCTCCTTGTTGCAGGCGTAATAGCGCGCCAGCGGCAGCGTCAGGTCATAGCGCAGGCCGTTGTCGGCGTATTCGCCGTCGCCCTTGGCGATGGCGCGCTGCAAATCCGCGCCGCGCTTCATGACCTTGAAAATCAGCTTCTCGTTGTCGCCGCCCTGCTTGCTGGTCAGGTTCTCGATGTGTTCCACAATCGGCGTTTCAATCTGCATAAAGCCGTACTGGCCGTAGCTCTTTTTAATCATGGACAGCACGCGCTCGCGCAGGCGCATATCGGAGGGGAGCATATCACACATACCCTTGACTGGCGTCTTCGTAAACTTCATCGGTGGTCTTCCTTTCCTTCGGCCGCCCGCTGCAGCAGGCGCTCAATCTTATTTATATTCTCGCTTACTCCTGGTTTTCCTGCATCCGCCGCCATTCCTCACGGGAAATGAGCACCGTGCGCGGCTTGGTCGGCCCCTCAGCCTCGGCAGTAATACCGCGCTGCGTCATCTCATCGACCAGCCGCCCCGCGCGCGCATAGCCCACGCGCAGCCTGCGCTGAAGCATACTGATGGACACCTGCCCCGCGTCAATAGCCAGCTCAATGGCCTTGCTGAGCATCTCGTCCACCGGCTCTCCGCTGGCAGGCGCATCGCCGCCGGACGCCTTCTCCTCGTCCGCCGCGGCGTTCATCTGTTCAATCACATCCTCGTTGTAGGCCGCCTCGTGCTTGCCGCGCACAAAGTCCACGATGCGCTGCACCTCGTCGTCGGAGACGAAGCAGCCCTGTACGCGCGTGGGCTTGCCCGCACCCTGCGGTGCATAGAGCATATCGCCCTTGCCCAGCAGCTTTTCCGCGCCGCCGGAATCGAGGATGGTGCGGCTGTCGATCTGGCTGGACACTGCAAACGCGATACGGCTCGGGATGTTCGCCTTGATGACGCCCGTGATGACATTGACCGACGGACGCTGCGTGGCGATGACCAGATGGATGCCTGCCGCACGCGCAAGCTGCGCCAGACGGCAGATGGATTCCTCCACCTCGCCGGGGGCAACCATCATCAGGTCGGCCAGCTCGTCGATGATGACGATGATCTTGCTCATCGGCTCTTCGTCCGGCCCAATCGCCGCGTTGTAACCCTTGATATTGCGCACGCCCATCGTCTCAAAGCGCTTGTAGCGGTGCTCCATCTCCACCACCGCCCAGCTCAGCGCCGCAGACGCCTTCTTTGGATCGGTGACAACCGGCACCAGCAGGTGCGGAATCCCGTTGTACACCGACAGCTCGACCACCTTCGGGTCGATCAGGATCAGCCGCACCTCCTTGGGCGAGGCGTGATAGATGATGGAGTTGATGATGGTGTTGATGCACACGGACTTACCGGAACCCGTCGCGCCTGCAATCAGCACATGAGGCATCTTGGCCATGTCCGCCACCACCGGCGCACCGGAAATGCCCTTGCCCAGCGCGACCGCCGTGGGCGAATGCTCGCGCTTCATTTCGGGGCTTTCCAGCACATCGCGCAGGGAGACCATCTCGGTCTTTTCATTCGGGATCTCGATGCCGACCGCCGGTTTGCCGGGAATCGGTGCTTCAATGCGCACGCCCTCCGCCGCCATGTTCAGCGCGATATCGTCCACCAGATTCACGATGCGCGAGACCTTCACGCCCGGCGCAGGCTGAAGCTCATAACGCGTGATGGCCGGGCCGTGCGTCACGTGTGTCAGCTTTGCCTGAACGCCAAAGCTCTCCAGCGTGGCAAGCAGCTTGCTCGCGCCCGCCTGAATCTTGGCGTTCAGGTTCGGGTCCTGCGTGCTGCTCGTTCGGTCGAGCAGGTCAATCGGCGGATAGACATAGGCCGGGCCTTCCACCTTCGGCGCTTCATGCGTATCCCGCTTGGACATCACCATCGGCGTGCCGTCCGGGCGCGTGCCGCGGAGCTGCACGATCGGCGTATTCTGCGTCTCCTGCGCTGCCAGCACATTCTGTGCCCGAGGCACATCACGCATGGCCGCTGCCTGTGCCGCCGCAATGGAGCGCGACAGCGGCGTGGAACCCTCGCCCATGCCGTTGCCCGTCACACGCGCCGGTTCCTCTGCCCTGCGCACCGGCGGCGTCCACGCTTCTTCCGGCACCTCGTCCGGCTCATCATCCAGCGTGTCCTCCTCTGCATCGCGCACGATCACCTCGTCGTCCTGCGGCTGAGATGCCCATTGCTCGATAGCCATATCCGGGTTGTCCTTCCAGAAGGGTGCGCCGTCGTCCTCCGGCTCCAGCTCTTCCTCCGTCGGTTCCACGGATTCCGTTGCCGCAGTCCAGTCCTGCTCCGGTTCGGCAGCCTGCTCCATCTGCCATTGCGGCGCTGCGTCCTGCGGCTGCGGCGCGTAATCCGCCGCATACTGCCCGTCATACGCTGCGCTCGGTTCTTCCGTCTCGCTGTCCATGCCATACAGGAACGCTTGCTCAGCCTCCTGCATGGTGAAGCTGTGCCTGCGCCGCGGGCCACGCGGCTCCGTGCGCAGATCGATGCTCTCCCGCGTGAATTCATCGTCTCTCTCGATGTACAGCGGCATATCCTCCCGGATATTCGTCCGCCTGCGCGGTGCGCTCTGCCGTCTGGGGCTCGCCGTCTGGATGGGCGGCATATCCTCCTGCGGCGGCTGCGTCCGCACCACCTCCAGCACCGGCTTGGTCTTTCTCTTGCGTGTCGGGCGCTCCTGCGGTTCGGGTTCTTCCTCGATCTCCTCGGCCTGCTGCCGTGCCTGCTGCTCAGCTTCGCGCCGTTCCTGTTCCGCTTGGCGCTCGCGCTCGATGCGCCGCGCCTCGCGCTTCTCGGCCTGCTCCGTTTCCCGGCGAAGCGCTTCCTCCTCGCGCCGCTCCCGCAGCGCCTGCCGCTCCTCCTTGTGCTCGCTATGCGAAGTGCGCAGATCATCCAGCAGCTCGCTCAGGTACATCCCCACGCCCGTAAACGTCACGCCTGTGAACACCATCAGCACGATGGTGCAGGCGAAGATCAGCACGATCACCGCGCCCCACACATCCAGCGCCGTATACAGCGGCCACGCCAGCAGCGCGCCAATCAGGCCGCCGCCCTTGCACGTCAGCACAGCATTCTTATAGGAACGCATCAGGAACGCACCGTAGGTCGCCTCCTGCCCATCGGCAAAGATGGCGGAAGTCACCGTGCCGATCTCAAAGAGCTGGAGCATGGTCTCTACAAACCAGAAAACGAGTGCACCGCAGATCATGGAGCGGAGGCTCAGGCGGCCGCTGGAAAAGAACACCAGCGTCACGCCCGCCCAGCACAGCACCACCGGCAGCAGCAGGCACAGCGTGCCGCCCAGACCGCGGGTCAGCATCGTTGCCCAGTTAATCAGGCCTCCTCCAGACGGAATGAACTGGCTGAACAGCGCCAACAAGCCCACACACAGGATGACAATGCCCGCCACGCCGCGCGGATCGACGCTGCTGCGGCTGTGTCCCCGCTTTCGCCCAGCCGAACCGCGCTTTCCGCTTACCCTTTTCTTACTTTTTGCGCCCTTCTGCGCCGCCTTTCTGGCCATTTGCTCCCTCCTGATATTTCTAGCGCGTGCCTGCGCACCGCTTTCATGCAAAAACAATCTGCCTGAGCAAATTCAGGCAGATTATTATATCACATTTCCATTTTTCCGTAAAGGCTTCGCGCTGTGTCGATCGGCATGTTCACATATTGAGCAGGACAAGCGCTGCAAAAATCATCAGCATCGCCACCTTCTGCCGTCTGCCGAGCCTTTCATGAAAGACTGCTATTCCCACTAGCGTAACCAGCACAATAGACGCTACGCTGTATGTCGGATAGGCAATCATCGCTGGTATTTCCGACAGCGAGAGCAGCAAAAAGCGCGCAGCGCCATAGTTGGGTATGCCAATCAGCAAGCCAAAGGCCACATCTTGCCTGCTCCAGCCCTGTTTTTGAATCCTTCCCGCCAGCACGCACAGCACAAACGCTGCCATAAAGGTATACAGCAGAAATTGGTTTTTGAGCGCCGGCATTCCAAGCTCTTCATATACTTTGGACATCCCGTCCGTTGCACCGCCCGCCAGCAGCAAAAACACAAGCCCTGCGCCGCTGGCTGCCTTTCCCTCGCCCTTTTCCAGGTTCATCAGCACCACCGCACCGACGGCAATGACCATGCCCGCCACCTGCACCCAACGTGGAACCTCATGAAAAATGAGGATGGACATCAGCGTAGGCACCATCACGCCCAGCTTCATGAACAAGGAGGACAGCACGATTCCGTTCCGGCGCGTGTTCCATTGCAGCAGCATAAAGCTGCCCATATAGAACAAGCCGCTAATCGCCCCCAAACCCACGCTGCGGAAAAAACCTGCTTCCTCCACCGGGAATAGTTTCCCCGCACAGAGGGCAGCCAGCACGATGCACATGATATAATTCGATGCCAACATGCTGATGTTATTGTGAATATACCGTTCGCTGACACGCATGATGACGGAAACCAGCATACTGCTGACCACCGCCAGAGTCAGATACACCATCGTCCGTGCCTCCGTTGCCGCATCTTCCGTCTTGTCAGGCGTACAGGATGAGCGCAATCATCTCCACAGGTTCTTCACCCACGCACGCTATGCCATGCCCCTCTCCGGGCGCCGTATAGGTCACATCTCCTGCTGTCACCAGCACCTTGCGGCCATTATCGTCATACATCCCGGTGCCGCTCAAAATATAGTAAGTTTCGCTGTCCCCCATGTGGATATGATATCCGATTTCCGATCCGGGGTACACCGTTGTATGCGCAAAGACGCGCCCTTTCTCGCTCATTTCCTGCGGCCCAGTGAGCAGGCTGCGCACAGTGATCTCACCCTTTCCGTCAAACGGTGCAGGCTTGGTTACCGTCAGCTTGTCATCCTTTTTGCGAATCATGTTACATCTCTCCTCTTCTATGCCCCTCTGTGGGGCGTCGTTTCTCCTATGATTCGGTTCTGGTTAGAAGCACATCACCCAGAGATAGGCCATCCCGCATATTGCCCCAATCAGCAGCATAATCGGCATCACAAAATTGAACAGACCCGCGATGACAATGGCGAATAGATCACCCTTCTCCAGTTTGATGCCCTGCTCAAATCCGCGTGCCACCTTCCTGTCAATCTCGCGCCGCTGCTCCTGCCGCAGTCTGCGTCTGTGCTTCGCCTGTTCCAGCCACGTCATATATTTTTCACTTCCCGTCTTGATTTTTGTCCCAATTCTTGGGACCGTGCATATGGCCGCATGCGCAAAAATGCCGATAGCATCATACACACCAAATAGGTTCCTGCCGTCACGCTGATTGCCTGCGAAATCGACCATCCATACCTGTCCACCAGATCGCCCAGTATCGCCGGTGCAGCCGTACCGCCGATCAGGCAGGCGACCCCCAATATGACGCCATTTGAGAAGCCATGCAGGCGTTCCGGCAGCGCGTACCGCGGAATCATGTAGGTGAACAGTGTCACCGTTGCCCCACCTACTCCGCCCAGCGCTGCCAACAGCACGGCGGAAAGCTCCGTTCCCGGAAAGAACAGCACGGCAGCCGGCGCAATCCATGCCAGCACAAAGGTTGCCAACATCACGCGCTGTACTGGAAAACGGTCTGCCAGCATCGGTACGATCAGCGCAACGGGCAGATACGCCATGCCCCCGGCGGAAATAAACAGCGCTTTTTTCGCAGAGTCGTAGCCCATGACCTCCGTATAGTAAAGCGGGCGAAAGACACTGATGGACAAATTGGAAACCGTTTCCAGAATCCCAATGAAAAAGCACATCATGAACACGCGCGAATGGAAACACTCCTTCACGGTTTCTCCGACAGCGCTGCTGCTCTGGTGCTGTGTCTGCACATGAACCTCCCGCACCGTCAACAGACAAACCACGCCCAGCGCAAGAATGACCGATCCTGTCAGCAGATAGGCTGTATTCCATCGAAAATGCTCGGCCATGTAATAGTAATAGATCGGGCCAATGAACAGCGAAATCAGGGACGATCCCAAATTGATGACGCCTGACCTCATTCCATACTCATTTTCCACAAGGTTCTTGGCAATGATAGCCAACATATACGACATCGAGCCGCCCTGAAACAGCCCCGTTGCCAAGCGGCACATCACCAACTGCGCATAGGTTGTCACCATGGATGTACAAATCGAAATCACACCGACTGCAATGGTCATCACAGCAATCAGAATCTTTCTTTGCGGGATGTGCGAGGCAATCATCCCCGCCAGAATACAGGATAGGCTGTACGACAGGTAGTAATAGGCGCTCAATTTGGAGTATTGCCCGCTGCTCATGCGCAGTTGATCCATGAGCTTCTCCGACATATAGGTGAGACCTGCACCGTCCAGCGTTTTCATGCCCAGAATCAGCAAAAACAGCGCCGTAATGTAATTGGCATACCCTCTCTTCGCGTTCATATCGGTTCTCCTTCCAGCCAGCAGGCTGGACGCTTTACGGCGCTTTGCGATCCTGTGAAATCTTGTGCATATTATGGCACGCCGCAAAATGCTGCGGCGAAACCTCCTCCCACTTAGGAACAACCTGACGGCAAATCTCCGTGCAATATGCGCACCGCGTATGGAATTTGCACCCCTTAGGCGGATTGACCGGGCTGGGGATATCGCCCTCCAGAATATGAAGCTCTCCGCCGCGCGCACCGACGGTAGGAATCGCAGCAATCAGTGCCTGCGTATACGGGTGCATGGGATGCTCAAAAATATCCTGCGAGGAAGCCAGCTCGACCATGTTGCCCAAATACATGACGCCAATGCGGTCGGAAATGTACTTGACCACCGAAAGGTCATGCGTAATGAACAGATAGGTGAGATTCGCCTGCTCCTTCTGATCCTGAAGAAGATTGATGATCTGAGACTGAATGGATACGTCCAAGGCAGATACGGCCTCATCGCAAACCACAAACTTGGGTTGCACGGCCAAAGAGCGCGCTATACCGATTCGCTGGCGCTGTCCGCCAGAGAACTGATGCGGAAAACGATGCAGGAAATAGGGCTGCAATCCACATTGTTCCATGACCTTGAGCACCTCAGCCTGCATACGGTCATTTTCTTTGACAAACATATGGTGCACTTTCATGCCATTGCCGATGATGTTGCCCACCGTCATGCGCGGATTCAGAGAAGAATACGGGTCTTGGAAGATCATCTGTACATCCGAGCGAAGCAGCCGCATTTCGTTGTACTCCAGCCGGGCCAGATCAATGCCGCCGTCCCGATAAGCCTCTGCCGCCTGAAACCGCTCGTCCTCCGCATATGGCTCTTTTGCCGCCTCGATTTCCGCCCGCTTAGCTTCAAGCTGTGCATACAGCGCATTTCGCTTCTCCTGAAGATCGTTCAGCTTCTCCCTGTTTGCCCGCAGGCGTGCCTCCATCCTGCCGCGCTTTGCCTCCGGTGCATGGGACAGATCAAACTCTGCATCGCGCACCTTGGCATCCGCCAGCCCGATCTTTTCCACCATGGCCCGAATTCTGTGGCAAATGCCATACTCTTCTTTCAGAAGCGCAATGGCAGCCGCGCGATCCTTCAGCGTATAAAACCCACCGATGACAGAAACGATGTCGTAATAATGCCCTTCCAGCTCTGCTTTAGACAAGTTCAGCTCATTGAGTGTCGCGAGCTTGTCCGCGTGTTCCTGAGGCATCTGTTCATATTTCTTCTCAAGCTGTGCCACGCGCGTCTCAAATTGATGATATTCGTCAATCTGCTTATCCAGCCGGCTAAGCGTCCGGCCAACATAGCGCGGCGCAACCTCCTCCAGCGTCTGCCCATAGTACAGCGTCTTTCCCGCCGTCTGCTTGTTCAACTGAAGCAGCGTACGCCCAAAGGTGGATTTTCCGCATCCCGATTCACCCACGAGTCCAAATGTCTCTCCCTCATAGATGTCGATGGAGATTCCGTCATTCGCCTTGCAGTAGCGCCCCTTTCCAACAGGAAAATACTGCTTGAGATTGACCGCCCTCATCAGGACTTTCTTCCGTTCACTCATGGCGAATCTCCTTCCTCGGATAATGGCACCTGATCTGATGCCCGGGTTCGATTTCCCTGTACGCCGGTTCTTCCGCGCGGCACCGCTCGTCTGCATACGGGCACCGCGTGCAGAACTTGCAGCCCTGCGGCAGGTTCAGCGGATGCGGCACAGAGCCGGGAATAACCGCCAGCCTTGCATTCACCGGGGTATCCAGCCGGGGAATGGAGTTCATCAGCCCCTCCGTATAGGGATGCTGATAGGCAGACGTTCCATCAAAGATGATGTCCACTGGTGCCATCTCCACCACCTGACCGCAGTACAGCACCGCCACGTCATCCGCCATCTGGTTGATCACGCCCAAGTCATGGGTGATAAACATGATGGCCGTTCCCTTTTCCCTCTTCAACTCATTCATAAGCTTGAGAATCTGAGCCTGAATGGTCACATCCAGCGCCGTGGTCGGCTCATCGGCAATCAGCAGCTTTGGCTTGCAGGCCAGCGCCATGGCAATCATCACACGCTGGCGCATACCGCCGGAAAGCTCAAAGGGATACTGCTTGGCAACGATCTCCGGGTTTGGAATTTTCACGTCCTTGAGCATATCAATGACCTTGGTGCGCGCTTCCTTCTTGCTGAGCCCCTGATGAATCATTACCGGCTCCATGAGCTGCCGCTCCACCGTAAAGACAGGATTCAAGCTGGTCATTGGCTCCTGAAAGATCACGGAAATCTCATTGCCGCGCAGCTTGTACATCTCGTCTATGGAAAGATGCGACACGTCCCGTCCATCAAAGAGGATCTCGCCAGAATCAATGTATCCGTTCTCGTCAATCAAATGGAGGATGCTCATGGCGCTGACGGATTTTCCGGAGCCGGATTCGCCCACAACGCCCAGCGTCTTGCCCGCCTCCACGCTGTAAGAAACGCCATTGACCGCCTTGACAATTCCCTTCTTGGTCTTGAAAAATGTATGAAGATCTCTCAATTCAAGTAAAGCCATGCTTACGCCCCCTTATCGTTCAAGAGACTTCGGATCGACAGCGTCGCGCATACCGTCTCCCATCAGGTTGATGCTGATGGTTGTGACACCGAATATCGACGCAGTAAAGACCCATCTCCACCAGAACTGCTGAATCACCGTGGAATCGTTCGCGCCCTTGAGCATATTGCCCCACGTTGGTGTCGGCGCCACGATGCCAAAGCCCAGATAGGATAGGCTGGATTCCGTCAGCATACAGGTGGCGAAGCTGAGGGTAGCCGTCACGAGAAGCTGCGAGAGGATGTTAGGCAGGATCTGCTTGAACATGATGCTGCTCTCCTTCTCGCCCATCGCCCTTGCGGCGATGATGTACTCATTTTCCCTCGCCTGAAGCACTTGTGCCCGGACAATGCGGAAGCTGGTAGGCCAGTACAAGAAGCCCTGAATCACCATGATGAGGTACATTCTCGCCTCCTGCGAGATTCTGGAACCGATTACCGTGGATAGAATCATGGCCATGGGCAGGAAGGGCAGGGAGTTCACCACCTCGGCCAAACGGCTGATGATGATGTCCGTCCAGTTGCCAAAGTAGCCCGAAAGCAGGCCGAACACCACGCCGATCAGCAGGGAGATGATGACGGAAACCGCGCCAACGGTCATCGTCACCCGACCGCCATTGATGATGCGGTTCAGCACATCGCATCCCAATTCGTCCGTACCAAAGGCATAACCCTTGAGGCCCCATGTGTGCAGCTTTCCTTCCGTGGTGATCGCATAATTCTGATAGTATCCCACAGACATGTAGGCCACCTCTTCCCGCCCGCTCACGAGCGCCTCCGGCAAATTGCACTGACCGTGGGTATTGCTGCCCCACGCCAGATAGGAACCATCCTCACACTCGGCAACATAATGATACCGGCCTGCGTAGAGCTTCACGATTTTGGAATCATGTTCCGGGATCTTGTTTTCTCCCTTGGCCGGATTGCCCCAGATCACCACCGTGCCATCGTCTTTGAGTGCCGCCGCCGTGTATGCTGTCGCAGCCACCTGCACAACGCCGCTCTCCAATCCTTGCGGCGCGTTGGCCAGCAGCGCCGAAGCATTGAATCCTGTGTACGCCACAGCGCCATCCTTGGTCAATGTGATATAGCAGTTATCCGCGAGCGCCACCTGTTCGATATTGCCCTGATATGCTTTCTTGACCTTGATGTCGATGCCCTTGGAGTTGCCCCACAGCAGCAGCGTGCCATCCTCATCCAGCAGCGCCGTATATTTATTGCCTGCAACCAGCTGCTTAATCTGATGCCCTTCAGCCTTGCGCGGTAAATCCAACTGACCCAAACGGTTGGAACCCCATGTGTAGAGATTCCCCTCCGCATCTGCCGCCACAGCATGATCTGCGCCCACAGCTAGCCGGGTGATTTTGGCTGTACGCGCCTCTTCTGGCACATCCGCCAGGTCGATCACGGACGTGATGTCTGTCTTTCCCCAACTGAGGATCTCGCCATCGTCCTTCAGTGCAAAGCCGAAAGTAGAGCCCGGCTGAATCACCGCCACATCCTCAACGACGTCCTTAGGCAGCTTCATCATATCAAAGCCCGGCGCAACATTCTGTTGCGTACCATCAGTATAGGACAAATCCAGCGGGGAGAACACCGGTCCCACGCTTACCAGAATCAGACAAGCCAGAAAGATTACCATGCCGGTCATCGCAAGCCGGTTGTGCAGGAAGCTGCGCACCATCTGCTTGCCCGGGCTGATAATGCGTTCCTCTGCCAGCTTATCCATCTCCCTGCCGGGATACAGCGCACGGTTGACCCATGTGCCAAGAACGGAAAAAACAGATTTCTTACTCATGGATAAACCTCCTCATTTGCTGACCCTGACGCGGGGATCAACCAGCCCGTAGGCCAAATCGCACAGCAGGATGCCCAGAAGATTAACAATGCAGAAGAACAGATTGATGGCAATGGCCAGTTCATAATCCAGCATATTGAGGGCGTTGACATTCAGCGTACCCATGCCGGAAAAGGCGAACGTATCCTCGATAACCACCGATCCTGCAAACAGGCGGGTAAACCAGCTCACAATCTGGGTAATAACCGGCAGCAGCGCGTTCCGCCATGCATGAGAATAGATGACCACCTTCTCACGCAATCCCTTGGCGCGCGCCGTTCGGATATAATCCATGGACAGCACATCGATCATGGCCGCGCGCACATATCGGGTCATGGAGCCCAGATTGGCCGCCACAATGACGATCAGCGGCAACACATAGTGCCATGCGCGGTCAAACAGCGCCTGCATCCCGGTGTAATCTGCATTGGCTGTCACCATGCCGCTGACCGGGAACCACCTCAGCTTCACCGCAAAGAGGAAGATGAAGATCAGGCCAATGATATACTGCGGCAGGCTATGCCCCACAATGGTCACTACCTGCATGCTCTGGTCAAAATACGATCCCTTTTTGACGGCGCTTTTGATCCCCAGAGGAATGGTGATCACCAGCGTTAAAAATGTCGACATCATATTGAGTATGATGGTGTTCTGCATGGGCGACTTTATCGTATCAACAACAGGACGGTTATTTATGCTGGAATAGCCAAGATTGCCTTGAAAGAGTCCGTTGTATTTTGTCGTCCCGACATCGGGATACAACCCCATCCAGCGCGCATAGCGAATGAGGAATGGATCATTGAGGCCCATCTTTTCTCTCTGCGCCTGATAAAGCTCTTCAAACGTCTTGGCATCCACCTGATCGCGCAGCGGTTCCACCACGGCGGCCGCCGGATCAGAGGGAATCAAGCTGAACAGACTGTACATCAGAAACGTGATGACCAGAAACACGATCACCATGTACCCCAGTCTTTTTAATACATATTTCCACATAATGACCACCTATTGACTCCATGTCGTATTCAGGTTTTGCTTTCATCCTCTTCTGCGTCTCCTCTGTCATCCTCGTATCGCCGGGGAAAAAGACGCCTTAGACCCGATGTGCGCAGCGCACACAATCTTCTGCTGCCGAAAACGGAAATGCCGGGATGGGAAGGTTTCCCATCCCGGCTCCATGTAGGTTACTCCATGTATGCTTCCACAATCGCATACGCGAACGTATAATGCGGGTTCTCATCGTAATTCTTGATACGGCTGTTGTAGATCGAATAGCTCTCGGTATTGTACAGCGCAATTTCCGGCAGCACCTCGTTGAAACGGACAAGATGCTCAATCCACTCGCGGGCAAAGCCCTCGTCATCATTCGGTTCCATGCCGATGAGCATTCCGTTGGTGTGCTTGTCCAGCTCCTCATCAAAGATGCGGTTCTTGTTGGAGCGGAGCATCTCCGGATCCGTCGAATAGCGGTAGGTCTGATCGAAGATGCTGTACAGCGTCGTGGCCGAAGAGAACATGCCATAGGTCGGATAGAAGTAATCATCCAGAGAAGAATTCAGGTAGTTCCAGAAGTTGGAGCCACTCAACGGCGTGCGGTTGAACTGGAAGCCCACCTCCGCGACAGCCGGAGACTGGCAAAGCTGCACATCCAGCACCTCACAAAGCGGCAGTCCTTCATAAGAGAGCCATTCCATGATCAGCGGCATAATCACGCGGCCATCGGCAAGCTGCTTGCAGCGGGACTGCGGATCGCCCTTGCTGTTGCCGAAGTCATACTCGCCATTGCCCCAAGGATTGTACTCCTCCGCCGTCACTTCCTTCCAGCGCACGCCGGAGACATACGGATCGCCATTCTCATCCAGCACCCATCCATCCTCAATGAGCAGCTCCTTTGCCTTCTCCGGGTTATAGGTATAGGCGTTTGTCCTTTCCAGAATTTCCTCCTCATTTTCTTCATACATCCAGTACGAAGAGGACACCGGGCCACAGATCGTGGCGCCATGGCCGTTGAAGAGCTCATTGATCATCGAATCCTTGTCGATCATGTAATTGATCGCCTGGCGCACCTTCGTAAACTGATACGGGCCATAGTCGCAGCGGAAGAACACCTTGCCATAATACAGCGCCATGTAGTGAACTTCCGAGAAGTTGCTGTCCGACTCCACCAGATCCAGCGCCGCATCGATCGTCGCACCGGTCTGATTCTTCAGGTTGACCCAGTCAATCTCACCCGTGCGGAGGGAGTCCAACAACGTCGCCTGATTGGCCTTGATGATCGTGATCTTTTCGATAGAAGGCTTGTAGCCGGCGTAGTTTCCCTTGAAATAGGGATTGATGGACAGTTCCGTCACCTGCGCGGACAAATCCACGTTGGACAGGTAATACGGGCCATCCGTGCGCACCTTGTCCCATGCAAAGCGGGTATTGCCAATTGCAGCGGCCAGTTCGGTGTTGGTTTTGTCATACCATTCCTCTTCTGCCACATAGCAGCCCTCGCCGTCATCCTTGATCGTGAAGCCGGGACACCACACTTCCCAATCCAACGGATAGCACTTGGAATACTGGGAGCAATTGAGCATATTCAGCTCATAGTAGAACGGCGTATTTTCCGCAGAAACCGTGTAGGAGAATGTGAGGTCATCCAGCAGGCGAATGCCTGTAAACACCTTGTTCTCTCCGCTCTTAAAATCCTCATAACCTACGAAATACTTGCCCGCCGTACCATATGCGCCGGACGCAATGCCGATCGGCGAGGTAAACAGCAACGGATAGGCGACGTAGTTCATGGCCGTGATCTGCGTGCCATCATTGAAGTACAGATCGTCATGCAGCGTGATGGTGTATGTCTTGGATCCATCGTCGTTTTCGGTGGTTTCCATGGTCTGCACAACCATCGGATTGACCTGAAGCTGACCGTCGCGGTTGGTGACCGCCAGATTGTAGGCATGGATCAACTCCTCAGAATAGCCGTCGCTGCCGCCGCCATAGGAATCCTTCTCAAAGTTAGCGTCCATGGCCGTTGTCACCGGAATGGTGATACTTCCGCCAACAGGGTTTTGAATGACTTCCGGCTCGGTGAACGTCTCTGCGGCACAGGCTGCACCGCTCAGGAACATCATCACCGCCACCAACAACGCGATTGTTCTTTTCATTCTCTTTCCTCCTATCTGCGTATATTGAAAGCCGCTTCGGCTCACAATTCACGTCCATCGGGTTCCACTTTTCTCCGCAATTCTATCATTCTGTCAGCATTGTTTCAATAAAATGTATGCACATCTATATATCGTGTTTATTTTTTGCACTGGCCATGCCGTTTCATCCGCCGCCCATCAATCCTCATAGAAGTGCTTTTCCCAATCCAGCCACTTTCTGCCGTTCATACCAGAAATCTGGGCAAGCTCTTCCCGGGTCAATCCGGGATCGCTGGTGTCCGAATAGACGGTGTTGCCGTTTTTGAAATTCTCCCTGCCATGCTTGAGCATTGCCCCAATCGCCGCACGCTCGAAGAAGTGCATGGTAACCAGATTGAAGTTCAGCTTCAGCAGTTCATCCAGCTCCGCATCCGTCTTGCCATCGTGAGAGACAATGTCCGGATACATTTTCCAGCCTTTGCAGGTCTGCGCCACATGCCGCGCTTCCTCAATGCCGCGCACATTGTTAATCATGGTCATATGTGCGCCCATATCCTCTGCCATCTTCATGCGATAAATGGCCTCTTCAAACCCTTCGTTGATGCGCACCTCTGTGCGGGCAATCAGCACGCAGTCCGTTCCGGCAATCGCCTCCAAGGCCGCCTTCAGCTTGGCCTTGAAATGCTCGCGGGAGACCAGCTCATAGGGATGCTCCCCCGGCTTCACATAGCCCATGCGTGTGCAGCCGCGGATGCCCATGCCGTCATCCAGCGTGAAGCCCTGTGCACCAGC
The DNA here is from genome assembly GCA_036297385.1 of Christensenellales bacterium. GTDB lineage: Bacteria > Bacillota > Clostridia > Christensenellales > Aristaeellaceae > Ventricola. The sequence continues at coordinate 28,300 of JAXJLD010000133.1, read as the reverse complement.
ATTGACCAGCCGCGTGATGTTGCGGTATGTGTTCAGCGGGCTGTCGCCATAGCCCTCGTCAAAATCCACCAGAATTGGAATGGATGCAAAGGAGGCCACACGCTCCGTCAGATAGATCAGCTCATCGCCCGTCATAATGCCCAAATCCGGCGTGCCGGTCAGCGAAGCTGCCGCCGGGGTTCCTGCCAGCAGCGCCGCCTTAAATCCACTCATCTCTGCCGCCTTTGCCGAATAGCAGTCCCATACACAGGGCGCAAACACCATTTCGCCCTGCTTGAGCAAGTCCATAAAGCGAGTCTTTTTTTCTTCTAGCATCTTCATTTTCACTGCGCCTCCATGTACTTTTTATTTTTTGCAGACCTCTTCTGCAAATTTGTAATACTCCGCTTCCCGCTTCAGCAGGCTGTCCGCGCCAAAGCTCATCGCCTTGCGATACATCGCGCGGTCCAGCCCGCCCATGTCGTGCGTCTCAGAATACACCGTGCTGCGATTGGCATAGTTCTTGAGCCCGAAGTCCAGCATCCCGTACATCGAACCCTTCTCCAGATAATGCATGGTGACGAAGTTAAAGCCCAGCTTCTCGATATCCTCCAGCTCCACCTCCGGCTTCCTGTCCGGCTGGATGACCACATCAGGGTACATCTTCCATCCATTCAGAATATCGGCCGCGTGCCGGCACTCTTCGATGTTGTAATACCGATTCACAAGCGTCATCGGTGCGCCAATGTCCTGAGCACGTCTGCACCGATCAATGGCATCATCCAGACCGTGAATGGGACGCGCCTCCGTTCTTGCAATCAGCACGCAGTCCGTCCCCTGAACAACATCCAGTGCTGCCTTGATCTTCGCGATATAGGTTTCCACCGGCACAACGCGATACGGATCGACTTTCACGCCCTTTTTCACCATGTCGATATTCCGGCTCTGCGCCAGCCTGTCGTAGCCGCGGATGCCCATGCCGTCATCCAGCGTGAAACCCGCCACACCGGCTTTGAGCAGCTTCTCTACATTGCGCGCCACATTCAGCGGGCTGTCACCGTAGCCCTCGTCAAAATCCACCAGCAGCGGGATATCCGCAAAATGTGCAACGCGCTCAGCCACGCCCACCAATTCATCGACGCTGATCAGTCCCAAATCCGGAATACCCGTCAGGCTTTCCGAAACCGACGAACCGCTCAGCAGCGCACAGTCAAATCCAGCCATCTGCACAGCCTTCATGGAGTAACAATCCCATACGCAGGGAGAAAGCAGCTGCCTTTCCCCCAGCATCTTTTTCAGCGATCCCTTAAACATATTCTTCTTTCCTTTCGTCCTCATCCATGGATGAGCATACTTCCATACCCAAGTTATCTGTGCCTTTCGTCTCGATTCAAGGCAAAATCAAAACAGCCAAATTATTGTCACTAAAATCGGCAACTTCTTATCAACTTCACCATTATATTAACTCTACTTTGTCAGATTGTCAATCAATATTATCATCTTTTTACCATATTTTTGTCGAAACATATTCATCTTTGCCAGATGCTCCATTCTAAACATTTCATGTGCGCCGCCCGCCTCCGCCTCGGATGCCCCCCTGCGCGGCTTTCTTCATATTGCATAATATGCCTGTATTTATTATAATGCTGGTATAAGGGTTGATCTGTACAAAAGGAGGATTTCTGTTTGAAGTATCTCGTCATTCAGCGAAGAAATGCGCTCAAGGCGCTGCTTGTCGAAAAAGAAAGCGTTACCATCAATGAAGTGGTTGAAAAGTTCGGCGTCAGTGTCGAAACTGTCCGCCGCGACTTTGACGTGCTGGCCGAAGAGGGCTTTCTCAACAAGATCTATGGCGGCGCCACGCTGAGAAAGCGCACCTCTGCACCGCTGTCCTTGGATCTGCTCAACAGCACGTTCTCCTCCGGCAAAAATCGCATTGCCGCACGCGCTGCACGCTTTGTGAAGAACGGTGACACCATCTTTCTGGACAGCTCAGATACGGTGCTGCGGATGTGCAGTGCGCTGCTGACCAAGAATATCACGGTGCTGACCAATTCGCTCAAGGTGGTCGAGCACTTGGTTGAAAGCCAAACCATCCGCCTCATCTGCATCGGCGGAAACTATTACCGCGGACAGGAGGAGTTTCGCGGTCCGATAGCGCTGCAAACTATCCAGCAGTTTCAGGTTGACCGCGCATTCATCACCTGTCGTTCCTTCGATGCGCAGCACGGGCTTGGCACCACCGATGAAGATCAGGCATTCTTCAAAAAGTCCATCCTTGCCCACGCCGAACAGGTCAACCTGCTTGCCGATCACTCCCGCTTCGGCAAAGCCTCTTTTGCGAAATTTGCGGATTTTGAAGACATTGATAACATCTTTACCGATGAACCCATTACGCCGGAATGGCAGGAGTTCTTTGAATCCCATGGTGTAAGCGTCTACGAGTGTACGGAAGAAGCTCTGTCCCAAGCTTAAACTTCATCCCAAGACATTCTCCAGCCTGTTCAGACGTTTTCCCACTTTTTTGTCTTTCTCTTGTATCTGACACGTTCCTGTGGTATGATGGTGAGCGTTCGCGCTTTCCATCGGTGGCTTTCATTCAGGAATCCGCAGGTTCCTGAATTTTTCTTTGTTTATTTGAAAGGAGATCGTCTCATGTCGCTTACCCTGCTGCACTTTTTGATCGTCTGTCCCTTGGTCGGCATCGCCGGCTTTGTGGATTCCATCGCCGGAGGCGGCGGGCTGATTTCCCTGCCGGCATACCTCATCAGCGGTCTGCCGGTTCACACCTGCATCGCAACCAACAAGCTCTCCTCTTCCATGGGAACAGCGGTCGCCACAGCAAAGTACGCCCGTTCCGGATATATCGAGTGGCGGCTGGCGGTATTCTGTGCAGCCGCTTCGCTGATCGGCGCGGCGATGGGCGCCAACCTCGCGCTGCTCATCTCGGAGAGCGCTTTCCGTGTGCTGATGCTGATCATTCTGCCGCTGACCGCGCTGTATGTGCAGCGCAAGAAGGAGCTGTTCAGCGAAGCTGCGCGCGTGACGCTTTCCTTTGCGCACACGGTCATTCTCTCCAGCATCATCGCGTTTCTGCTGGGTATGTACGACGGCTTCTACGGACCCGGCACCGGCACATTCCTGATTCTGCTGCTCACGCGCTTTGCGCACATGGATCTGCATCGTGCCAACGGCATCACCAAGGTCATCAACCTCTCCAGCAACCTCTCCTCGCTGGTCGTCTATCTCGTCAATAGGCAGGTGCTTCTGCCGCTGGGCCTGTGTGCAGGCTTGTTCAGCGTGCTGGGCAACTACCTCGGCTCCCGCTGCTTCACCAAGAAGGGCGCGGACATCGCCCGTCCGATCATCCTGCTGGTGCTGTGCGTATTCTTCGTGCGCACGGTGCTGGAGATGCTGGGCATCATGTAATGCCGTTTTGCATTGAAAACCTTCTTTGCTTCGCGCTTCTCACGCATTTCCGCCAGATCATGATATGAGATTATAAACAATATCATAGAAAAAAGAGTTGCCTCTTGCTGAGACAACTCTTCTTCTATCCCATTTTTGCCTTGCGTTACAGCTTCGCGGCTTCAGCCTTGAGCTGCTCCACGCGGTCAAGACGCTCCCACGGCAGATCGACGTCCGTGCGGCCAAAGTGACCGAAGGCCGCCGTCTGGCGGTAAATCGGGCGGCGCAGATCGAGCATACTGATGATGCTCGCCGGGCGCAGGTCAAAGCAGCGACCCACCAGCTCCGCCAGCTTCTCGTCAGGCATCACGCCCGTGCCCTGCGTATCCACCAGCAGCGAAACCGGACGCGCCACGCCGATGGCATACGCCAGCTCGATTTCGCAGCGCTTCGCCAAACCGGCCGCCACCAGATTCTTGGCGACGTAGCGTCCCGCATACGCGGCGCTGCGGTCCACCTTCGTCGGGTCCTTGCCGGAGAACGCGCCGCCGCCGTGACGGGCATATCCGCCGTAGGTATCCACGATGATCTTGCGGCCGGTGAGGCCGGAATCGCCCATCGGGCCGCCGATGACAAACTTGCCCGTCGGGTTGATGAGGAAGCGAGTCTGCTCGTCCATCAGTTCCGCCGGAACAGAGGTCTTGATGACCTTCTCGATGATCTCGCGGCTCAGCTCGTCATGCTCAATTTCCGGCGCGTGCTGGGTGGACACCACGACGGTATCCACGCGAACCGGACGATCCTGCTCATCGTACTCGACCGTCACCTGGCTCTTGCCGTCCGGACGCAGCCATGCCAGCTCTCCGCTGCGGCGGCACTCGGAGAGCTTGCGGGTGATACGGTGCGCCAGCGCGATGGCCATGGGCATATACTCCGGCGTCTCGTCGCAGGCAAAACCGAACATCATACCCTGATCGCCCGCGCCGATATCATTCTCACCAGCGGAGCGGCCTTCCAGCGCCGCATTCACGCCCTGCGCGATATCCGGGCTCTGACCATGCAGAGCGGTCAGCACCGCGCAGGTGTTGCCGTCAAAGCCGTACTTCGCACGGTCATAGCCGATTTCGCAGATCACCTTGCGCACGATATCGTCCACCGCATAGCTCGCGGTCGTCGTCACCTCGCCCATGACCATGACAATGCCCGTGGTGGTGCAGGTTTCGCACGCCACGCGCGCATACGGGTCCTGGCTGAGGATTTCATCGAGCACCGCGTCGCTGATCTGGTCGCAGATTTTGTCCGGATGTCCCTCGGTGACGGATTCAGACGTAAACAGTTTTCTCTTCTTTTCCATTTTTCTTTTCTCCTTGGATATGCCAGCGTAAAGGCTCAGAAAAAGCCGCTCTGAACGTGCAGGATCAGAGCGGCTTCTATTTCTTGACCACACCTCATCTGCCGACATCGCTGTCGTAGGATTTAGCACCGGATTTGACTCCGGTTGCCGGGCTTCACAGGGCCTATTCCCTCCGCCACTCTGGATAAGGTTTATTGAATTCGCTTTTGACTGAAATCTGGACTATGATAGCAGATTCTTTTCCGTTTGTCAAGCGCCATCCGGTCAGATCGCCTTGGAAATCTGCTGGCCCTGCTTGGTGTCCTTGAGGACGTAGCCCAGCGCGATGATCTCATCGCGCAGGCGGTCGCTCTCCGCCCAGTTCTTGTTGGCGCGGGCCTCAGCGCGTGCGGCGAGCAGCTTCTCCACCTCGTCATCCTTCTCGTCCGTCTTGCGGCGCAGGATGCCCAGCACGCTGGTCAGCTCATCCAGCGCGTTCAGCACCGCCTCAATCGCGGCCTTCGGGCTATGCTCATCCAGCGCGGCGTTCGCCTCGCGCACCAGCTCAAAGAGCTGACCAATCGCGCCGGCGGTGTTCATGTCATCGTCCATGGCCTCGTCAAATCCGGCGCGGACAGCCTGCACCTTAGCCATCAGCTCGGTTTCCTTCTCGCCCATGTCGCCGTCCGGCGCATTCTCCAGCAGGAAGGCGTAGTGGTCGCGCGCGGTGTACAGGCGGTCCAGCGAAGCCTTGGCCTGCTCGATCATCTCGCGGGAGAAGTTGATCGGGCTGCGGTAGTGTGCGCTGAGCATGAACATACGCACGGCCTCCAGATCAAACTCCTTGGCGATATCGCGCACGGTGAAGAAGTTGCCCAGCGACTTGCTCATCTTCTGGTTATCCACATTGATGAAGCCGTTGTGCATCCAGTAGCGGACGAACGGCTTGCCCGTCGCACCCTCGCTCTGGGCAATTTCATTCTCGTGGTGCGGGAAAACCAGATCCTTGCCGCCGCAATGGATGTCGATGGTCTCGCCCAGATACTTCATGCTCATCGCGGAGCACTCGATGTGCCAGCCCGGACGGCCCATGCCCCACGGAGATTCCCACGCGGGTTCGCCCGGCTTCTGCGCCTTCCAGAGGGCGAAGTCCATCGGGTTGCGCTTGATGGCGTCCACCTCAATGCGCGCACCGCTCTCCAGATCATCCAGGCACTGGCCGCAGAGCTTGCCATAGCCCGCAAAACCCTTGGTGTTGTAGTACACGTCGCCGTTCTCCACGGCGTAGGCCAGCCCCTTTTCCTCCAGCTTCTGAATCAGGGCAATGATCTCCGGGATATGCTCCGTCGCCTTGGGGTTCACCGTCGCGCGCTCGATACCCAGCGCATCCGCGTCCTTGTAATATTCAGCGATGAACCGGTCGCCCAGCTCCTTGACAGTGATGCCCTCCTCGTTGGCGCGGCGGATCATCTTGTCGTCGATATCGGTGAAGTTCTGCACGAACTTGACCTCGTAGCCCTTGTGTTCCAGATAGCGGCGCAGCGTGTCAAACACGATGAACGGGCGGGCGTTTCCGATATGGAAATAATTGTACACGGTCGGGCCGCAGGCGTAAATGCGCACCTTGCCCTCCTCCAGCGGCACAAATTCCTCCTTGCGGCGGGTCTGCGTATTATAGATCTGCATCTTCCAAGTCCTCCTTGATGTGTTGCGTTCCATACATATGGTGAATGTGTGCTTCCAGCTCTTCAATTCTGCGCTCGAGCGACTCAATCCGCGCCTTGACCGGATCAGGCAGGTGGATGTGATCCAAATCCACCTGCGGCGCTTCACCGTGCCTGCGCACGATGCGTCCGGGGTTGCCCACCACGGTGCAGTTGGGCGGAACCTCCTTGAGCACCACAGCGCTCGCGCCGATCTTGCTGTTGTCCCCCACGGTAAACGGGCCGAGCACCTTCGCGCCCGCGCCGATGGTCACGTTGCTGCCAATCGTCGGATGCCGCTTGCCGGTATCCTTGCCGGTGCCGCCCAGCGTCACGCCCTGATAGACCGTCACGTTGTCCCCGATCACCGCCGTTTCACCGATGACCACGCCGTTGCCGTGGTCGATGAAAAATCCCTTTCCAATCTGCGCACCGGGGTGAATTTCAATGCCCGTCACATGGCGTGCGTGCTGGGAAATCCAGCGCGCCAGCGTCGTATGGCCTTTGAGATACTGCTTGTGCGCCAGCCGGTGATAGGCCATCGCCTTCACATACGGGTAGCACAGCAGCACCTCCCATTTGGATTTTGCGGCCGGATCGCGCTCCATGACGGAGGCGACGTCCGCGCGAAGGTTGTCAAACACGCGGCTTTTCCGCTCCTCTCCCACATTCCTCCTCCGGCAAACCGGAAAAGAAAAAAAGCACCGCCGTCTCTGTCAGAGACGGCGATGCCGCGGTTCCACTCTGTTTGGGCGCCATGCGCCCCACTCAGCCCGCCATAACGCAGCGACTGCGCCGCAGCCTACTCTCTTTCGGTGCGGGGCTCACGGATGCACTTCTCCTGCCTGCCGTCCGCGTGCGCTTGCAGCCGGTGACGCACGCTCTCTGGGGATGCAAAGCAGGATACTCTTCCGCTCTCAGCCTGTACCAAACATTATATGCCCAATACAGCGGGCGTGTCAAGCCGTATTTTCCGCGTTCCCCTTCCGCACCGCTGTTTGAGCCGGGCGTATCGGGCACTTTTTGAAAAGTTCCCCCTTGACCCTATGCGAATTTGTGCGTTCTTTCCTCTATACGTTTACACACGTCTGTGCTATAATGGGGTCAGCAATCAAGAGGAGGTTGAGTCCCATGGCTTCTGCAAAGAATCCGTCCGCGCGCGAGCAGCGCAAGAAAAAGGCGGTGCGCATTGTCGCCTTCGTGGCCTGCGCCGCTCTGCTGGTGACGGCGATCATGCCGTACATCGCCAGTGCGCTGTACTAACGTACCAAAAGAATCGCCGCTTCCATATCCCGGAAGCGGCGTTTTCTCTATTCATGCTGATTTGATCTGCATTGACCGCGTCAAGCCTGCGGCGGGGTGAGGATGCCGGCGGCGCTCTGGCGCAGCGCGTCCATCAGCCTGCGAAGCTCCTCTGCCTGCTGGCTCGTGATCTCCTCCGGCTTCGTCCTCTGCACGGCCTTTTTGAGCGCGGCGGTATCCTCCTTGATGCGGCGCTTCGTCTCCTTATCCAGCTCCTTGTGGCTGGAAAGCGCCTGCTCCGCCTCATAGGCGAGGCGCTCGCCCTCGTTGCGCACGTCCATGGCGGCCTTGCGCTCTCTGTCGCGCTCCTCGTACTGCTTCGCATCCTCCATTGCGCGGCGGATGTCCTCCTCGCTCATGTTGGTCGTGGAGGAAATGGTGATCTCCTGACTGTTTCCTGTGCCCAGATCGCGCGCCGAGACCTTCACAATGCCATTCGCATCGATCTCAAACGTCACCTCAATCTGCGGCACGCCCGCCATCGCGCGGCGGATACCCTTGAGGCGGAAATTGCCCAGCAGCTTGTTGTCGCGTGCAAACTGGCGCTCGCCCTGAAGCACCTTGATATCCACTGCCGTCTGGAAGGGCGAGGCCGTGGTGAAGATCTGGCTGTGCTTGGCGGGAATGGTGGTATTGCGGTCGATGATCTTCGTTGCCACGCCGCCCACCGTCTCGATGGACAGCGACAGCGGGGTGACGTCCATGAGAATGATGTCCTGCGCCGCCGAGGATACGGTCATGCCGCTGCCCGGATTGCCCGCCGCCAGCTTGCCGCCCTGAAGCGCCGCGCCCAGCGCCACGCACTCGTCCGGATTCATGGTCTTACTGGGCATTTTGCCGGTCATCCTGCGCACCATATCCTGTACGGCGGGCATCCGCGTGCTGCCGCCCACCAGCAGTACCTGCCCCAGCTCGCCCATGGAGACGGCTGCATCCGTCATCACCTGATTGACCGGGCCAGCCGTGCGGTCGATGAGGTCACGCGTCATGCCCTCAAACTGTGCGCGCGTCACGGTGATATCCATGTGGTGCGGGCCGCTCCTGTCCTGCGTGAGGAAGGGCAGCATCACCTGTGCGCTCATCTGCCCGGACAGCTCGCGCTTGGCCTTCTCCGCCGCTTCACGGACGCGCAGCATGGCCGCGCTGTCGCGCGTGAGATCAACCTTCTCCGTGCGCTTGAACTCGCTCACCAGATGATCCACCAGCCGCTGATCGAAATCATCGCCGCCGAGATGGTTGTCGCCGCTGGTCGCCAGCACCTCGATCACGCCATCGCCAATTTCAATGAGCGACACATCGAACGTGCCGCCGCCCAGATCGTACACGAGGATCTTCTGCGCCTGCCCGTGGTCCAGACCGTAGGCAAAGGCCGCCGCCGTCGGCTCGTTGATGATGCGCAGCACGTTCAGCCCGGCGATGCGCCCCGCGTCCTTGGTCGCCTGACGCTGTGCATCGCTGAAATACGCAGGCACGGTAATGACGGCCTCCGTCACCGGCTCGCCCAGAAACGCCTCCGCATCCCGGCGCAGCTTTTGCAGAATCATGGCAGAAATCTCCTGCGGGGTATACGCCTTACCGTCAATCTTCACCCGGTAATCGTTGCCCATCTCGCGCTTGATGGACAGCACCGTGCGTCCTGCGTTGACCGCCTGCTGTCTGCGTGCCGCCTCGCCCACCACGCGCTCGCCATTCTTCGTAAAGCCCACAACGGAAGGTGTCGTCCGTCCTCCCTCGGAATTGGGAATGACCGCCGGCTCGCCGTTTTCCATCACGGCGACACAGCTATTGGTCGTTCCCAAGTCAATACCGATTACCTTGCCCATCTGTCATTCCTCCATGGATGATTCATTTGAAAACGCTGATCTCTCCATCTTGATACAACGTTCTTATTGTACCCGCTGTCCCCGATAAAGGCAATGGCGAACGGTGCAGAATCTGCCGATGGTCAATTCCAAATCCGAGAAAAACTGCCTGTCGGAAATATTTTCCCGCAACATGAAATTTTCGTCCTTTTGCATCGTCTACACCATAGAGGGAGGTGAAGCGACCATGCAGGCCCATACACAAGATGACCGCGAGGGAGAGCTGATTCGCCTGATGCAGCTCTACGGCGACAGCGTCAAGCGCATGTGCTGCGTATACCTGCGCGATATGCCCAGCGCAGAGGATGCGGCACAGGAGACCTTTATCAAGGCGTTTGAGCATCTGGATGCCCTGCTCGATGGCGAAATTCACAGCGAAAAGGCGTGGCTGATGCGCATCGCCGTCAATACCTGCAAGGATATGCTTCGCTCCTCATGGATGCGCCACATCGACCGGCACAAGACCATTGAAGAGCTTCCCCTGAGTGTCGCACCTGGGCACGAGGATCGCCTTGCGCTGGCACAGGCTCTCTCCGCCCTGCCGCCCAAGCTTAAGGAAATCGTGCTGCTGCACGATTACGAAGGGCTGAACCTGCGCACCTGCGCACAGATTTTGAACATCTCCGCACCGACCGCCACGCGAAGGCTGGCGCAGGCTTACAAAAAACTGAGAATTGAGTGGGAAAGGAGCTGATCTCGATGAAACGCCATCCCGAAGTCCAAAAAGCCGTAAACGAGAGCCTCAGCTCCGTCCGTTTCACCGATTGGGACAGGGAGCGTGTGCTTCGTGCCGTTCGTCTGCCGGAAGAGCCCGTTTGCAAGCGTCCGCCTCGCCGCCTGTTCAGGGCGGATGTGCTGCTGCCCGCCATGAGCGCCGCGCTGGTCGTCGTGCCGATTTTTCTCTTTACGCTGCACGCCCGCAATATGCAGATCACGGAAATTACATCTTACGCGGGAACGAATATCCGCGCGAAGCAGGAGGTTCTGCCCACAGACGCGCCCACCGTCACGCCCGCCGCACCCAACACACGCGCCGCCATCGAGGCCGCACGCGCCTGTTTTGAAGCCGAGTGCGACACCAGCATCTTCGCCTTTGACGAATATACGGTGGACGTTTCTGCCGTTCAGGATGAAACCGGCCATCCCACCGCCTTCGTGGTGACGATGCGCAGCGTGTACGGCAACGGCTGCACGTTCTCCGTCACCGTCTCCGCAGAGAACAATGCCGTCATCAGCTACTCCGCCCCGCGAGATGCCACCATCCCCTCCTCGTTGGATTATAACCGCAGCGAAATCCGCGCATGGTATGAGCGCTACGGCTCACACCCCTTCATGTGGGCGCTGGATGTACAGGCAGAGTTTTCCCGTCGCTACGACGGCGCCCTGCACCGGGAGCCGCAGGAAACCGACGTGCAGCCTGCCGCCATCATGCTCGCCGCGCAGAATGCGCTTTCCCGGCAGGGCGGTGAGGAGCATACCGTCTATCTCTCGCTGTTCTCCGAGCGCGCGTTCGACGATGGCGCGGCGCGCTACCGCGCCTACTGCTTCGCCGCCGGGGAATCGCCGGACGATCCTGAGGCCGAGTGTACAATGATGACCTTCCTTGCCTCAAGCGGCGTGCTGGAATCGACTCAGACCGTCCCCGTCTCCTCGCTGTGACAGGGCATCAGCCGCTTGCCCATCTCCTGCGCCACGCGCGGGGCAACCACGCGCGCATAAGCATCATTGCCAAAGTGCTGCTCCCGCACGCGCGCCGTGATTCCCGTGCCGCGCACCGCGTTGGAATCCGTGTCCCGCGGGATCTCGACATAGGTTTCCGGGCTCCAGCGGCGGTAATTCGCCCAGATTTCGCGGCAGCCCTCCAGCGCATACCAGTAGCCCACCGTCTCATAGTTATACCAGATCGCGCGGTTCCAATCTCCGCGGTACACGCGCCCCGGATAATGTTCGCCAAAGAAACGGAAAAAGTCCTCCGTCATCGTCTCAAAGCCGCGAATCTGTCCCTGCGGATCGCCGCTGTCATGTTCTCCCTGACACCAGACCACCCCAAGGAATCGGTTTTCCGGGTTCATATCCAGCGCATACGCCACGCGATCCCGCATACAGCGGTAATAATTGGAAGCCGTTCCCCAGCACCATACCCCCGGCTCAGGCCGCATCGCCTGCGCATCATACGCGCCCATCTCTCCGACGGTGAAGCCCGTTCCGCCATGCGCACAAGCAATCACCAGCACGCCATAATCCTCCGGGATCTGTGTCAGCAGCAGGCGCACAAGCGGCAGATGAATCCCCTTCGTGCCCTCACCGGGATGCTCGGGGTGGCCGTATGGCCGCATATCCTGAATATTCTGCGCACACGCTCCCAGCGGAATCACCCGCAGGTTATCCTCTCCATACAGTCCGAGCTGTGCGATGCGCGCATCGCTGATTCGATCCTGCGCCGTCATCGGCGATTCGTCATAGCCCACGGCATTGGATTGCCCAGCCACGCACAGAATCATCCACTTCTTTTCCATCGTCTCTCCCCCGCTTTCCATGTGTTCCCCACGAGTATAGCACGCTTTTTCCCGCCCGCCAACATCAAAAAACGCAGCCCTGCTTTCGGACTGCGTCTTTGTATGGTCAATCAGATGGTTTTCTCTGCCATTTCGCAATGAAAATGAGCGATTTAAGCAGGATTCACACGATCAGCCCTCGGCGTTAAGCTTACGGGCATTAGTGCGCCCTTCGGGACGGATCTCGCCCACAGCCGTCAGCGAACGCTTGGTCAGCGCCGGGCCAACCAGCTCATACACCAGCACGGAGAACAGCACGACGTTGCGCGCCAGCGAGCCATCCGGCAGGGTGGCGGCGGTCATCGCCATGCCCAGCGCCACACCGGCCTGCGGCAGCAACGTGATGCCCAGATGATTGACAATGGGCTGCGGCTGCGCCGTCGCGCGGCAGCTCGCCGCCGCACCGGTGTACTTGCCCAGCGAACGCGCCAGAATGTACACCACGCCGACAATCAGCGTCACCGGCTGAGAAAGCACGTTGAGATCCAGCTCCGCGCCGGAAAGCACGAAGAACAGCACGTTCAGCGGCATCGTCCAGTTCTCCACGCGCTCCATCAGCTCTTCGGATGTCGGGCAGATGTTGCAGAAAACCGTGCCGGTCATCATACACACCAGCAGCAGCGAGAAACTGCAATGCACCGGGCCGATCCGGAAGGAAAGCATGGACAGACCGACGGTCAGCATGACAAACGCAATGGAAATGCTCATACGCTTGCTGCGGGAGTGGAAGAACTTCTCCACCCAGTTGAGCAGCCAGCCCATCGCCGCGCCCAGCGCCAGCGACAGCACGATTTCCACAATCGGCTCCACCACCACAGCCATCAGGCTGACCGCTCCGCTTGCCAGCGCATTGGCAATGCCGAAGGAGACCGAGAACAGCAGCAGACCCACCGCGTCGTCGATGGCAACCACCAGCATCAGCAGACGGGTCATAGGGCCATCCGCCTTATACTGGCGCACCACCATCATGGTCGCCGCCGGAGCCGTTGCGGAGGCAATCGCACCCAGCGTGATCGCGCACGGGAGCGAGATCATCTGCGGGAAGAAGAAGTGCAGTGCAATCAGCGCAATATCCACCACAATCGTCGTGATGACCGCCTGCGCCACACCGATCACAATCGCACTCTTGCCCATCGTCTTGAGCTGACGAAGCCTGAATTCATTGCCCATCGAAAAGGCAATGAAGCCCAGCGCCGTCTGGCTGACGATCTTCATCACTTCCACCTGCTCCAGCGAATTGAAGCCCAGACCAGGCACCTGCAGCGCACCCAAACAGAACGGACCCAGCAGCAATCCAGCCACCAGATACGCGGTGACAGCCGGCAGATGAACCAGCCGGGTGAGACGGGAGAGCATCAAGCCGCCCACCATGGCAACCGCCAAACCAATCAGATAGATTTCCATAGGTTTTGTACGCCTTCTTTTCTCAAAAATCAAAAAATGAACGGAAAACGATCAACTGACCGTTTTCCGTGCTGTATTCTATCACCGTTATCCGGGTATTGCAAGAGGGTTTTCACAAAACCTTGGTATTCTTGGCTATGCCGCGCATCCGCTGTGGCCCGCTCAGCGCCTCAGCACGACTGCCCCTCCGTCCGGAAGGCGCATGGTCATGCTCTCCGGGATCGCATTCACCGAGATCATCTGTGTATAGGTCACATCCGGCCAATGCTGCACATCGACGCTGGCGCTCAGGCTGATCCCCATGGGGAACGGATTCCCCTGCGCATCCATCCATTCGGGATATTCGCGCATCCAGATATCCTCCTCGCTCGCGCCTGCCGGCGCGGCAAATGTCGAACGAATGTATAGCCCTGCGGCGCTCAGCTCCGCCTCGACGCTCTTGAGCGTATAGCCCATTGCATCCTGAATCGGTTCTACATCATAGGTGTGCGTCTCCAGCGGCGCTTCCAGATATACGGAGAGGGGCTGATGATCGGTGAGCCTTTCCTTCTCCTCGCCCGTTGTCGGATCATACTCGACCACGCGCAGGAACATCTGCATCTCCACCTGCTCGCCGCTCGCCGCTCCGTTTAGCTCCGGCATACTGAAGTACGTCACAGATCCATCCTCATTCCAGAGCATTTCCTCCATTGCGCTGCCCGCGTCCATCTCCGGCGGCAGTTCCAGAATAGCACGCACCGCATACAGACTGCGCCCAAGCTGTTTCGCCGCCTCCAGCCATGTCGTCTCCGGCGCTACGCCCAGCCGCGCCGCCGTCTGCCTGCCGTTTTCCCCAATCGCGCCGATCGCATCACCGGGTTCGGCGCACAGCAGCGCCGCATCGCCATCCGCTACGGCAATGGTCGTGGACGACATGGCGATATGCCCATCACAAAACAGCTCCTGCGTCGTAAAGCTCACTGGCCCCAAGGCAAAGCTGTGCTTGTTCCACGCTTCATTCATCACCCGCTGTGCCGTTTCCGGCACATTTGTTCCATAGAGCGTCACAAAATCCGACCACCCCAGCCAGCTTCCCGCCGCCACAGCCGCAGCCATGGTCGCCGCAAGGATGGCAGCTGCAATCCTTGCAATCCTCACCGATTTGCGCCTCACTTGTTTTTCCTCCTTCACAGAGCGCGCTGCATGCATCAGCGCGGCATGGCAGGCTTCTGGCTCCTGCGCAAAGGCATTTCGCAAATTCAGCTCTTCCACTTCGCGCTTCATTCTGCATCCAGCTCCTTTCTGAGTTGTTCCTTGGCGCGGTAAATCCGGCCTCGCACCGTCGAAATCGGGAGATGCAGCGTATCGGCAATCTCCGCATAGCTCAGCCCCTCCGAATAGCACAGCACCAGCGGCAGGCGCAGCTTCTCCGGCAGCGCCTGCAAGGCTTCGGCTAATCCGATATCCGGCGGAGGCGGCGACTGTGGTTCAGGAATCTCTTCAATAGATACAAAACGTCTGCGCTTTTTCTGCACGTCGTAGCAGGTGTGAATGAGAATCCGCGTGAGCCATGTGCGGAAATAGCGCGGCTCCTTGAGCGAATGACGCTTTTCCCATGCCTTGAGCACAGCGTCCTGCATGGCGTCCCGGCAGGCGTCATCGCTGTGAAGGATCGTGTAGGCTACGCGGTAAAACATCCCGCTGTACGCCTCGATTTCCCTGACAAAGAACTCCTTGTCCATACGTTCATCTCCTTGTAACGTTACACCCTTTAGACGGACAAGCATGGTCAATCGTCACGCGCAGCAGGCATATTTCCCACAAATAACTGGCTTTCACGCTTGTATGCGCTCTGCATAGGCCCAAATCCCATCATATAGTATCCTTGTGGATAATCAGAAGCACTCCGAAATTCTCCTTCCTCTCCTTCTCGCTCAGCCCAAACGTTTCCTTCATCATTTCTCAAAAAACTGCGGGCGCTGCTTCATCACGTTCTTTGCGCGCTCCACACGCCGCCGCCAATAGACGTATGCCCCCTCCGGGTTCTTGGGCTGATCCATGCCGCATCTCCGCCGCCCAGCGCACGCAAAAAACCGCCGGGAACAAATCCCGACGGTCTTTGGCTTCTGAATGATTCAGATTACTTGGCCTCGCCGCAGTTGGCGCAGCCTTCGCCCGTGATGACCACCTTCGCCTGAGCCAGAGCCTTCGCGGTCTGGTCCGGGCAAGAGGAGCCCTTGGAGCCGTGGCACAGGATGCCGCTCATGCGCTCCACGCAGTAGTCAATGGTCTTGCCCTTGCACAGTGCGCTGAACGCGTCCTGCGTGCCGGAGCAGCCACCCTCGACGTTGATGTTCTCAACGGTCAGATCAGCCTCGCGGATGGCGAAGTAGATCTCGGTGGAGCAGGTGGTGCCCTGCGTGGTGTAATGGAAGTAACGAACGCCCGCGGCCTTCTCGCCGTCCTGACCGGCTTCCTCCTCCTTGAGGAGCATGCACGGCGGCAGGATCGGGGTCGGGTCCTCGTAGCCCATCTCAACCGGATCAATGCCGGCCGCTTCCAGAGCGCCCGCCACAGCGGCCTTCAGGCCGTTGCTGGAGAGGGTTGCACCCGCCACAGCGTCCACCGCCAGGCTCTGATTCTCCACGATCTGCGGAATCAGCGTCTCGATAGCCGCGCCGCCGATGGTCGGGGTCTCGCCAGCGGCTTCCGCCGCAATGCTCTCAATGCCCTTGTCGTTGAGCACGACGGTCGCTTTCACGCCGTCCGGACCAAAGCCCTCGCCGGTTCCCTCATAGGTACCGGGGGTGAAGGTCACCTCAGCCGCCGCCACAGCGCACAGCAGCACCAGCGCCAGAGACAGCGCGAAAATCTTCTTCATAGACATAGCTGTTCTTCTCCTTCAATCAAAGCATTACTCAAAGCATTACTTCATGTTCTCGCAGACCGCGCCGGCGCAGCCCGTGCAGGCGGTGCCGTTGATGATCATCAGCGCCTGCTTGATGCCAAAGGCAAGCTGCTGACCACAGGAAGAACCGGACTTCTTCAGGTCGCAGACGATGTGCTCCAGAATGTCCGCCACTTCGGCGCACGGACGGCCCTCGGCCATCGCACCGATGCCCTGCGTGCCGCCGTTGCAGCCGCCTTCATAGACGACGTTCTTGAGGATCTGCTCCTCGCCGACGATATCGAACACCACGTTCTTGGAGCAGGTGCGGCCGTCGGTCGTGAACTTGAAGGTACGGGTGCCTTCCGGCGCATCAGCGGCGGTGATTTCCTCAATCAGCTTGCAGGGCGGCGCAGAGGGAATCCACTCGTAATCCTTGGGCTTCTCCTCGGCCTCCGCCAGAACGCCCATCACGGGATTGAGCGTGGTCAGCGCAGCCACGCCAACGCCAGCCTTCACCATGCTGCTCAGGAATTCACGGCGGCTACGAAGCTTGTTGTCCATCATTTCCAGTCTCCTCCATCTTCCGGAATATGTTCCGGGTCATTCTTTTGAAGGAAAAGGGCGCATTCTCCCGTCCTTCCCTTCACTTGTGAATAGAATAACAGAATTCTATGGCGTTTTTGTGTTTTTTTCCGCTCGAATGTATGATAAAATATTCAAGGCTGCTGCAAAGAATGTAATTTCTATGCACTTGATATCAAAGCAGCTGAAAGGACCATATGAGATACCATGGAGAAAATTCTGATTGCTGACGACAATCTTCAAATCACACGCATTTTAAGCGAGTTTGTCAAAAAAGAGGGTTATACCCCCGTCATCGCCGAGGATGGCGAGACGGCACTCCGGCTGTTCCGGGCGGATCAATACGCCGTGCTGCTGCTGGATGTGATGATGCCCAAGATGGACGGCTTCTCGCTCTGCCGCGAAATCCGCCGCACATCCAATGTCCCCATCATCATGATTACCGCGCGCAGCGAGGATTTTGAGCGCATCATGGGGCTGGATATCGGCGCAGACGACTACATCGTTAAGCCCTTCTCCGGAGGCGAGGTCATGGCGCGTATCCGTGCCATTCTGCGGCGCACCGAGCGCACCTCTGCCAGCAGCAGCGCCCCGCATACGCTGACCATCGACACGCTCTCCATCTCCATGGAGAGCGCCAGCGTCACCGTTGCTGGTCACCCCGTTGCCCTGACACGCAAGGAACTGGAAATCCTTTACACCCTCGTCGAGGGCAGCGGAAAACTCTTTTCCCGCGATACGCTGCTCAGCCAGCTTTGGGGATACGACTACTTCGGCGATAGCCGCACTGTGGACAGCCATGTCAAGCGCCTGCGCGCCAAGCTGGACGCCTATCCCCACCCCGGCTGGCAGATCAAGACCATCTGGGGCATGGGCTATCGGTTTGAGGTGACGGGCGATGAAGCATAAGCTCACCCGCCGTCTGATCCTCAGTTTCTCCCTGATTCTGGTGATCTTCGCCCTGATGGTTGGCGTGATGTTCACCTGCCTGTTTTCCGAACACTCTGCGCAGATTTACGCCGAAGATCTTCAGGAGCACGCCGTTTCGATCGCCGATACCATCACGCAGTTTGCGGAGAACTATGCCACTGGCACGTGCCGCGGCGGCGGTTTCCGCGCCTACTTCCGCTTCATCGGCGATGTTGCACGCTGTGAAATCTGGCTGATTGATGAGCGGCTCCAGCCCGTTCAGCTCATGGACGGCAGCTCCATGCAGATGCAGATTCCCGCAGGCAGCGAGGAATTTGTTCAGCATATCTTCGATGAAAACCGGGTTGATGTGCTGGACTCCAGCGTATCCAGACAGATGAACACGCTGATCGTCGGCGCACCCGTCCATGATACGCAGGGCCGCGTGCGCTTTGCGCTGCTGCTGCGCCGCACGATTGACAATCAGGATCGCGCCTTTCATTCCGGCCTGACAATTTTGACGCTCTCCCTGTCCACCGCCTTGGCGCTGGGCATTCTGCTCTCTGTGCTGCTTAGCCGCCGCCTGATTACCCCACTCCATCAGATGATCCGCGCGACGCAGCAGATGATGGATGGACAATACGACGTGTCCACCGGCATCACGCAGGACGATGAAATCGGCACGCTCGCCCGGCGCATCGACGCGCTTTCCGCACGTCTTCTGGAAGCCAGCAAAGCACAGCAGGAGCTGGATGCCATGCGGCAGGCCTTCTTCTCCAATGTTTCGCACGAGCTGCGCACACCGATTTCCGTGCTCAAAGGCTCGCTGGAAGTGCTGGTCGGCGACATGATTACCGATCCCGCAGAAAAAGAGGCGTACCTGCGCCAGATGCTCGCTGATACCAACCACATGGAGCGCTTGGTCAACGACCTGCTGGAGCTTTCCCGCCTGCGAGACGTTCACTTCAAGATTGAGCGCACTCAAGTCAACCTGATTGATGTGCTTCAGGAGACGGTGCGCTTCCTTCGCCCGCCTGCCGCAGCCAAGTCCATTCCGCTGTCGCTGACCGGCGACCTTGCGCCCTATCCCGTGATGGGCGACTACGCACGCCTGCGCCAGCTCTTCACCATCCTGCTGGACAATGCCATCCGCTATTCGCCGGAAGGCAGCCCTGTCAGCGTAGTGCTCACGCAGCATGACGGCACCTGTACCGTCATCGTTGAGGATCACGGTATTGGCATCCCGCCGGAGGATCTGCCGCACATCTTTGACCGCTTCTATCGCCAGCGTGCCGTCAGCCATCCCAGCGGCACCGGCCTTGGGCTGTCCATTGCGCACGAAATTGCGCTTCGCCATCATATCGCCCTCTCCTGCGACAGCACCCTCGGTGAAGGCACCCGCTTTACGCTGGTATTCCACGCAGAAGCGTAATGCAGACAGCGTTCAATTCAAAAGCAGCATCCGCACCCTTGATTCTTCTTCGTTTAGCTGTACATTCTTTTCAGACATGGTTTGCCCTCTCCTTTCAGAATGGTGTATTGAGACTTCATTCTGCCAGAGTTTGTAAACTATGTCTTTTTCAATTTGCGCAATTTATTGTACCTTATCCTCCTCAAATATTATAGCCGTATCATTTTTCATCAGGATTTTTTCCACGAAAACCGCCCCCTTTCGCACACCAAAATAGTAAACACGTCATCACAGGCAGAGCCTGAAATGACGTGTTTAACTTTATATTGTTTATGCGTTAGGCTTGTTGATAAGGATAGATCAGCTTATCCAGCTATTCCTTACTTCGCCAGCGCCTGCGCCACCGCAACGGCAACGGCGACGGTCATGCCGACCATCGGGTTGTTGCCCGAAACAATTCTCAAGGATTCAAAGGATTTTCTTGTGTTTGATTGTAGCTGAGAATCACACATATCTCAAGCCACATTTAATCAATTCTGTTTATTTGTATTCTTCTGTATTTGAGTGTATTCATCCAGATTTTTGAGCCCGGGGACACGTCGGGGTCAAGCCCTTATACCATGTATTCTTGGGGTCAGTTTTTTTGCTTTACTCTGATCAACCATACATGGTGTTGAGAATCTCCACCGATTGCTTTCTCATCTCGTCAGTCGCATGCACATACACTCGCCGAGTCGTTTCCTCACTCTTGTGTCCCAGCCTCCTCTGAATCTCTTTGCTGGATACACCAGCTTCTTCGAGTTCTGTTGCGTGCGTGTGCCGTTACGATATAATAACGACAAACGGAAAACCCTTTATTTTCAAGGGGTTTGAGCGTTTGCCGTCATTTATTTAATTCCTTTTCCAACTTGAAACTTGACGAAAAAAGAGGCTGTTTGATTAAAGACAAAATTTAATAGTGCTAGCAGTCCGGTCTTATGCTTAGCTGCTGGTTGCCGTGGGTGTTTATCGCCTGCGGAAGCTCGCTATGAGTGACCTCGTTTGGCATATCCACCTCCTTTTGGCAAACGGGCAATATCACAGAAAGCAGGAAATAGCTACTGGAAAGAATGCCGTATTTGCAGAATAAAACTATTCCGAATAATGTCGTTATTATTCGATGTCTTGTTGTTATTTTCAGCAAATTTTATTATAATTGACTAATGGTAGGCCTTTGTGCCACCAAGACTACCGTGTGAGAATATACTTATACGGCTGTTTCAATTGTTACTTTCCCAGTAGACAAGCGAGGTGTAAAATATGGAAGATCCCATCGTATCAAGAATTATAGATTTGTTAATAGACCTTTGCAATGACACTTTTTCTGGATTAAAAGGAAAATTTCAACTTTTCAATATTAAGAGAAGATTGAAAAAACAAATTTTTGATGAAATACTCTCAAAATATGGAGAGAGAGATTTTTACAATGATTTAGATCATTTTCTTACAGATAATGATGTGATTTGTAATGTTATTCGAAATTGCTGTGATGTATCTGTATTTCATTATAAATCCAAATCTCAAACGATAGATTACTATGTGCAGCTGTTTGTTGAACAGCATCCGAGGTACCGCCGATATCATTACGAGATTCGAACTCTTCTACAAAAATATTTTGAAGTCATTTATCTTGCCTTAAATAAATCAAACAATAACGAAACAAGAGTCATTTGCAATGTGGTAAAAGAACTTGCACATGGATTATTAGATGAATTGCAGGATATCAAGAGCGCTGTTGAACAAATTGATAAAAAAGTAGATATATTGGTTAATGAGCCAGAATACACGCCCACAAAGTTTCTATTCGAAGAGTATCGCAAACATTTATTATGTTTGTATCCTCGATACCCCGCTTGTGAATACCTGGAGCGTAAAATTTATTCCAAAAGAGAAAGCGATGTTCAATTAAACTCTCTGGAGGTATTACTCAAAGAGAAGCATGTCCTTGTTTTAGGAGAAGCAGGCTATGGCAAAACTTATGAGTCCATTATATTACTCCAAAGAGCGTGTACAAACGAGAAAACATGTACATTAATCCCGGTGTTTATTTCTCTGCAGGAATATGGGCTGCTTTATACTGATATTTTTAGCGGTATCAAGTATAAAATTACCCCATTTTGTGATGGAGAAGCAGATAAGATAATTGAGCAACAACTGAAAGAAGGGCGTTTCCTTCTGATAATGGATGGTATCGACGATATTACTCAGGATGATTACCGCACAAAGTTTTATGCTGAATTCAACAATTTCGCAGCTCAATACAGTACGAATCTTTTCTTTATTACCTCTCGCTTCAATCGCTATCATGGAGAGCTTGGTGAGAAAAAACAATATTTTCTTACTGCATTAAGTGAGCAGACCATTCGTCAGGAGCTGCGAAAAGACGGAATTGTTGTTGATATCCCCCGGCACTACTATATGCTTTTTTCGAATCCATTCTTCTTGTCTGTTGGAAAGTCAGTATTAAAACGCAGCACCAATCGAGAGATATTTAACAGGAGCAGATTGTTTGAAGAACTATTCCAGAAATTATATGGAGGAATCTCTCATCAAGGTCAATTTGCAGGATGTGCTCCTTTAACCTATCATGATGCACAAACTATTTTGGGCAATTTTGCATATGATTCCATGAAGGATATGCTGTACGGCAATGTTCCTAGATTTGATACTGTTATGGCGGCGATACAGGAATTGAAAAAGAGATTAATATATTTTCATTTCATACATAAATGCGAAACATAGCTATCCAATTTTGAGTATCCGTTTTTTAACTATGAATGCCTATTGCTAAAAAAATACATGACTTTAGTTAAAAGCCACCCGCCTATGTAAGGCTGATGACAAAACCATATTGGGCAGTTGTTTGGACACGATATGACCTGCAAACACCCAAAAATAGTACAAATATTGTAAAAGAACCTGTAAATGTAGCGTTAAAAAGCTGAAAAGCAACAGAAAAATAGTGACGAAGGTGTGACGAAGACTGTGAAAATCAAATGCTGGGCATCCAAGCTCCTGATGAATCACCTTAGAGCAATGCTGCATCACGCGAGGCTGAATATACGATCCGTCACACCTTACCGTAACCATCTGGATCTCGTTACCGTTTCCGTCCGCATTGATGTATCCTTCTGAGTCAGCATAAGCAGTCAGGTATGGCCACTGCTCCAGCAGATAGTGAAGTGCTTTGCCGAATGCAGACTGCGGCGCAGCATTCCGGCTTTGTGCCCATCTCAAAAAAGCGTCCAGAATCGGTCTTGCCTTCTTCTGCCGCTGGTTATACCGTTCCTCCGGACTGCACTTCTTCAGCTTGTCTTCAATGGCAAACAGCTGATTGCAGTACGCCCACCCCTTGTAAACCTGTGAGGAACTCCGCTGTGCTGCCGGCAATACTTTGAGTGCCTCGTCAAAGTACCGCCGTGCATGTGCCCAGCAGCCAACCACACGGATTTTTTCCGGCAGGACATGATAACCTTTATAGCCATCCGTGTGCAGATAGCCGGAGAAATCCTTGAGGAACGCCTTCGGGTGTTCCGCTTTTCTGTTTGGCTGATACTCGTAAAGCACGATATGCCTGTCCATATCGCCGCTTGTTCGGTACAACCACATATAGCTGTCCGTGTGCGCACTTTTCCCCGGTTCATGCAGCACCTGTAGTGTTGTTTCGTCTGCATGGAGCACCTGCCGCTTCACAAGCTCCCTGTGCAGACATTCGTATACGGGCTTCAGCCAGTCCTCGGCAGCGCGCAGAATCCAGTTGCTCATGGTCTGCCTGGACAGATGCACGCCCATGCGCTCGAGTTCCTGTTCCTGCCGGTACAGCGGAGAACCCATGACAAACTTCTGCGTCATGATCTGCGCAATGGCTTCGGGAGACGCAAAGCTTCCCGGAATCACAACCGGTTCCTTTGCCGCTTTCACAACCGGCGTATGCTCGGCTTCGTTTTTGCAGGTCTGACAGGCATATGTGTAGTACCAATCCTCGCGGATGCGCACCTGAGCAGGGATGATCTGCAGCGTTCTGCGGACTTCCTTACCGATTTCCTGCATCACGGTTTCGCATTCGCCGCAGATACGTTCTTCTTCCGGAATGCGGTGCTCCACGACGTCCACCGGCACATTCTCCGGCAGGATGTCTTTTACGCTGCCGCTGCGGCGCTTTCTCTCATGCGCGGCAACGGGAACAGACTCAGCTTCCTTCTCAGCAGCCTGATCCTCATAGACCTCTGCTTCGTTGAACAGAAAGCTGAGCTGCTCGGATGCAGAACTTTTCTCAGACGACGCGCCGAACAGCTTCTTACGGCTCAGTTTAATGCCCTCCAAAAGCCACTGAACCTGCTGATTTAGCCTCGCGTTCTCTGCCTTGAGATGCTCATATTCTTCTACGGAAATCGTGACGGTTTTTGCTGTATCCGGCACGGTTTTGCTCTCACTTTTCATGAGTACATGATACCATATTTTTGAAGCAATAGATAGGTTTTTGAGCGGTTATCCGAACTCAAGGCCATCCACTTTGCGATGTGCTTTTGGTTGTTCCACGCTCAATCCTTCCATGAGCCAGCGATACTGCTGCGCCGTAAGCTGACGGGCTTCTTTGCCGGTTCGCGGCCATTGATATTTTCCGTTTTCAAGCCGTTTATACAACAAAACGAAACCGTCTCCTTCCCAGTACAGCGCCTTGATTCTGTCTCTCTTTCGTCCGCAGAAGAGAAAGAGTGCATCTGAGCAGGGATCTAACTGAAACTGCTGCTGCACCAGCGCAGCCAGACCGTCTATCCCTTTGCGGATATCCGTATAGCCGCAGGCGATGTACACATGTGCAGCACCTGTGAAGTCATTCAGCATGACGACAGCGCACGAAACAACGCAGACAGGGTTGTTTCATCTGCTCCGGCATATACCTGCACATTCACGCCGGAGATCTCAAGAGAAGCGGCAACAGCAGAAACCGCGCGGAAACTATGAAGTTCTGCAAACTCCGGAGACTGCTGTTCCCGCGTTATTTTGAAGATTCTTCTCTGCCAATAGTAATACGTTTTCTCCGAAATGTCATTCTCCCGGCACCAGTGCTTGACGCCCTTTCCGCTGCTGCGGCACTCTGAAATGCGCTGCGTCCATACTGCCAAACGCTGATCTGCATTCAGCTTTTGCAGTCCCTGTTCCATATCTAAATCCCTCCAATCTTTCTAACCGACTCGGTTAGACTCTAACCAAGTCGATTAGATCTTTGGAGTATTCTCGCATGGTTTTACATTAGGAACAAGCCGATGGGAGGTTTGACGCTTACCTGCTTTAAGCCCCGCTCGATGCTTTTGCCGATTGCAGGGATATTCGTCCCCTCAACCCTCGCGATCTCGCTCTTGCTCATACCAAGGAAATAATGCGCGTAGATACGCCTTGCCTGCATCTCCGGCAGCGTACTCATCGCTGCATAAAGCTCCTTCATCGTCAGCTTTCTTTCGTAAATCTCTTCCGGGGACATGGAAACATACCGAACGCTTTTCTCCAGACTCGGATCGCGTTCCAAAGAGTAATAGGCTTTGTGATACCGCGTCTTCTCCGTATAGGCTCTTTCCTGCCTCTCATATCCCTGCATGAGTGCAGCCAATTCATCAGGAACATCAACATAGCAATCCTCTTCATAGAAAGGATAGAAATCCTTCAGGTTAATCCGTTTCATTGTCGCTCTCCTTTTCGTCGTGATGTATCAAGGCGAAAAGGAGCAGGCGGGCCACGGACACAAACTGAGGCATGCAAAACAAAAGCGCACAAATCCATACGGACTTGTGCGCACGCCAAACAGGTAGCTACATTGAAGGTTGTGTTGGCAGCGATCATCGAATTCTTTTCGAAAAATCGCTGCCATATGGCAGATCGACTATATCTGCCCAACCTTTGTACCCACCTAATCTATTATTCTGTCCTGACAAAAACCGCCATATGACAGAGATCGACAAAATATGAAACAAATTACAGTTTTTGCATGTAATGTAGTGAATTCAATAAATCAAGCATGTATGCTCGGTCTTTGCGCTGATGCCCAGCTTCCAGAGTTCCTCATCCAGATCTTTCATAAACGCCTTGACCCGCGGACGAATCGAGCCAAAGTAGTGATCTTCCATTTCCTGTCCCTTTGGAGATGGCGCACCAAAGAGCGTTCGTCCAGTCAGAATCAGATCCGGACGCTTCCTGTAATCCTCTTTATCGATCAGGAAGTATTCCTGTTCAGGACCAACCGTCGTTACGACCCGTGTGACGTCCTTGCCAAAGAGCGACAGCACCCGGACAGCCTGCTTGCTGATCGCTTCCATGGATCTCAGCAGCGGCGTCTTCTTGTCCAGGATCTCGCCGGTATAGGAACAGAAGGCTGTAGGGATACAGAGCGTATCATCCTTGATAAACGCGTAACTGGTCGGATCCCATGCCGTATAGCCGCGAGCCTCAAAGGTTGCACGCAGCCCGCCGGAAGGAAACGAGGAGGCGTCCGGTTCGCCCTTGATGAGTTCCTTGCCGGAAAACTCCATGATCACTGTGCCATCCGGACTCGGCGAGATAAATGCGTCGTGCTTCTCAGCGGTAATGCCAGTCATCGGCTGGAACCAGTGCGTAAAGTGCGTCGCACCCTTTTCAATGGCCCAATCCTTCATAGCATTCGCCACAACACCTGCAAGCTGTGCTTCCAGCGCGTTGCCCTGTCTGATGGTGCTTTTCAGCGCCTTATACACATCCTTGGGCAGCCGTTCTTTCATCACCGCCTCATTGAATACCATACTGCCAAACAGTTCGGGAACCTTTTTCATCATGATCTCTCCCTTCTGTCAGCGCACTCGCGCCTGGTTCAAATTGGACTGCGGTTATTGCATCCACCGTCCTTCCGACGCGCAAAGTATACGCTTCGCTCACGCTAAAGTCAAGCATTTTTGCAAGTTGCATTTTCATTTCTTTCATTAATTATCAGAAATTATATTAAATCTAAATAATTTTACACGAAATTATCATTTACACTTCATTTTTCATTTACAAACGCATAGGGCAGCGCTATAATCATGGCGTAACTTACCCTTCACCAATTCCGTTGATCCTATGAGGAGGAAAAGCCATGAGAGGCATACATGATGAGGGTTCTGAGCGCATTCCTTCCGGATGTGCAATCTCTTCCATCTTTTCAAAAAGCGGAAAACCGATCAATGGAGAGCGCATCATCCATTCCATGGCGCCCATGCATGACCGTTCCAACGGTCTGGGCGGCGGCTTTGCTGGATATGGCATCTATCCGCAGCACAAAGATGACTATGCTTTCCATGTTTTCTATGATCATTCGAAGGCGCAGAATGCATGCGAATCCTTTCTCAAAGAGAGGTTCTGTTTTGCAGCCAGCGAGCAAATCCCTACCAGAAAGCTCTCGGCAATCACACAAGAACCGATCAGCATGCGTTATTTCCTGCGCCCGCTGTATCGGCGCATGGAAGATCTTCAGCTTGACGAAAGCGAATATGTGGCCCGCTGTGTTCTGCATATCAATGCGCAGATCGATGGTGCATATGTCTTTTCCTCCGGCAAGAACATGGGCGTATTCAAAGCCGTCGGCTTTCCTGAAGACGTCGGGCGCTACTATCGTCTTGAGGAGTATGAAGGCTATTGCTGGACTGCTCATGGTCGCTATCCAACAAACACACCCGGCTGGTGGGGCGGTGCACATCCCTTCGCATTACTGGATACAACGGTCGTTCACAACGGCGAGATCTCCAGCTATGACGCAAACCGCAGAACCATCGAAATGTTTGGCTATGCCTGTACGCTCAAAACCGATACCGAAGCAATCACCTACATCATTGACTATTTGACACGCAAATGCGGCTTAACGCTCAGCGAAACCGCCGGCGTCATTGCAGCCCCCTTCTGGTCAACCATCACCGCCATGCCTGAACCTGCCCGCTCACAAGCCGCCTATCTTCGCCACGCTTTTTCAAGCTTGCTGATCACCGGACCTTTCTCCATCATCGTCGGCTTCACGGGCGGCCTGATGGCGCTCAATGATCGTCTCAAACTTCGCTCCATGGTCGTCGGTGAAAAGGGCGACATGGTCTATATCGCCTCTGAAGAGTGTGCTATCCGTGTCATCGAGCCCGAACCGGATCGAATCTGGTCTCCTGCGGGCGGTCAGCCCGTCATCATTACACTGGACAAGTCCTGTCAAGGAGGCGATCATCATGGCCTTTGACTTTCTCTATCCGCAGTATGAGATCATCCGCAACCCCAGTCGCTGTACAGCATGCCGTCTTTGCGAAAAGCAATGTGCAAACGGCGTTCATCACATGGATACGCATTCCGGCACGATGCTGGCCGATGAAAGCAAATGCGTAGCCTGTCATCGCTGCGTTGCGCTCTGTCCAGCGCGCGCCCTGAAGATCGTCAAAACCGATCATACCTTCAAAGAAAATGCAAACTGGACAGGAAAAACGATCACAGAAATCTACCGTCAGGCAGGCAGCGGCGGCATGCTGCTTTCTTCCATGGGCAATCCTGAACCTTATCCGATTTACTGGGACAAGCTTCTTATCAACGCCTCTCAGGTCACAAATCCCTCCATCGATCCGCTGCGTGAACCGATGGAAACGTTCACCCTTCTCGGCGCAAAGCCTGAAACCATGATGAGAGACAGCTTGGGCAATCTCGTAGACAACATGCCTCCTCAACTCAGACTGAAGCTTCCTGTCATGTTTTCTGCCATGAGCTACGGCTCCATTTCCTACAATGCGCATGCGGCGCTTGCCGCAGCGGCCACGGAGCTCGGGACCTTTTACAATACAGGTGAAGGCGGCCTTCATCCCGATTTCTACCCTTATGGTTCACACACCATCGTTCAGGTGGCGTCCGGTCGCTTTGGTGTGCATCCCGATTACCTGAATGCCGGTGCAGCCATTGAAATCAAAATGGGACAGGG
>JAXJLD010000132.1:0-60515 GCA_036297385.1 Christensenellales bacterium | reverse complement strand
GCGGAAACAGGCAGGCGGAATGTCGGAAATCGCAAGGAGCGCTTTGCGCGACTATGCGAGTTTCCCGGAATCGCAGTCCCAACGCAGACCTCATCCCTTCGGGATGACACCTTCCCCAAAGGGGAAGACTGAAAAACGGGTTTAATTTGCTCAAAAGGTTTGAGATGCAAAACAGGATCAGCGCAGCAGGGCCGAAATGGCGGCGTCCAGCGCGGCTACGGAGCGGATCTGCCCCTGCCGCACCAGAAGCTGACGGCGCACCTGCGGCGGCGCATGGTCAAAGAGACGGCGTGCGTTGGAATTGGATTCCAGCAGCGCATAAAGGTTGGGATAGAGATTCATGGGGCGCACCTCCTCTGCGCTTATCCTGCGCAGGAAAAGCCGCGCTTATGCTTGACGATGCTTTGTGGGCGGGGCTATAATAGACTGAATATGTGTGCGAAGGAGAAAGAGAATGACGGCGATGCAGGCGGCGAGAAAGGCGCTTTCGGATGTGTTTGGCTTTGACAGCTTCCGTCCGGGGCAGGAGAGCGTCGTGGCGGCGATTTTGCAGGGGCGCGACGTGATGGCCGTGATGCCCACCGGCGCGGGCAAGTCGCTGTGCTATCAGATTCCGGCGCTGGTGCTGGAGGGCGTGACGCTCGTGGTCTCGCCGCTGATCTCGCTGATGCGCGATCAGGTGAGCAGCCTGCTGCAAAACGGCGTGCGTGCGGCATATCTCAATTCCTCGCTCACCAGCAGGCAGTATATGCTTGCGCTTGACAACGCGCGGCGCGGCGTGTACAAGATCATCTACGTTGCGCCGGAACGGCTGCTGACCGACAGCTTTCTCGATTTTGCGATGCACGCGCCGATTGCGCAGGTTGTCGTGGACGAAGCGCATTGCGTCAGCCAATGGGGACAGGATTTTCGACCCGGCTATCTGGATGTGTCGCCGTTCATCGAGCGCCTGCCGCATAGGCCGCGCGTGAGCGCATTCACCGCGACGGCTACGCAGAGCGTGCGCACGGACATTGTCCGCCTACTGGCGCTTCACAATCCTTATGCGGTGACGACGGGCTTTGACCGCCCCAATCTCTACTTTGAGGTGCGGCGCGAGGGCAACCGGGATGCGGCGCTGCTGCGCTTTTTGCGGGAGCGTGAGGGACAGAGCGGCGTGGTTTACTGCGGCACGCGCAAGGGTGTGGAAGAAGTGGCGCGGATGCTGGTAGAAAACGGCGTCGATGCGGTGGGCTACCACGCGGGCATGGGCGATGAGGAGCGCCAGCGCGCACAGGAGGATTTTGTCTCCGACCGGGTGCCGGTCATCGTGGCGACCAATGCGTTCGGCATGGGCATTGACAAGTCCAATGTCTCCTTCGTCGTGCATTACAATATGCCCAAGGATTTGGAAAGCTACTATCAGGAGGCGGGGCGCGCCGGGCGCGACGGGGAGGACGCGGTCTGCTGCCTGCTCTATCAGCCCTCGGATGTTCACCTCAACACGTTTTTGATCGACCATGCGCAGGAAAACAATCAGCTCGACGTGCAGACCCAGCAAGTTGTCACCGAGCGCGCCAAGGAGCGCCTGCGCCAGATGACGTATTACGCGACGGGGCGGGGCTGTCTGCGTGCGAAGATTCTGCAATACTTTGGCGAAACGCCGGAGAAGCCGCATTGCGGCAACTGTTCAGGCTGCCTGACGCAGACGCAGGAGCGCGATGTGACGCGCGAGGCGGGGCGGATTGTCAGCGGCGTGATGGCGCTGGGCGGACGCTATGGCAAGGCGATGACGGCGCGTGTGCTCGCGGGATGTGCGGATGCGCGTATCCGGGAGAAGAAGCTGCACCATCTCTCCGCCTTTGGCAGCCTGCGGGACGAGGGCGAGGGCAACATCCGCGCGATGATCGAGGAGCTGATCGTGGACGAGGTGCTGGAACTGACAGACGGGCAGTATCCGCTGCTGCGTCCCGGCCCGCGTGCCAAGGAAGCACTGCTGGGTGACGAGCCCATCCGCATGACGCTGGACGTGCGCACCGGAGCGCCTGCATCGAAGGAGGGCGCGTTCCGACCCAAACCGGACAAAGGGCTGCTGTCCGCGCTTTCCAAGCTGCGCCGCGAGATCGCGGAGGAACAGCACGTGCCGCCGTTCATCATCTTCACCAATGCGACGCTGCGCGATATGGCGGTCAAGCGGCCGCGCACGCGGCGTGAGATGCTGCGCGTCGATGGCGTGGGCGAGGGAAAGATGGACCGTTATGGCGGGATGTTCCTGCGCGCCATCGAGGCGTATATCGAAGAGGAAGCCTGATTGGGCGGAAAAGGGGAGAAGCGATGAAGAAGAACGTGCGCATAGGGCTATTTTGTCTGGCGGCGGCGGCGGTACTGCTGTTGCTCTGCTCGCAATGCTCGCCGCTGTATCCCCTCAACGTCTGGGGCGATGCCAACTGCCTGCTGACCGTGGGGCGGGTGATGAAGTCGGGCGGCGTGGTCTATCGGGATATCTACGAGCAGAAGGGACCGACGCTGTACGCGCTGCACGCGCTGGCGGCGGCGATATCGGACAGCAGCTTCTTGGGCGTGTATGTGCTGGAGGTGCTGTCGTTTGCGGCGGCGCTGTTTGCGACCTGTCGTTTGATGATGCGGCGCAGGAGCGCAGCGGAGGCTTGCGCGGCGGCGGCGCTGTTGGGGGCCTGCGTGCTGGCCAGCGGTGCGTTTTCGCGCGGCGACAGCGCGGAGGAGTTTTGTCTGCCCTATCTGATGGGGGCGCTGGCGGTGGCGTTTTCGGCGTATGGCGGGCGGGAAGGACCCATGCGCGCGCGTCAGCTCTTTGCCTGCGGGCTGATGGCTGGGATGGTGGCGACCATCAAATTCACGGTGCTGGGGCTGTTTGTGGGGTTGTGCGTCGCGGAGGGCGTGCTGGCGCTGCGCAAGGGCGGTCTGCCGTGCGCACTGCGCAGCGCAGGGGTGTTTCTGGCGGGCATGGGCCTGCCCATTGCCCTGTGGTGTATGTACTTTGCGGCGCATGGTGCGCTGGGGGATTTTTACACGGCGTACATCCACAACAATGTGTTCCTGTATGGCGATGAGACGCGCACGGCGCTGGACGTTCTGCGCGATATACTCGCTGCGGCATGGAACAATGCGCTGTGGGTGCTGCCTGCCGCGCTGGG
This sequence comes from Christensenellales bacterium, assembly GCA_036297385.1. Classification (GTDB taxonomy): domain Bacteria; phylum Bacillota; class Clostridia; order Christensenellales; family Aristaeellaceae; genus Ventricola. Next base: position 57,363 of record JAXJLD010000132.1, on the reverse strand, counting down.
CATGGTGCTGCTGATGCGGGACAAGCGTGAGCGGCGTTCGCTTCGGCTGGCGGTGCTGTGTATGGCGGCGTTCGCGTTTGCGGCGGTCTTTCTGCTGGGGCGCACATGGCCATACAGCGCACTGGCGCTCGCCGTATTCGTCTTTGTCGGCGTGGGCAGTGGGAAGGCACGGCGCGTGCCAAGGCATCACACCGTGCTGGCGTGCCTGTGTGCGGTGGCCATCGCGCTGCTGCTCAGCCCCAATGCCTTTCTGCGCGGCGAAAAGAAGGAGAATCTCGCCCAGACGCGGCTGGCGGCGTATGTTCACGAGGGGGCGACGCTGCTGCAATACAACCATCTGGACGACGGGCTGTACCTGACGACGGGCACGCTGCCGCAGCAGAAGTATTTTGTGCGGCTGAATGTCAACGATCCGGTGATGATTGCCGAGCTTGACCGGTATGTGGAGGAGGCAATCCCCGACTATGTGCTGTCCTCGTGGGCGCCTCTGCCGGAGCGGTTTGACCGGTATCAGCTCATCGCGACCGACGCGGGCTATGACGACCGAAACCGCATCAACAAGATGCTCTATCTGTATCGAAGGAGATGAGGAGAATGGGGGAACAGGAGATGAAACGCAGGGAAACGTGCGCTGCGCTCGTGCTGGCGGTGATTTGCAGCGCACTGGCGCTGAGCATCGCTTCCACCAGCTCTCCGCTGTATGCTGCCAATTTCTGGACGGACAGCAACCTGTATTTTACCATCGGACGCGGTATGCGTGAGGGCTTGATGCCCTATCGGGATCTGTTCGATCACAAAGGCCCGCTGATCTTCATGCTCTATGCGCTCGGCGCGATGGTGAGCGATACGTCGTTTCTCGGCGTCTTTCTGCTGGAGATGGTCAGCCTTGCGGCGGCGCTGTTCTGGGGCTGGCGCACGGTAACGCTCTATGGACGGGGGACACTAACGCTGGCAGCGATTCCGCTGACAGCGCTGGCAACGGTGTGTGCGACGGCCTTCAATCAGGGCGGAAGCGCGGAGGAATTCTGCCTGCCTGCGCTGGCGCTGGGGCTGTATACCGCGCTGCGGTGTATGCGGGATGCGCCGTCCCGCGCACGGTATGCGGCGTTCGGTGCAGCGATGGGCTGGGTGCTGGCGATCAAGTATACGGATTGCGGCCTGTTCTTCGGGCTGGGGCTGGCCATGGCGCTGTATGCGTGGCGCACGCAAGGCTTTGGGCGTGCGGTATCCGCTGCGATGTGGATGCTGCTGGGGATGCTGGCGGTCTCTGCGCCCATCTGCCTGTATCTGGCAGCCAACGGCGTGCTGGATGAGATGTTTGATGTGTACTTCATCCAGAACATATTCGGCTATGGCGAGGCGAGCATGAGCCTCAAGGCGCACATTCTCAATGCGCTGGCGTATCTGCGCACACAGAGCATCGCCAATCCGCTGGTGGCGGGGCTGGCGTTTGCGGGCTGCGCGTTTGCTGTCCTATCCGCCCTGCATGGCGGGCGGAAGGGACGTTGGATCGAGGCGGCGGCTGCGCCGCTGGGGGCGGGACTGCTGCTGCTGTTCTGCTACTGGGGCGAGATGGCGCATCCGTACTATGCGCTGGTCTTTGCTGCGCTTGTGCCGCTGGGCATGATCCCGCTGGGCTGGCTGGCGAGACGTGTATCGGTGAGGCTGGTGGCCGTGGTTTGCGCGGCGGAGGTGCTGTGCATCCTGCCGCTGTGCCAGCATCTGTGCGCAGCTGTACCGCTTCAGGCGGTGGAGCGGGAAGCGATGGCGCAGACGGTGTTTGCCCAGATCATGAATCAGGAGGAGAACCCCACGCTGCTGGATTTGACCAGTCTCGATCAGGGATTCTATCTGGCGGCGGGCATCACCCCGACCTGCCGATACTTTGCAAACAACAACCTGAACACGGCAGAAAAGCGAGAGGCGCTTAATGGCTATCTGGCGCAGGCGCACACGATGTTCATCGTCACCCGCTGGGAGGATCCGGGCGAGCGCTACGCGCTGGTGGCGCAGCACGAGAGCCCCTTTGATCTCAACGATATGCGCGCCTACAAGCTGTACAGGCGCAGGGAGGAATAAACGGAATGGATACGGTGGTTTCTGAACAGGCGCTGCGGGCGCTGATGGAGCGTATCTTTGAAAAAGAGGGCTTTGCCCCGGCAGACGCCTGCACGATTGCGGATGTGCTGATGCAGGCCGATTTGTTCGGCATCGAAAGCCACGGCGCGCAGCGCATGATGTATTATCATCAAAACATCGCATCGGGCAGCGTGAATGTGGAGGCGCAGATTGAAACCGTGCGAGAAACGCCGGTTTCCGCGCTGCTGGATGCGCACTTTGCGATGGGCCAGCTCAGCGGCGCTCGGGCGATGCGCATGGCGATAGAGAAGGCCAAGGCGACCGGCGTGGGCGTAGTGTGCGTGCGCAATTCCTCGCACTACGGCATTGCGGGATATTACCCGCTGATGGCGGCAAAGGAAGGGCTGTGCGCCTTCTCGATGACGAATACCGGCCCGATCATGGTGCCGACATTTGGCCGGGAGATGATGTTGGGCACGAATCCGCTGGCGTTCTGTATGCCGGCAGAGCCATATCCGTTCTGGTTTGATGCTTCCACGACGGTGGTCACGCTGGGCAAGGTAGAGGTCTATGCCAAGCGGGAGAAGGCCATGCCGCAGGGCTGGACGATTGACGGAAACGGCGAAGGCTGCACCGATGCAGGCGCGATGAACCACTCCATTCTCTCGGGCGGCATGGGCGGCATCCTGCCGCTGGGCGGCGAGGGCGAACTGCACAGCGGCCACAAGGGCTATGGACTGGCCATCATGGTGGAGGCGCTGACCGGTGTGCTGGCGCAGGGACTGCTCTCGCCGGAGATGCAGGGAGCGCATGGCGACCACACCAGCCACTTCTTCTTGGCGCTCGATCCGGGGATGTTTGGTGAGCCGGAGGTCATTCGCGCACAGATGAGCCGGTATTTGCAGATGCTGCGCGACAGCGAGAAGCTGCCGGGCCATGCGCGCATCTACACGCCGGGCGAAAAGGCGTTTGAGGCGCAGGCCAAGCGGAAGCGCGAGGGAATCCCAGTGGAGGAAAAGACACTTGGCGAGCTGCGGCAGATTGCCAAAGAGCTGGGCATCGAGGGAATCTGATCCTGTTTGTATTCTAAAAGCCTGATTCAGCGCGAAGCGAAGAAGAGATTGGAGACTGGAATCTGCCGCCGCCAGCGGCGGAAGCAGGCAGGCGGAAAATCGGATACGACGATATGCAAGAAGGAGGGCGCGATGCGCCCTCCTTCTTGTTCTATATGCGCTTGTAGAAGTCGTGCAATCAGAAGCAGCGGCGATACGCACGGCTGCTTGCAATGGCCTCGCCTACCGCGCCGAGCATACGGCCCGGCAGGGAAAGGATTCTCTTTTCTTTCATCATAGTCTGTCAACCTCCTGAGATCAGAATAATCAGCCGAAGAAGTTCGAGAGCAGGATCATCGTCAGCAGCGCGGCAGGCGCAAAGCCGAAGAGGATTGCCGTCGTCAGCGCATCGCTCATACCCTTGCGGGAAACATTCGTATTCTTGTTCATCATCATCATGAATAACCTCCTTGTCTCGTTCCGCCGAAGCGGATGGACTCTATATCAATCAGCGGGGGAATCTCTGCGCCTCTCATGCGGCGCTCCCTTGCTGTGGGCCGTATGATAGCACAACCAGCCAATTTCTGTAAACCCCTTTTGAGCAAGTTTGTCAAAGCGTGCCAAATCGCCCGTTTTGGATGAATCCGAGCCAAGAAAAAACCGTGCAACGCATCCAAATCCGGGGCAGGGTTCTATGCGAAGATGGAGAATTGCCTGCGCAGGATTTGGAAGGTAAAAGACTGTATCATGCAGAAAACTTGTGCGACGGATTGCGGAGCGCACGCGAAAAATGAAGATGTTGTCAAGGATTTGTGTACGGCGTGTGAATAATATGACTGATAAAAATGAAGGATTGTTCTACAAACCTGCGTTTTAATGCTTTTCTGATTCGCTATATGCGCTTTGCGCGATGATGCGAGTTTCCCGGAATCGCAGCCCTGACGCAGACCTCATCCGTCATCCCGAAGGGATGACACCTTCCCCAAAGGGGAAGGCTTGAAAAAACGTAGTTTCATCCTGCTTGCATTTTAAAACTTTATTCAGCGCGAAGCGGAAAAGGGGTTTGGGGATGAAATCCCCAAGTGGGTTTTAGGGCGACAGTCTAACGTATCCCTCTGAAAAAACGTAGTTCCAGAGCAGACCGCGAAGCGTCTACGATTGAAACGGGTTTGATTGGAGAGAAAGGCACTAGATGAAAAATAGTATGCATAGGATAAACAGCATGAAAGCAAGGCACATCTGCTGTTTCCAACAGCAAAGAGATAGAAAAAACCACGGGACACGCGCAAAGGCGTATCTCGTGGTTGGGGAAATTTGGTTGTCGGCAGGCTTAGGCTTCGCCGCGGCGTGCGCGGGCGGCCAGCTTCTTGCGCATTTCGACCTCCAGCACGCGCTTGCGCATACGAAGGTTCTTCGGGGTGATCTCCAGCAGCTCGTCGTCGTCGATGAACTCGAGGCACTCCTCCAGCGTCAGCGCCTTCATGGAGGTCAGCTTCATGGCGGTCTCCGCGCCGGCGGCATTGCGGATGGAGGTCAGGTGCTTCTGGCGGCAAACGTTCACGTCGATGTCGCCGGTGCGTGCGTTCTGACCGACGATCATGCCGGTGTATACCGCCGTGCCCGGGCCGTAGAACAGCGTGCCGCGATCCTGCGCGTAGAACAGGCCGTACATCACGGCCTCGCCCGTCTCGGTGGAGACCAGTGCGCCGCAGCTGCGGTGGGGGATATCGCCCTTGAACGGCTCGTAGTGATCGAACACGGCGCTCATCACGCCCTCGCCGCGGGTATCGGTCATGAACTCGCTGCGGTAGCCGAACAGGCCACGGCTGGGCACGGTGAACTCAAGGCGCACGCGATCCATGCCGGTCATGTTCTCCATCACACCGCGGCGGCGGCCGATCTTCTCGATGACCGCGCCGGCGTACTCGCTGGGCACATCGCAGACCATCTTCTCCATCGGTTCGAGCTTGTTGCCGTTCTCGTCGTACTGGAGCAGCACTTCGGGCTTGGAGACTTGGAACTCATAGCCCTGACGGCGCATATTTTCAATCAAAACGGAGAGATGCAGCTCGCCGCGGCCGCTCACGCGGAAGGAATCGGGCGATTCGGTCTCCTCCACGCGCAGGGAAACGTCGGTTTCCAGCTCGCGCATCAGGCGCGCACGCAGATGGCGGGAGGTGACGTAGGTGCCTTCGCGTCCGGCAAACGGGCTGTCGTTGACGGAGAAGGTCATCACCACGGTCGGCTCGGTGATCTTGACGAAGGGCAGCGGCTCAACCGCGTCCGGCGCACAGATGGTATCGCCGATCATGATGTCCTCGATGCCTGTGACGGCGACGATCTCGCCCATGGAGGCCTCCTCGACCGGCACACGCTTGAGGCCGTCGAAGGCGAACAGGCTGCTCATGCGGAAGCTCTCGCGCAGAGCGGAATCCTCGTGGTTGCAGCGCACCTTCATGGTGTTGAGCTTCATCGTGCCGCGTGTGATGCGGCCCACGCCGATACGGCCCACGAACTCATTGTAGTCGATGGTGGAGATGAGCATCTGCGCCGGACCCTCGGGATCGCCCTTGGGCGCGGGGATGTACTGGAGAATGGTATCAAACAGCGGACGCAGATCCACGCCGGGAACGGAGGGATCGAGCGTCGCCGTGCCGGCGCGGGCGCTGGCGTAGACGATCGGGGTATCGAGCTGGCTCTCGTCCGCGTCCAGGTCGATCATCAGGTCGATGGCCTCGGAAACGACTTCGTCGCAGCGCGCATCGGGGCGGTCCACCTTGTTGACCACGGTGATGACCGGCAGACCCAGCGCCAGCGCGTGCTGGAGCACGAAGCGGGTCTGGGGCATCGGGCCTTCAAAGGAGTCGATCAGCAGCAGCACGCCGTCCACCATCTTGAGCACGCGCTCTACCTCGCCGCCAAAGTCGGCGTGGCCGGGGGTATCGACGACGTTGATCTTCACGCCGTTGTAGTTGACGGAGGTGTTCTTGGCCAGAATGGTGATGCCGCGCTCCTTTTCCAGATCGTTGCTGTCCATGACGCGGTCGGCCACCTGCTGGTTCTCGCGGAACGCGCCGCCCTGCTTGAGCATCTCGTTGACCAGCGTGGTTTTGCCGTGGTCAACGTGGGCGATGATGGCGATGTTGCGGATATTCTCACGAATGATTTCCAAAGTAAAAGACCTTCTTTCTCAAGTCAGACGGATATGCAGGGGGATGCGCGCGGCTCAGTCCGCGTTGCGGGAAGCGGTTTCGGAAAGCTCCAGCCCTTCGTTGTTTTCCAGCGCCCAGCGGATGGACCACTCGTTTTCAAAGAGGATCACATCGCGGTCGTGGCTGTCCTGCGCCAGCGAGCAGGTGCTGGAGAGCTTGAGCTGATCGATGGGCTTGGGCGTCTTGGTGATCCAGCGGACGAAGCGGTAATTGAGCTGCTCGCGGCGGATCTCCGCGTTGTACTCGGTCTTGAGGCGATGCTCCAGCACTTCAAACTGCAGCACGCCGACCACGCCGACGATGATCTCCTCAAAGCCGATGCCCGGACGCTTGAACGTCTGGATGGTGCCCTCGTCGGAGAGCTGCATCACGCCCTTGACAAACTGCTTGCGGCGCAGGCTGTCGATGGAGGAGCAGCGTGCAAAGAACTCCGGCGCGAACACGGGAATGCCCGCGTAGCGGCGCTTTTTGCCGGTACACAGCGTATCGCCCAGACGGAAGATGCCCGGATCAAACAGGCCGATGATGTCGCCCGGATAGGCGGTTTCCACCGCGCCGCGCTCGTCGGCCATGAACTGCTGCGGCTGCTTGAGCTGGATCATCTTGTTGGTGCCGCTGTGCCAGACGTTCATGCCCTTGGTGAACGTGCCGGAGCAGATGCGCATGAAGGCGAGACGGTCGCGGTGCGCCGGGTTCATGTTGGCCTGAATCTTGAAGATGAAGCCGGAGAAGTCCTCGTCCGTCGGCTCCACCACGCCCAGATCGCTCTCGTGGCTGGCGGGCGGGGTGGAGTATTCGAGGAAGCGGGTGAGGAACGGCTCCACGCCGAAGTTGGTGATGGCGGAGCCGAAGAACATCGGCGTCAGCTCGCCCTTGCGGATGAGATCGAGATCGAACTCGTCACCCGCCACGTCCAGCAGCTCAATTTCGTCCATCAGGCGCTGATACAGGCGGTCGCCCAGCAGCTCCGGCAGGCTGGGATCGTCCAGCGGGACGTCCATCTTTTCCACGCGGGTCTTGCCGTGGTCGCCGCTTTCGTACAGCTCGACCATCTTCGTATCGCGGTGATACACACCCTTGAAGTCGCCGTCCGTGCCGATGGGCCAGTTGACCGGGCAGGCGCGGATGCCCAGCACCTGCTCAAGCTCCTCCATCAGAGAGAACGGGTCCTTGGCTGCGCGGTCCATCTTATTGACAAAGGTAAAGATCGGGATGCTGCGCAGGCGGCAGACCTTGAAGAGCTTGATGGTCTGCGCCTCCACACCCTTGGCTGCGTCGATCATCATCACAGCGCTGTCCGCGGCGACGAGCACGCGGTAGGTGTCCTCGGAGAAGTCCTGATGGCCGGGAGTATCGAGGATGTTGATGTGGAAGCCGTCGAACTCAAACTGCATGGCAGAGGAGGTGACGGAGATGCCGCGCTGCTTTTCAATGTCCATCCAGTCGCTGGTGGCGTGCTTATCGCTCTTGCGCGCCTTGACGCTTCCGGCGGTGCGGATGGCGCCCGAATACAGCAGCAGCTTTTCGGTCATGGTGGTTTTGCCGGCGTCCGGATGGGAGATGATGGCAAATGTCCGGCGGCGGGCGACCTCGCGATCCAGCGTACCGGGCAGAATGTTTTCAGGCATGGGTGCAGTCCTCCTTGGGAGAGCAGTCATCAATTCACGTAATTTGACAATTATATAGTATAGCACAAGAAGCATGAAATGAAAAGAAAAAAAGGTGCAGAAAAAAGAAGTCGGGATAAGGGCAAGACGCAAAAAGAGGGCGAAAACATGACGAGCAGACGCCCAAGGCGTGGGCGGCGCTTCCATCCATGGACAAGCCGACGCTCGATTTGGACGGACAAATGAAGATGAACGAAAAGGAAAAAGGAAATTGAAGGATGGGGGAGAACTCTATTTTGAGGGATTGAAGCGCTTTTCCAAAGAGAGGTTCCATGGTGCGCTGAAAAAACGGTACGATGAGGAGGCATACGACGATGCTGGCGTATACGTATATCCAAAGAGGACATTTTGAACTGATGGAAAAACCGAAGCCGGAGCTGCAAAGTGAACGCGATGCGATTGTGCGCGTGACGCTGGCGAGCATCTGTTCGAGCGATCTGCACATCAAGCATGGCAGCGTGCCGCGTGCCGTGCCGGGCATCACGGTGGGGCATGAGATGGTCGGCATCGTGGAGCAGGTCGGCAGCGCGGTGAAGAATGTGAAGCCGGGAGACCGCGTGACGGTCAATGTGGAGACATTCTGCGGCTCGTGCTTTTTCTGCAAGAAGGGATTTGTGAATAACTGCACCGATCCGCATGGCGGCTGGGCGCTGGGCTGCCGGATTGACGGCGGGCAGGCGGAGTTTGTCCGTGTTCCGTATGCGGATCAGGGGCTCAATAAGATCCCGGACAGCGTCAGCGATGAGCAGGCGCTGCTGGTGGGCGACGTGCTGGCGACGGGCTACTGGGCGGCCAAGATTTCGGAAATCGAAAACGAGGATACCGTGATGATTATCGGCGCAGGCCCGACGGGCATCTGCACGCTGCTGTGCGTGATGCTCAAGCAGCCCAAGCGCATCATCGTCTGCGAGCAGGATGAAAAGCGCATAGCGTTTATCAGGGCGCATTATCCGAATGTACTCGTCTGCAAGCCGGACGAGGCGAAGGAATTTGTGCTGGCCAACAGCGACCATGGCGGCGCGGATGTCGTGCTGGAGGTGGCCGGAATGGACAGCACATTCCGCATGGCGTGGGAATGTGCAAGGCCCAACGCGATTGTGACGGTTGTTGCGCTGTACGATGGGCCGCAGACCCTGCCGCTGCCGGATATGTACGGCAAAAACCTGATCTTCAAGACTGGCGGCGTGGACGGCTGTGACTGCGACACGACGCTGAAGCTGATCGAGCAGGGGCTGATTGACACGACCCCGCTGATTACGCATACATACAAGCTCAGCGAGATCGAAGCGGCTTATGATCTGTTTGAGAATCGGCGGGACGGCGTGATTAAAGTGGCGATTGAGACCAGGTGAGGCCATGAATCGAGTGCTTGTGGACGCGGATGCCTGCCCGGTGATCCGGATTGTGGAGCGTGCTGCGAAAGCGCACGGCGTGCCGGTGACGCTGCTGTGCGATACGAACCATGTGCTGGTATCGGATTATGCCGATGTGAAGGTGATCGGCGCGGGCGCAGATGCCGTGGATTTTGCTCTGATTAACCTGTGCAGGCGCGGCGATGTCGTTGTGACGCAGGACTACGGCGTGGCGGCCTTGGCACTTGGCAAAGGCGCATATGCGATTCACCAGAGCGGCAGGCTGTATACGCAGGACAACATTGATCAGATGCTGATGGAACGCCATCTGGCACGCAGAGCGCGGATGGGAAAGGGCAAGCATCACATCAAAGGCCCGAAGAAGCGGGCAAAAGAAGATGATGAAGCATTTGAAGAGGCGTTTGACCGGCTGCTTCATGAAATCACTTTCTGATCCCAAACGCGCAGGTTACCCAGAATCGCAGCCCGACAGATTTCCACAGGGCGAAGCGATTTAGGCCAAGGCCGTTTGAAACCCCTTTGACTCTGAGGAGATCAAGCATCCTATTGTAATAAGTAGAAGGAGAGAGAACATCATGCTTGAAATTGGCGTTAAGGCACCGAATTTTACGCTTTCTGACAAGGATGGGAATTGGGTTTCCCTGTCCGACTTTGCGGGAAAGAAAGTCATTCTGTATTTCTATCCGAAGGACAACACGCCCGGCTGTACGCGGCAGGCGTGTGCGTTTGCGCAGAGCTATGAGGCATTCAAGGCGCTCGATGCCGTCGTCGTCGGCGTGAGCAAGGATTCCGCGGCTTCTCATGCGAAGTTTGCGGCAAAGTACGATCTGCCGTTTATTCTGCTGGCTGACCCGGAGCTTGAGGTGATTCAGGCGTATGACGTCTGGAAGGAGAAGAAGCTCTACGGCAAGGTGAGCATGGGCGTTGTGCGCACGACATATGTGATCGACGAAAACGGCATGATCGAAAAGGCGATGCCCAAGGTGAAGCCGGATACCAACGCGCAGGAGATTCTCGCGTATCTGACGGGAGACAAGTGAGATGCGCATCATCATATCTCCCGCAAAGAAGATGAATGCCGACACGGACACGCTGCCGTGGCGCGACCTGCCTGCATTCCTGCCCAAGACCCAGCAGCTTCTGGATCGGCTTCGCGGCATGACGGGCGAGGAGCTTCAGAAGCTCTGGAAGTGCAACGATCAGATTGCGGCGCTCAATCTGGAGCGCCTGCGTGGCATGGAGCTGCACAGGAATCTCACGCCGGCCATCATCGCTTACGAGGGGATTCAGTACCAGTACATGGCGCCGGACGTCTTTACGCAGAGGGAATACGATTATGTGCAGGCACATCTGCGCATCTTGTCCGGCTTCTATGGTGTGCTGCGCCCGCAGGACGGCGTGACGCCTTACCGGCTGGAAATGCAGGCCAAGCTGCGCATGGGGGAGACGAAAGACCTGTACGCATTCTGGGGTGACGAGCTGGCGCACAGCGTGCTGGAGGGGACAGACTGTGTGCTCAATCTGGCTTCCAAGGAATACAGCGTCTGCATCTCAAAGCATCTGCCCAAGGGAAAACGGATGATCTCCTGCGTCTTTGGCGAGGAGAAGGGCGGAAAGATGGTTGAGAAGGGCACGATGTGCAAGATGGCGCGCGGCGAAATGGTGCGCTTTATGGCGGAAAATGGAATTGAAAGGCCGGAGGATATCCAAGCATTCGACAGGTTGGATTACCGCTATGCGCCTTTGTATTCCGATGAGCAGCATTATGTGTTTATTCGGCAAAGGGAGGGGGAGAAGCCGGGATTTGAGTGGGATGATGGACAAACATAAGATTATGGGTTGAATGGATTGAAAGGAAAGCGCATCAGCGGCGCAGCGCATGGATGGGCGCTCCTCCGGCATAGAGTGACCGGGGTGATTGAAAATGATCGAGCAGCTACTTTTGTTTTTCCTTCAGGATGCGCTGTTTTTGCTGGGGTATTTGTCGCGCACCAGTGCCTTTCCCAAACCGCTGGAGCGCGAGGAAGAGGCGCGGATGATCGAGCGAATGGCGCAGGGGGATCAAGAGGCGAGAGAGGCGCTGATTACCCACAATCTGCGGCTTTGCGCGCACATTGCGCGCAAGTATACCGTGCCGGGGTTCGATCAGGACGATCTGGTGTCCATCGGAACCGTGGGGCTGATTAAGGGCGTCAACACCTATAAGCCGGGAAGCGGAACGCAGATGAGCACATACTGCGCACGCTGCATCGAGAATGAAATCCTCATGTGCCTGCGCGCAAGCCAGAAGCGCAAGGGCGAGACATCCTTGCAGGAGCCGATCGGAACGGACAATGAGGGCAATGAAATCACGCTGATCGACGTGCTGGGCACGGAAGAGGACGAGGTTCACGGGCAGGTGGAGCGGCGTGTCAGCCTGCAGCTCGTGCGCCATCTGGTGACGACGTGCCTGCATGGACGCGAACGCACCGTGATTCAGATGCGCTATGGGCTGATGGATGGTCGGGTGTATGCGCAGCAGGAGGTGGCGCAGAAGTTGGGGGTATCCCGCTCGTATGTATCGCGCATAGAGAAAAAGGCGATGGAACACCTCAAAGAAGCGTTTCATCAGGGAGAGACGTGAGGAAGGGAACGCTCAAAATGGCAGGATTCGCACGGATTACAAGCCAAACGGACGAAAATACTTGATATTTCGCGCAAGACGTGTTACAATCTAGAGCGCGAATGTAATTTGCCGGATCACCGCGAACCCGCTTCGGATGGTGCCTGGCATGCATGAATAACACAGACATTGTTTTTGGAGGGATTCCACATGATTACCGCAGGCGATTTCCGTAAAGGCGTAACCATCGAGTGGGAAGGCGGCGTCTGGACGATCGTTGATTTCCAGCACGTGAAGCCGGGCAAGGGCGCTGCGTTCGTGCGCACCAAGCTCAAGAATGTCATGACCGGCGCTGTGGTCGAGCGTTCCTTTAACCCGACCGACAAGCAGCCGCGCGCGACCATTGAGACCAAGGAAATGCAGTACGTCTATACCGACGGCGAGTTCTACTACTTCATGGATCCGGAGAGCTTCGAGCAGATCCCGCTGACGCTGGATCAGGTTGAGGACGCGATCCGCTTCATGAAGGAAGAGACCATGGCGACCATCCGCTTCTTCAAGGGCAAGGCGTTCTCCGTCGATGCGCCGAACTTTGTCGTGCTGGAGGTTACCGACACCGAGCCGGGCTTCAAGGGCGATACCACCAGCAACACCACCAAGCCGGCGACGCTGGAGACGGGCTACCAGATTGCGGTGCCGCTGTTCGTCAACATCGGCGATAAGATCCGCGTGGATACCCGTGACGGCTCCTACATGTCCCGCGCGTAATCAGGGAACATTCAGAAAGGCGGCCTGACCATGAGCAAAATGGGCGAAAAAGTTGCGTACCTGAAGGGATTGGCAGAGGGACTCGGCGTCCACGCCGATACCGAGAAGGGCAAGCTGATGCTGGCCATCATCGATACGCTGGAGGCTTTTGCCGAGCAGAGCGAGGAGACCGATGAGGCGCTCCATGACCTGCAGGATTACGTCGAGGAGCTGGATAGCGACGTCGGCGATCTGGAGGAAGCGCTGCTCAGCGAGGCTGAGGATGACGATGATGACGACGATGATGAGGACGAGGACGAAGATGAGGATGAAGGCCTCATCGAGTACGAGTGCCCGCATTGCGGCACGGTGATCTTCTTCGACGAGGAAGCCTTTGACATGGAGCAGGAGCATCTGTGTCCGAACTGTCACCGCAAGGTATTTGAAGAGGACGAAAATGACGAGGATGACGACGAGTAATCGTCTCCATAAGTCGGTACGAGTCATGAAGGGACTGATGCGAAGGATGCGTGCGCTTCTTTCGCTCAGCCCTTTTTTTAATCAGAAATTGAGGAAGACAGACACATGAAGAAAGTGATTTCTGTTCTGGCCCTGGCCTTGGCCGTTTCCCTGCCTGCGCTGGCAGAGGAGACCCTGTATACCGGCTCGGTCACCAAGGCCATGACCATTCGTGAGAAACAGTCCACGTCAGCCCGGAAGCTGGGCAGCGTGGAGGAGGGCGAGTTTGTTAGCATCATTGAATATGGCGACAAGTGGACCCTGATTGAAAAGGATGGCACGACGGGCTATGTGCTGAGCAAAAACGTCGAGGATCTGGCGCTGGCCGAAGGCTACAACGATGCGGCGGACGCGCAGTATCTGGGCGTGGCGACCAAGCAGCTGACCCTTCGCAAGACGCAGAGCAAGTCTGCCCAGAAGATGAACACGTTTGAAGAGGGCGAGACGGTGTACATTCTGGAGCTGGGCGAGGAATGGCACAAGGTGGTCAAGAACGGCGTGCAGGGCTATGTGCTGGCCGACCCGATCACCGGCTTGCAGGGTGCGCATGAGGGCATCGAGGTGCCGGAGCAGTTCATGTCTGCGCCGGCATTTGAGGCAGTGTATTCTGCGATGGCCGACGTCAACCTTTCCATCCGCCGCGATCCGGACGAGAATTCCCGCCTGATGGGCACGGTGTACAAGAACGAGTACGTTGACGTGATGTCGACGGACGGCAAGTGGGCGCACGTGCGCAAGAACGACGCGGAGGGCTATGTCCGGGCGGATCACCTGCGCTACTACAAGCGCTATGATCCCTATGGGCCGCTGATTCCGGGCGCGGTCTGGTATCCGTATGCGGCTCATGTTCTTCAGGACACGATCATCTTCAACGAGGAGACGGGTGAGGAGCTGCGCACTGTCAAGCGCGGCTCCGTCATGGTGACGAGCGCACTGGATGAGAACATGGCGGTGACGCTGCCGTATGACCGCATCACCGGCACGATTCAGGCGACGGGCAATCTGGAGTTTGAGCCGGTCAAGACATGGGAGGACGCGGAGAACGGCGACCTGATTGCGGTGTTCTCTACCTATTATGACCCGGCGCAGGAGACGCAGGAGCAGATTGGCCGCCTGCACAACATCATGCAGGGCGTGGAGCGGCTGGACGGCGTGATCGTTCCGGCGGGCGAGAAGTTCTACTTCAACGACTACTGCGCACCGTATACTGCGGGCAACGGCTACAAGGAAGGCCCGATCATCAACTATGTTTCCAGCGATAAGCTGGGCTACGGCGGCGGCATCTGTCAGGTGTCGACCACGCTGTACAACGCCATTCTTCAGGTGCCGATTGAGGTCATCAAGCAGCAGGTTCACTCCTCTTACGGCATTGAGTATGCCCCGCTGGACTTTGACGCGGCGGTCGGCAATGGCAATATCGATCTCCGTTTGCGCAATACGCTGCCCTATGACGTGCGCTTTTCCCTGCAGGCGGTGGAAGGCGTGCTGACTGTTGCGGTGTATAGGGCGAGCTGATGCGGCAGGTTGTCAAAGCTGCTGCCGCGCTGCTCGTGATGCTGATGATGGCCGTGCCTGCGGCAGCAGACACGGCGGGAGAAGAACAGGAAGAGGCGCTCTATTACGGCACCATCGGAAAGAAGATGGAGGTCTACAAGTGGGGCGACGCGGACTCTGCGGTGCTGGGCATGATCGAAGAGGGGCGCGTTGTGGACGTGTACTCCAAGGGGCGGACGTGGACGCGCATTGATTATGATGGCACGGAGGGCTATGTGCGCACCAAGTTCATTGAAATGGTGCAGCGCAAGGACCCCTTTGAGGGGCCGATGCCGGGAACAAGCGAGCACATCGCCGTGGGTTATGTGCTGGATGACATCTGGTTCAAGCCGGAGGGCTATCGCTATCCCATTGAGGTGAGTGCAGGCTCGTGGCTTTCCATCGAATCTATCAAAAATGGCGCTGCGTATTTCCCGTACAGGCGCGAGCCGGACAATGTAAGCGTCAAGACAAAGTACCTCAAACTGTATGATTTTGTGCCGTGGGACGAGGCGCAGCCGGGCGATCTGCTCTATGCGTTTACGACCTTCTATACGACCAGCATGAACAAGGAAGGCAACGCCGGGCGGCTGCACAATATTGCGCTGGCCTCCGAGCGCCTATCGGGCGTTCGGGTAGAGCCGGGGGAGCGCTTCTCGTTCAACGCCATCTGCGGGCCGTATACCCGTGAAAACGGCTATCGCTCCGCGCCGATCCTTTCGGGAGAGAGCGAGATGGGCTATGGCGGCGGCGTATGCCAGATTTGCTCCACGCTGTACAATATCGTGCTTCGCGTGCCGTGCGTCATTGAGGATATGAACTGGCATGCTCAGGGCGGCGTCAGCTATCTGCCGGCGGGTTTTGATGCGACTGTGGGCACCAACAGTGATCTGGTGGTGCGCAACGTGCTGCCCTATCCGGTGCGCATTGAGTTTGAAAGCCTCGACGGCGTGATGACCGCATTTTTGTTCCGCGATTATGAGGAGCCTGCAAAATGAAGATTTTGATTTCCAATGATGACGGCATATTTGCGCCGGGCATTGCGGCGCTGACGAAGGCGTTTGCAGCGGCGGGCTATGAGGTCGTTGTCTGTGCGCCGGACAGCCAGCGCTCCGCAGCCAGCCATGGGCTGACCATCGGCAGGCGGATCAACGTCAAGGAAACGACCATGGAAGGTGCAGTTCGTGCGTTTGCCATCGGCGGCACGCCGGCGGACTGTGTAAAGCTGGGGTTGATGGTGCTGTGCCCTGAGGCGGAAGCGGTGATCTCTGGTGTGAACCACGGCGCGAATGTGGGCACAGATGTCCTGTATTCCGGTACGGTGGCGGCAGCCATGGAGGGTGCTGTCTGCGGTCGGCCTGCGCTTGCCGTCTCGCAGATGGATGTGCGGCAGGATTTTGCGCCGGCGGCTGCGCTGGCGGTGCAGGTCTTTGAAACGATGCGCAGCCATCCGCTGCCGCCGCTGAGCGTGCTCAACCTCAATCATCCCGGCAAGGGTGAGCTTCGCGGTGTGTCGGGGGCGCGGCTGGAGCAGATTTACTATACGGAAGCCTACGCCCCTGAGCAGGAGGCTGGTGTTACGTCCTATGTGCTCAGCGGCGGAATTGATGCAGATCGCCGCCAGAGCGAGGATTATGTGAAGCTGACGCAAGGCTATGCAACTGTGACGGTTGTACACGCGGATATGACGGACTGCGCTGCGACAAATGCTTGGGAAGCGCTGCTGAACGGCTGAATAAAAGAAAATGATGCAAGAAGGGGATTCCTTCTTGCATTTTTTACTTGCTTTTGATAAAATGAAAGCAAAACTGTGCAGACTGTTCTCTTCAGGAGGTCGAATACCAATATGCAGGATATGCAGGATATGATGCGCCGGCTGAATCAGTCCGGCAAGCGTCTGAGCAAGGGCCACCGCAAGATTGCTGAATACATCGTGGAACATTACGACAAGGCGGTGTTTATGACCGCATCCAAGCTGGGCGAAATGGTGGGCGTGAGCGAGAGCACCGTGGTTCGCTTTGCTTCCGCTATGGGCTATGAGGGCTATCCTCAGCTTCAGCGTGCGCTTCAGGAGCTTGTGCGTCATTGGCTGACGGCAGTGCAGCGCTTTGAAATGGCGACGGATATCGACCAGAGCGAGGTGCTGCGCACGGTGCTGCACGCCGATATGCAGAACATCCGAACCACCACGGAAGAGATCGACGCGCAGGCGTTTGATGAGGTGGTGGATAAGATCATCGGCGCACGCCATATTTATGTGATGGGACTGCGCTCGGCGGCGCCGATTGCACAGTTTCTGGCCTATTACCTCAATTTTATCTTTGACAATGTCCGCATCGTCTCCGAGGCGAGCGGCGACGTGTTTGAGCAGATCAGCCGAATCAACGAGACGGATCTTCTCTTTGGCATCAGCTTTCCGCGCTACTCCACGCGCACGCTGGAGGCGATGAGCTTTGCCAAGGCGCGTGGCGCACAGGTGGTCGGCCTGACGGATGGCCCGATGTCCCCGCTGTGCGCGGCGAGCACCGTATGCCTCACGGCACGCACGGACATGGCGTCCTTTGTGGATTCCATGGCGGCGCCGCTGTCGGTCATCAATGCGCTGATTGTGGCGTTGGGACTGCGGCGCAAGGATGAATTGAGCGAACATTTCCGTCTGATGGAAGGAATTTGGGATGAATACAGGGTCTATGTGGGCAAAGACAAAGCCTGATGTGATCGTCATTGGCGGCGGCGCGGCGGGCATGATGGCCGCCTTGCAGGCTGCATGGGCGGGCGCACAGGTGGTTTTGCTGGAAAAAAACGAGAAGCTGGGCAAGAAAATCTACATCACCGGCAAGGGCCGCTGCAATGTGACCAACGCCTGCGATGTGGATGACTTCTTTCGGCAGGTGCCGCGTAACGGCAAGTTCCTCAATGCAGCGGTGCGTCAGTTTGGGCATGAGGATGTGACGGCGCTCCTGTCCATGCTGGGCACGGAGACGAAGGTGGAGCGCGGCAACCGCGTGTTCCCCGTGAGCGACAAGGCGAGCGACGTGACGCGCGCCTTTGCGCGGGGCATGAAGGATGCGGGCGTGCAGGTGGCGCTTCATGCGGCGGTTTCGGAGGTACGGCGCGAGGACGGCGGCTTTGCCGTGGCGCTTTCGGACGGCGGCGAGCTGCACGCCCCGGCGGTGGTGATCGCCACGGGCGGGCTTTCTTATCCCAGCACTGGATCGACCGGCGATGGCTATGCATTTGCGCGGGAAAACGGGCATACGGTGACACCGCTCTCCGGCTCGCTGGTGGGGCTGACCATTGAGGAAAAGTGGCCGAAGCTGCTGATGGGGCTGTCGCTGAAAAACGTGCGCGTGCGTGCGCAGGTCGGCAAAAAGAAGATCTACGATGAGCTGGGCGAGATGCTCTTTACGCACTTTGGCGTGAGCGGCCCGCTGCTGATCGAGCTGAGCAGCCATCTGCCGGAGGATCTGTCCGATGTGCAGGTGACGCTGGACATGAAGCCCGGCCTCACGCCGGAGCAGGTGGATCTGCGCCTTCAGCGCGAATTTGCCGAAAACGTGCGCAGACAGCTCTCCTCCGTGCTGACGACGCTGATGCCCGCACGCATGGGTCCTGTGTTTGCGCAGCTTTGCGGCCTGTCGCCGGAGCAGCCGATCAACCAGATCACGCGCGAGCAGCGTGCGGTCATCGCTCGGAAGCTCAAGGCGCTGCCGCTGGCTGTCAGCGGGAGACGGCCTATCGAGGAGGCGATCGTCACCCGCGGCGGCGTCGAGGTGAAGGAGATTCAGCCAGGCACGATGATGAGCAAGCTGGTGCCGGGCCTGTTCTTCGCCGGCGAAGTGCTGGATGTGGACGCGCATACCGGTGGATTTAACCTGCAAATTGCCTTTTCCACGGGTGCGCTGGCGGGAAAGCACGCGGCGGCCTATGTTACAGAAGAAAAAAGCGAAGTCCTCCTGTGATTCAGGAGGGCTTTGCGCCGTTTTCGGGGTCATACTGTTTTCTGATCGAAACGATCCATAAACGCGAAGCGGAGAAGGAGCCCTGAAAAAACGTAGCTTCAGAGCAAACCGCATCGCGGTCTACGATTGAAACGGGTTCGATTTGAGTGAAAGGTTTTAGACAGTATAAGGAGGTCGTCATATGCTGTACAATGAAGAACAGCGCCGCGTGTATGAGCGCAGTGCGCGGATGATCCTGCTGCTGGCCCTGCGGGATGTTTGCCCCGGCGCATCGCTGCGCATGGAGCACAGCATCGGGCAGGGCGTGTATATGAACGTTTTCGGCGTGAGCCTGACGGCGGCGCTGGTGCGCCGGATTGAGGCGAGGATGCATGAGATTGCCGAGCAGAATCTGCCGATTGTCAAATCCCGCTGGACACGGGAGCAGGCGAGCGCCTATTTTGAGGCCAAGGGGCAGACGGATACGGTGCGACTGCTGCGCTATCGTCCGTATGACTTCTTTGACGTGTATACCTGCGATGGGATGAGCGAGTATTTCTATGGCAATATGGCCAAGACCACCGGGGAGATTCGCAGCTTTGCCCTGCGGTTTTATTACCCGGGCATGGTGCTGCTGCTGCCCGGGGAGGATCTCTCCGGCCCGCCTGCGCCGTTTGTGGAGCGTCCACAGCTTATGCGCACCTATGCGGAGGCCAACGAACACTCCCGGATACTGGGCTGTGAATCGGCGGCGGATCTCAACGACATCATTGAGCGGGGCGAAGGACGGACGTTCATCCGCGTGAGCGAAGCGCTTCAGGAGCGCACCATTGCACACATCAGCGAGCGGATTGTCTCGCGCGGCGCACGTGTGGTGTTTATCGCCGGGCCGTCCTCCAGCGGCAAAACCACGTTTGCCAACCGCCTTGCCACGCAGCTTCGGGTCAGCGGCAAGCGCCCCGTGGCCGTCTCGCTGGATGACTACTATCTCAACCGCGATCGGGTGCCGCGTAACCCGGACGGCTCGCCCGATCTGGAATGTCTTGAATCCATTGATGTGCCGCTGTTCAATGAGCAGCTCATCGACCTGCTCGCCGGGCGGGAGGTGGAGCGGCCGCGCTACTCGTTTGTGACCAAGTGCCGCGAGCCGGAGGGCGTGAAGCTTTCGCTCTCTCCGGATGACGTTCTGGTGGTCGAGGGCATCCATGGGCTGAATGATCAGATCAGCAGCGATATCCCCAGCGAGCTGAAATTCCGCGTGTACGTCAGCGCACTGACGCAGCTCAATCTGGACGGACATAACCGCATCCGCACGACGGACGTGCGGCTTCTGCGCCGCATGGTGCGCGATTACAGGACACGTGCCACGGGCGCAATGGAGACGATGGAGATGTGGGACAAGGTGCGCCAAGGCGAGGAGAAGTACATCTTCCCCTTCCAAGAAAAGGCGGACGTGATGTTCAACACATCGCTGCTTTACGAGATTGCCGTGCTGAAAAAGTATGCGTATCCGCTGCTGCGCGAGATCGAAGATGACAGTCCATACGCTGTGCGTGCGCACCGGCTGCGCAAATTCCTGCACTATTTCAAGGACATGGACGAGGAGAACGAGATTCCGCCCACGTCCATCCTGCGCGAATTCATCGGCGGCTGCACATTTTACGGCGAGTGACGGCAAAATTTTTTGAAACAAACGCGCATCTTTTTTCCGCCCCGGCGCACAATAGCGGCAAGGAGGCGAATCCAGTGAAAAAAGGTATGATGGTTCTGCTGTGCATCGCCATGGCAGGCATGGTTCTCAGCGGCTGCGCGGCGCGTTCCGCCAGCGGCACGACTGCTACGACGGCACCGATTGTGACAAACAGCCCGATGGCTACGGCGCAGCCTGCGGCGTCGCCCTCTCCTGCGGCATCCCCGGACATGGGCGCCGGCGCGGCGGCTGGTGCGCAGACGGGTACGATGCTCAGCGGCATGGAAAACAACAATGCGTTGACCCCGGCGCAGGCCGGAAAGCTGGCGGAGCAGGTGGCCGAGGCAGTGGAGCGCATCAGCGAAGTGAGCGATGCCGAGGTGGTCATCGACAGCGGTATGCGTGTTCTGGTTGCGGTTGAGTTTGACGACCAGTATCAGGCGGGACTGGACGACCGCATGAAGCAGATGATTGTAGAGGCTGTGCAGAAGGTGGACGATGGTCTTAAAGATGTGGAAATCACCGACGACGATACGCTGTATGGTCAGGTGAAGGGGCTGGGACAGCGGCTGGCGAAGGCCACGGGACTTGATGAGCTGGCCGATGACTTTGGCGACCTCTGGGATCGAATCACCGGACGATAAAAGCCCTCGTTGCCGATGAAGTTGTCCCTATTCTGCATGCGCATACGCCGTGAAACGAAGAAATACGATCGGGCAAAAGCAAGAGCGCCCCGGCAGTATGATGCCGGGGCGCTCCTGCGCTGTATTGGGGGAAGGGAAAATCAGGCCATCACCACATCGACGGATTCCAGACCATAATGCGCGAACAGCGTCAGCGCATCACGGGTGATGACCTCGCCGGATACCGCGATGGGAATGGCAGGGGGACAGGCAACGGTCGGAGCGCCGCAGATGCGTCCCAGCGCGTCAGCGGTGGACACGGTTTCGTGCAGGGCAAAGACGGCCTCGCGGATGGACAGCCTGCGCTCACCCTTGGGGAGCGGCAGAACGGGCTGTGGGCGTGCGAGCAGATGGCAGCAGCCCAGCGCGTCAGCCAGACGGTTCAGATCGCTTTGCGGGTTTTCAGGCGTGAGCATCAGCACCAGCGTTTCCGGGTCGGCAAACTCACAGGCAATGCCGCATTCGTGCAGACGCTGAGAGAGCGCCATGCCGGTGGTTCCGGCGGCGCAGGCATCTATCGTCAGCTTGAGCGGGTCGGAGGGGAGCAAACGCCAGCCGTTCTGCGTGAGTGCAGCTCGCAGCGCGTCCATGCGGCGCATACAGTCGTTCAGCCGCGCGGCATAGCCCTCTGCCAGATAGGCGTTGCACAGATCCAGCGAGGCGAGCGTCAGGTAGGAGGGACTGGTGGAGCCATAGAGCGCCATGGCCTGACGCGCCTGCCGGGCAAAGGCGGCGGGCGCGGTGCGGCTGATGTGCAGGTACGCGCCGCCCGTGAGAACGGGCAGCGTCTTGTGCGCCGAATCGCAGCAGATGTCCGCGCCGAGATCAAGCGGATGCTGGGAGGGGGAGAGGAAGCGCAGGTACGCGCCGTGCGCATTGTCCACCGCCAGCACCGTGCCGTGTGCGTGACAGACCTCGGCCAGCGCGGCGATGTCGGCCTGACCGCCGAGATAATCCGGGCTGGTGACGTAGACCGCGGCGGGCGGCGCATCGAGCGCTTGCAGCGTCCGCTCCAGCGCCTGCGGCGTGACCTCGCAGGCGCACAGGGAGGTCAGGGCATCCGGCCAGAGCCAGACGACCTCCATATCCAGCAGCGCGGCGGCAAAGACAAATGTCTTGTGGACATTGCGTGCGGCGACAATGATGGGCCTTGCGCCTGCCGGGCGGCAGGTGAGGCAGAGGGTGAGCATGGCGCGGATGCATTGGCTGGAGCCTTCCGTGGAATACAGCGTGCGGGCCGAGCCGAAGAGCTGCGCGGCGTTTTCCTCGCTGGCGCGAATGATGCCGTCTGCTTCATATAGGCTGTCCGCACCGGTGATTTCCGTGATATCCAGCGCCTCACAGCCCAGAAAAGCCCGGCCTTTGTGGCCGGGCATATGCAGTCGCGCCGTATCGGAGGCGGCGTATTGCCGCACAAAATCCGCAATGGGCGTGTTCATTTATTGGTTCCTTTCGGCGTCTTCGGCTACGCGCATCATGATGGCGCACTCGATGCGCTTTTTAAACAGCTCGCAGCCGGGCTTGTACACGCCGCCGATGCTGCCGGTGGCGTGGTAGGCATTCGCCGCACAGCCGCCGGAGCAGTAGAGCTTGGCCCAGCAATCGCGGCACTCGGGGCGGGAATAGGCGTTGCAGGCGCGGAACTCGTCGCGAATCGCGTCGTTGGTCACGCCGTCCCAGATGTTGCCCAGCTTATAGCGCTCCTCGCCCACAAACTGATGGCAGGGGTACAGGTCGCCCCACGGGGTGACGGCCATGTATTCCGTGCCGGAGCCACAGCCGGAGATGCGCTTGTAGATGCACGGCCCCTGCGTGAGATCGAGCATATAGTGGTAGAAGGTGAAGGGGCGGCCTTCCTTCTGGCGCTTGAGCATCTCCTTAGCGAGAATTTCGTACTGCTCCTTGACGATCTCGATATCCTCGTCCGTCAGGCGGGCGGGATCATCCTCCGCGCAGACAACCGGCTCCATGCTCAGTTCGGTGAAGCCCATGTCGGCCATGTGGAACACGTCGTTGGTAAAATCCGGGTTGGCGTGGGTGAACGTGCCGCGCATATAGTAGTTCTGATTGCCGCGCGACTCCACGAGGCGCTTGAACTTGGGCACGATGCGGTCATAGCTGCCGTTGCCCGCGTAATCCACGCGCAGACGATCGTGAATCTCCTTGCGGCCATCGAGACTCAGCACGACGTTGCTCATCTCGCGGTTGGAGAATTCGATCACATCATCGTCGATGAGCACGCCGTTGGTGGTGAGGGTGAAGCGGAAGTGCTTGCCGTGCTGCTTTTCCACGCTGCGCGCGTACTCGACGAGCTGCTTGACCACGTCCCAGTTCATCAGCGGCTCGCCGCCGAAGAAGTCCACCTCGAGGTTGCGGCGGGTGCCGGAGTTTTCGATGAGGAAATCGAGCGCACGCTTGCCGACCTCAAAGCTCATCAGCGCACGGTCACCGTGGTACTTGCCCTGGCTGGCGAAGCAGTAGGAGCAGTTGAGGTTGCAGGTGTGGGCGACGTGCAGGCACAGCGCCTTGATGACATTGCCCGAACGCGCCTTGAGCGCACCGGCCATGGGGGCGAAGGTGTCCGGCGTGAAGAGCTTGCCGTGATCCTTGAGGAACTGCACGTCCGCGATGCACTGGCGCAGGTCTTCCTCGGTCACGTCCTCTCGATCGCCGTATTTGGCCATCATCGCCGCGACGATTTCATCGGGCGTGGCGGTTTCAAACATAGCAATCACGTCATAGGCTACTTCGTCCACGGAATGTACGGAGCCGGAGCAGGTATCCAGAACGATGTTGTATCCGTTGAGCTTATATTGATGCAGCATAGGTTCCTCCCAAGATGATGAAGCGGATGGGGCGGCAGGCCGGGGCAAACTGCCCTGCGGCGATCTGTGATGGGAAAGAGATAAGAAAAGCGCCGCCCGAAGGCGGCGAGCTTTTTTGAGTTACTTGTTTTCGCACTGCTGATTGGCCACGCCGCAGCTGGTCTTGCAGGCGGACTGGCAAGAGGTCTGGCACTCGCCGCAGCCGCCGTTCTTCGCGCTCTCGCACATGTCACGGGTCTCAAGCGTCTTGATTCTCTCCATAACCGCAATCTCCACTTCTCTGATAAATTTGATTGACCACCTGTGCGCAGCACGCCAAGGCAGCCTGATAATCATCCAAAGTATAGCACAGGGCAGGGGTGGAAGTCAAGCAATCGCGATGCGCAAAATGGAACTGTGCTGGAAGAATCGGGGTACCTGATGAAAAAGAATGATGCAGAAATGAAATGGATTTCACGAAAGGGGTTGCGCAAAAGGCAAATGGATAGTATAGTAGAGAATAGTTTGCAAAATTTGTCTGCAAGTGGAGGAAGAACATGGAAAGCAAGGAAAAGAGAAGCAGCTTCTCTGGTTCGATTGGCTTTGTGCTGGCTGCGGCGGGCAGTGCTGTGGGCTTGGGGAACATTTGGCGCTTCCCGTATCTGGCGGCAAAAGACGGCGGCGGCCTCTTTCTGCTGTGCTATCTGGTGCTGGCACTGACCTTTGGCTTTGCGCTGCTGACGACGGAAATCGCCATTGGACGAAAGACGGGCAGAAGTCCGCTGACAGCCTATGGCGCGATGCACCCGAAGTTCGGTTGGGTGGGCGCGTTGGCCTGCCTGGTACCGTTTCTGATCCTGCCGTATTACTGCGTCATCGGCGGATGGGTGCTGAAGTATCTGGCAGATTTTGTGACGGGCGCGGGTGCTGCCGCTGCGGCGGATGGCTATTTCACCGGCTTTATCTCCGGTGTAGGCGGCCCGATCTTCTGGTTCATCCTCTTTTTGGGCGCAACGGTGTTCGTCGTGTACAAGGGCGTGAACAATGGCATTGAGCGTCTGGCGCGCCTGCTGATGCCGGTGCTGCTGCTGCTGATTATCGGCATCTCTGTCTTTTCCCTGACGCTGGAATACACCGATGCGGCGGGCGTGACGCGCACGGGTATAGAAGGCATGAAGGTCTACATGATCCCCAATTTCAGCGGGATGACGATAGGTCGCTTCTTGGTGGTGCTAATGGATGCGCTGGGGCAGCTCTTCTATTCTGTCAGCGTGGCGATGGGCATCATGATTACCTATGGCTCCTACGTCAAGAAGGAAACCAATATCGTCAAGGCCGTCAATCAGATCGAGATTTTTGATACGCTGGTGGCGTTCTTGGCGGGTCTGATGATCGTGCCGGCGGTGTACACGTTCATGGGCACGGAGGGCATGAGCGCGGGTCCGAGCCTGATGTTCATCTCCCTGCCCAAGATTTTTCAGGCGATGGGCGGCATCGGCGCGGTCGTGGGCGTGATGTTCTTTGTGATGGTGGCCTTTGCGGCGCTGACTTCTTCGGTTTCCATCATGGAGGCGGTCGTCTCCTGTGCGCAGGACAAACTCCATGCCAGCCGCCCGAAGGCGACGATCGGCGTGGGCGTGATGGCGCTGGTGATTGGCCTTGTCGTCTGCTTGGGCTACAACGTGCTGTACTTCGAGCTGCGCCTGCCCAACGACGCCGTGGGTCAGGTGCTGGATGTGCTCGACTATGTGAGCAACTTTGTGCTGATGCCCATTATCTCGGTGGCGTGCTGTGTGATGGTCGGCTGGGTGCTGGATCCCAAGAGCGTCATCGAAGAGGTATCGCGCAATGGCGAGCGCTTTGGCAGGGAGAAGCTGTATATCGTCATGGTCAAGGTGATTGCGCCGGTGCTGTTGGTGTTCCTGCTGCTGCAATCGCTGGGCATTGTGCGGCTGTAAAGCGTAACGGATTGAACAAGACGTTCAGTCCGTTTTTTTTATCGTTTTTATATTGTAGGCTGGAGAGCGGCGCATGGTTTTCCTCAGAATGGTACATTCTGTGAGGGAGAAAGGTGCGCCTAAGCGGCGCGTGCGGGAGGAATGTGCCGGTGAAAAGAGGCGGATTCAAGGCGTGGATGATGGAGTATGCCTATCTGGTGACGCTGGGTGCGGTGATTGCGGTCGTCATCGGCAGTGCGCTGTTTGCACATCAGGTGCGCCGCGAAAGTGAGCAGGGGGTTCAGGCTGCGGCAGATGCGCCGGAGATCGCGGAGACACATACGCCGAGCGTCACGCCCCTGCCAACCATTGCACCGCCTGTGGTGCGCCCGGCGCTGCTGGCTGCGCAGAGCGCCGTCTGGCCTGTTGATGGCGAGCTGCTGCGCAGATTTGATGAGCAAACGCTGGTCTGGTGGGCGAGCCTTTCGCTCTGGCGCACGCACATGGGCTTAGATATGGTGGGTGAGGCGGGGCAGAGCGTGCGCTGCTGCACAGATGGTCGAGTGAAGAGCTGCACATGGGATGAACTATGGGGATGGCGTGTCGCGGTGGAGCAGACGGATGGACGACAGGTGACCTATTGCGGTCTGGAAAGCAGTGTCGTCAGCGCAGGCGAGCGTGTGACGCGTGGGCAGATATTGGGTACGCTGCTGGAACGAATTCCGTGCGAAGCAGAGGAGGAGACGCACCTGCATCTGGAGGTACAGAGCAAAGGACAGATGCAGGACCCGGAGGCCATGCTGCCTGAGCGCTGAGGGAACGGGTTGCCGACGTGTGCGAAGCGTGATATACTGAAGAAAACCTTGCGGCAGGGCTGCAGTGGAAAGGAGCGCACTGCGTGGGCAAGTTTATCATCAAAGAAGTGCCTTGCGGCCTGAAATTCGATCTTCGGGCAGGCAATGGAGAGATTATCGCCACCAGCGAGGTGTATAAGGCGAGGGCGGCTTGCTGTGCGGGGATCAAGAGCGTGCGGAAGAACGCCGTGCGCGCGCAGATTGAGGATCAGACGGTGGAAGGCTTTGAGAAAACAAAGAATCCGAAGTTTGAGATTTATGTGGATCGCGCGGGCGAATACCGTTTTCGTCTGCGTGCGCCAAACGGTCAGACCGTGGCGGCGAGTGAGAGCTATACCACCAAGGCGGCGTGCCTCAACGGTGTGCGGAGCGTGCAGCGCAATGCGCCGGACGCGTCTGTTTCGGAAGAGATGGACGGATAGAATCTGCGCCAATCGGGTCGTGGTGAAAGGCGGCACGATGCGCCGGGTTGACGCAAGCGGCATTTCATTGTAAAATAATCATTGGATAGACATAAATATACGGGCGCGAAAGCGCCTTGCAATGAGTTGAAAAGAACACCTGCAAAGGAGAATAGGGCATTGTTGAATTCGGTTGCGGTTTTGGGCGCAGGCACGTGGGGCATGGCGCTGGCGCGGATGCTCTGCAATGAGGGGAAGTCGGTTACGGTATGGTCGGCACTGCCGCAGGAGCTGGAGCAGCTCAAGCGGGAGCGGCGGCATCCCAAGCTGCCCGGTATGGTGCTGCCCGAGGGTTTGGCATACACGCCGGATCTGGGCGAGGCGTGCAGGGGCAAGGATGTCCTGCTGTTTGCAGTGCCCTCTGTCTATGTGCGCGGAACGGCCAAGGCGGCCGCGCCGTATGTGACGGAAAACCAGATCATTGTGGATGTGGCCAAGGGTATGGATGCGCAGACGCTCCAGACGATGACGGAAGTGATTGCAGACGAGATTCCGGTTTCCGCAGATCGTCTGGTGGCGCTTTCTGGGCCGACGCATGCCGAAGAGGTCGCGCGTGATCTGCCGACCACCATTGTCTCCTCCTGCGTCGATGCAGAGACGGCTAAGGAGATTCAGACATTCTTCAGCAGCAGCTTTATGCGCGTATACACGAATGAGGATGTCAAGGGCACCGAAATCTGCGGCGCACTCAAGAATATCATGGCGCTTGCGGCGGGCATTTCAGATGGCCTTGGGTACGGCGATAATGCGAAGGCGGCCATCATCACCCGCGGATTGGCAGAGATGACGCGGCTGGGCAGTCGGATGGGCTGTGCGCCGCAGACGTTCAGCGGCCTGACTGGCATGGGCGATCTGATTGTGACCTGCACCAGCCACCACAGCCGGAACAATCAGTGCGGCAGGCTGATCGGACAGGGCATGAGCGTAAGCGATGCGGTTTGTCAGGTGGGCATGGTGGTTGAAGGCATCAATGCGCTGCCGGCTGCAGTGAAGCTGGCGGAAGTGTATCAGGTGGAGATGCCTATTGTGGAGGTCATTGATAAGATTGTGACCGAGGGCAAGGATGCAAAGAGCGTGGTGGGCAGCTTGCTCACCCGTGAACTGAAGGCGGAAAACTGGATGATTTCCTGAATGTAAACATACGGTCGGGCAGTCTTGCTTCCGGATAGAGGGGAGACAGGGCTGCCCGCGTTTGGTCTGAGCAACGCTTGATGAAACAAAAGTATGTATTAAATAGCGATTGACATCAATGGGCGCTGTCCTTATAATGAAGGAAATCGGATAGGGCAAGTGGTGAATCTTTCGGTGGAGATGGGGGATTCACATTTGCTGGGGGATAGATTATGGACGGAACAGGGACGACATGAGAAATACAAGTGTGGAGATTTTGCTGGCTTGCTATAACGGAGCGCTGTATGTTCGTGAGCAGTTGGATTCGATTCTGGCGCAGACTGATGAGCGCTGGCACCTGACGGTCTCGGATGACGGCTCGACGGACGGCACGCCGGAGATTTTGGATGAGTATGTGCGTCGCTATCCGGAGCGCATCAGCCGTGTGCATTCGGGAAAGCGGTTTGGCGGGGCAAGGGATCACTTCTTCTGGCTGATTGGTCAGTGTGATGCGGATTACATGATGACCTGCGATCAGGACGACCGATGGTATCCGCAGCGCAATGCCGTCATGATGAAGCGTTTGCTTGAAGCGGAGCGCCAGTACGGAGCGAATGTGCCGCTGCTGGTTTTTTCCGACCAGACGCCGACAGATGGACGGCTAAACCCCATCGCACCATCGCTGATGCGCTATCAGAATCAGTATTTTGCGGAATTCGATTACCGCAGCATCCTTATGCAGAACGTGGTGACAGGCGGCGCGATGGCCTTCAATCATGCGCTGGCCGCTTTTGCGATGCGGTGCGCGGACAGCGCACGGACGATCATGCACGACTGGTGGATGGCGGCTGTGGCGGCGCGGTTTGGTCATGTGCTGTATATTGATGAGCCGCTGAGCGATTACCGGCAGCATGGGCACAACAGTGTCGGGGCGAAGCGCGTGGACAGCGTGTCATATGTGGGGGAAAAGCTGTCTGCGCTGGATGGCGTGCGCGCGGATCTCCTGAAAAAGAAGGCACAGGCGGAGGTCTTTCGCGAGACCTATGCCTCGATTCTCGCGGAGGAGGACGATGCGTTTCTCTGCCCGTTTATCAAGCCGCACAGCGGGCCGCTGTTCTATTGGCGGTATCGCTGTTTGATCCACGGCTTTTTCCGCCTGACGGGCATGATGATTTTGGGATAAGCAATTCATACGGGTTCTTGATAGAAGCAGTCATATGCAAAGCATCGTCAGGTAATTATTCGTGATTTGACAGTTTTACTTGAATGGTTTCGTCATGAAGAAAACCGTAGGGATTGCGATTCCGGGAAACTCGCATAGTTGCGCAGGGCGCTCCTTGCGGTTTCCGGCGTTCCGCCTGCCTGTTTCCGCGACCGGCGGCAGGCTCTATTCTTCGCTTCGCGCGTATAGCGCGTTTTAATCAGAAAATAGGATCAGGAAGAGGTACAAAATTCAGAATGGATATGAAAAAATCAAAAAAGCTGTTGGCCAGTCTGGCCGCAGGCTATTGGGTGCTGGCCGTGATGGTCTATCTGCTTGCGCTCCCGCAGTTCCGCTTCACGGCGGTTTCCAGCGATCCGCTGTCGCCGGGTATGACCGTGGGGGAGATTGTGGACGGTGTGGAGATTCGTCAGACAATTCAGGCACCGGCCGATCAGATGACGAGCGTTTCATTGATGACCGCAACCTATGACCGAAGCAACAGCGGCACGTTGAACGTGGTGCTGGAGGATGCGCAGGGAGATGTCGTATCAGCGGCGAATGTGGATGCGGCGCTGATTCAGGATGGCAAGTATACGGAGTTGTTACTGAATCCTCCGGTGGAGAATCGCAAGGGCGAAAAGCTGACGATGGTGTTGACCACGGAGGGATGCGCACCGGGCAATGCCGTGACCGTTTATGCCGGCAATACGGTGACGGCAGGGCGGTTTGACATTGTGCAGAATATCGCCGAGTCGGATCGGTATACGGTGAACGGCGAGCAGGGTGTGGGCAAGCTGTGCGTCAAGGCTAACGGCGTGGAGGCGCTCAGCTTCTACAAGACGTATTGGCTTTGGATTGCGGGCGCGTTCGCGATGGCTGCGGCGTTGTGTGTACGCTGGTGGAAACAGGCGAAACAGGGAAAGAACAATCCGCTGGTGGCGCTATGTACCCTCTTTACGCGGTACAGCTTTCTGGTGAAGCAGCTTGTCCTGCGCGATTTCAAGGCAAAATACAAGCGCAGCGCGTTGGGCATGGCGTGGAGCTTCCTCAATCCGCTGCTGACGATGGGCGTGCAGTATATCGTCTTTTCGACGCTGTTCAAGAGCGATATTCCCCATTATCAGGTGTATCTGCTTTCTGGCATCGTGTTCATGAATTTCTTTAACGAGGCTGTGTCGATGGGCATGACCTCCATCACGGGCAACGCCTCCTTGATTAAGAAGGTCTATATGCCCAAATACATCTATCCGGTCAGCCGTGTGATCTCTTCTCTGGTGAATTTTGCCATTTCGCTGATTCCGCTGCTGCTGGTGATGCTGCTGAGCGGCGTGTATCCGCGCCCCTCGCTGCTGCTGCTGGTCTTTGATATGCTGTGCCTGCTGGGCTTTGTCACCGGCATGGGGCTGCTGCTGACGACCGCCATGACATTCTTCCAAGATACGCAGTTTTTGTGGGGTGTTCTCAGCATGATCTGGATGTACCTCACGCCGGTCTTTTACCCGGAGAGCATCATCCCGGCCAAGTTCCTCGTGTTCTATCATATGAACCCGATGTACCAGTACATCACCTTTGCGCGCGTCTGCATCATCGACGGCGTATCGCCCGCGCCGACGGCGTATCTGTGGTGCTTGCTCTCTTCAATGGTAGTATTTGCGGCGGGTGTTCTGGTGTTTAAGAAGAATCAGGATAAGTTTGTGCTGTATCTGTGAGGTGAAGCCGATGGACACGATAATTGAAGTGAAGGACGTCTCCATGCGCTTCCGCATGGCGAACGACCGCATCAACAGCATCAAGGAATATGCGATTGCCCGGATGCGCGGCAAGCTGCAATACAACGAATTTGAGGCGCTCAAGCACGTCAGTTTTGATGTGAAGCGCGGCGAGGTGGTCGGCTTGATCGGCCACAACGGCGCGGGCAAGAGTACCATGCTCAAGGTGATTTCCGGCATCCTCAAGCCGACGGAAGGCAGCGTCGTAGTGCGCGGAAACGTTGCGCCGATGCTCGAACTGGGCAGCGGCTTTGACATGGATATGACCGGCCGGGAGAACATCTTCCTCAACGGCGCGATTCTGGGGTATTCCGAGGAGTTTCTCAAGAGCAAGTACGACGAGATCGTGGCGTTTTCCGAAATCGGGCAATTCATCGACATCCCGCTGCGCAATTACTCCAGCGGCATGATTGCGCGATTGGCGTTCTCGGTGGCGACGGTGGTCGTGCCGGAGATTCTCATTGTAGATGAGGTGCTGGCCGTGGGCGATGCGGCGTTTCAGGAGAAGAGCCGTGCTCGCATGATGGAGCTGATGGGCGGCGGTACGACGGTGCTGTTTGTCAGCCATAGCCTACCGCAGATTCGGGAAATGTGTAGCCGGGTGGTGTGGCTGGAACACGGGCAGGTGCAGCGCTTTGGAGATACGCAGGAGATTTGCGATGCATACGAGGGAGGTGCTTGATTTGCAGGAAGAACAGCTTCGCCATGTGCTGCTGATTTATCGGAAGATGATCCCATCCATTCGGTTATGCGGACATTGCCAGATGGAGTACCTGGCGCAGCAGGGGAAAGTGGATTACCGCGCGGTGCAGGAGATGAAGCTCACCAACGAGGATCTCAACTGGGCGGACATCGTGCTGCTGGGTAGGCTGGATAGCTGGTATGAGTATCAACTGACGAAGCTGCTGCACGAATCAGGCCGATACCTCATCTATATCATCGACGACGATCTGCTGAACATCCCGCCCGAAATCAGCAGCGCAGCCTACTATGGTCAAAAGGAAATTCAGGGATATATTCGCGGCATGATGGAGATGAGCGATGCGATTCTTTCTCCGTCGCCGCTGCTTCTGGAAAAATACGCGGTCAATGGCAAACTGCCCATTCAGATTGAAGAGCCTGCCATCGCCCCCGTGCCTTACAAGCCGCATGACCCGAACAAGCCGGTGAAAATCGGCTTTGCAGGGTCGATTGACCGGACGGGCGATATCGAGAATATCCTCAAGGATGCGCTCCTTCAAATCAAGCGTGAATATGGGGAGCGGGTCGAGTTTGAGTTTTTCGGTGCGATTCCATCCTTTGCCAAGGAATTGGATGCGAGGTGCATTCCCTACTGTGACTCCTATGATGAATATCGCAGGACGCTCAACAGCTTGGAATGGGATATCGGCCTTGCCCCGATGCCAGATACCCCGTTCCATGCCTGCAAGCACTACAACAAGTTTGTGGAGTATGCAGGAGCAGGTGTAGTTGGGATATTTTCGAAGGTGCAGCCATATCTGCGTATTTCAGAACAGTATTCGGATGCAATACTGGTAGAAAACGTCAAAGAACGTTGGTATGATGCGATTGATGGAATGTTAAAAGATAGACAGCTTTTAGAGAGACATCGGGCATTCTTGTGTGAGTATTTCCAGAGGTGCCTGCTTGTTTCGCAAAGTTCAGAACAGTTATTGGTATGTACTTCTGTGTTGATACATAGCAGAAGGATAAGATTTATCCCACTATGGTTGATTAAGGGCGAGGGATGCGTTAGGAGAGGTTTACAGGTGGCCCGAAGATACGGTATAAGGACTATTGGAATAGTTCGAAAAAAGTTCGTTAGAGGGGAATAATGCTGTTAGTAGAAAAGGAAAATTAAGAGAGCTTTGATTAGATTAGGACTAGTAATGGTAATAAGGGGGGAAAACTAGGTGATTCATAAAGCAAAAGAGAGCGGAAAGTCTAGGGTCGCAGTCTTTTTTTTCTATGATAAACAAGGAGTAGCTGATCGATATGTTTTCACGCTTCTTCGAGGAATTGCATCTGAGCTAAAAAGACTCTTGGTTGTAGTGAATGGTGAATTATCAGAGGAGTCTCAAAATGAGTTTAGAGCATTTGCAGATGCCTATCCAGATATGCTGTTTAATTTGCTTATTCGTGAAAACGAAGGCTTTGATGTATGGGCATACAAGAAGGGTATTGAGTATTTGGGCTGGACAGAAATCGAAAAATATGATGAGATGATTCTCTTTAATTTTACGATAATGGGACCGGTATATCCATTTAGTAGTGTATTCGAAGAAATGGATAAGTATCCGATTGATTTCTGGGGGCTTAATATTCATTATGGAGCAAAAGAGGATCCCTTTGGAATAGCTCCGTATGGTTACTTGCCTAAGCACCTGCAATCACATTTCATCAGTTTTAGAAAAACACTGTTGAGCAGTGCATGTTTTCATGAGTATTGGGAGAATATCCCAATGATTGGTAGTTATCAAGAGTCGGTGGCATTACATGAGAGCTTTTTGACGAAGTATTTCTCTGATCAAGGATTCACATGGGATGCATTTACAAAGACAGATGATTTGCAGCACTTTACATCGTATCCTTTGATGGATATGCCTGTAATTGTGTTGCGAGACAGGCATTGTCCGATTTTTAAAAGAAAGAGTTTCTTTGCGGATAATGCACATTTTGCTTTGCGGGGTAGTGTCGCAAAAGCAGGGCCGGAGCTGCTTAGATATTTGAGTGACGAGACGAATTACGATATTAGTCAGATTTATGAGAATATTATGCGCGCAACGCAACCTTACGAATATGCACAAAACTTAAATGTAATCCGGATAATGAAGAATGTGATTCCTAAGAAGATAGAGTTGAAGATCGCTGTTTTTGTCAGAATTGGGCAGTATGGAAGTATCATAAATATTGATCAAGTGAAGGACAGTTTTCCGGAGGATACACATTGGTTTATAGCAGATGAGGAGGATGCTGAAATGACACCCGCTAATCTCTTTACAGGTGTCAATGCAGACTGGAACAATTACGATGTAGTATTCGTCATTAACCCGCCGGATTCAGAGTACGAGAATGAGCGGTACACCATTGCAGAGGCAGTAATGAGAGGGATAAATCGATGGTTTGCAACAAAAGCGTCTATGGCAGGCTTAATGGATATTCTGAGAGAAGAATATGTGGGGATGGCTGTTCTGGCGCGACCGAGCATTTGGGCAGATAGGTTGAAGATTCATTGGAAGTATATTTGTAATCGGTTTTGTCCTGATATTAGTTATCCAAAGGATAGATTGCCGTTGGGAAGCGGTATGGGTATTTATGCTGTGAAATCATGTGCATTAAGAAAGACAATTATAAAAACAGACTTAAAAGGTTATAATGGAACATTGTATGATATGGTGCTTGCAGCATACATGAAAAGATTTCTGACGACAGTGGTAACTGATGAAGCTGAATTGATGGATTTTGCGCGCATTCAGGAGTGGAGAAACGAATTGACAGAAGCTGAGTGGAGAAAATTGCATGATCCTACGAGAAATGTAGTTCATCTCACAGCAAAATCGCAACTTGCGATCAAACAGAACAAAAAGTATAGCCAACAAAAATCTAAGAGGGCCATAGTTGAAAAGAAGCGCCATTTACCGCAGGGTGCTCGTCGTTTTCAAATTTGGTGGAGTCAAACATTTCGATCGTTGTATTGCAGATTTATAATTGTAGGAAGAGAGTGTTGCTATTTTCTGAAACGAGTTAAGATGACGCTGAGATATAATTTGGAGAAGCTATATGGCGGATGCGGAGGTGGTATTCGAATATGGCTGAGAATGAAAGTTGGAGAGAAACGATACGGAAATCTAAGAAAGATCAAAAGAAGACTATTTGGTCCGCATGAGAGCACTTAATACCATTATGCTTTGAAGAAATACTGCTTAACTGCCAATAATTCACTGTAGTGGTCAACCATGTTTATACGTAATAATGGTCTTTTCGGGTAATATTACTCGTCTACTTGGCAGATGAAAGCCTAAATGTATATTGATCGCTGCATCATTTTGGCGTTGTTTGGGGGAATCGAAAGAGTACCTTCGTACACAAAGGCTTGATTTGCTACGAAACGATCACTGCAAAGAAATCCGTATTCATGTTGTGCATCTATAGAAGATGAATGATTTGAGCGAATTGTAGCATCAGAGGCATTTCTCAGAAAGAAGTCAAACATGATAAATTTGAATGTGGTATAGCGGTTGTAGAGAGTGCCTTACATACTTTTCGCGGACTGATTGATGCTGAAGTCAATTTGGAACGCCTGTAAGAGCGTATATCGACAGATGAGCAAGATAAGATTGCAGGAATAAGAGTGATACATAAGATTTTAAGATAATTCGATAGTTGAAGAATAGAAAGGGAAAGAGAAAGTGCAATCCAATCAAGAACAACCGAAAAAGCGGCTTGTGTCATTTGACATCATTTGCTTGTTTTCGTGTTTATGCGTGACATTGGTGCATTTTAATGCAAGTGTATCGGGATATAATAATGGGGTATTTGTATATCCTCAGAACAGTTTAATTCCGAGCTATTACCTTGAAGGGCGAATTTACCTTGGTGGTATTGGCGTTAGCTTATTTTTTATGTTATCGGGTGCGCGGTTGATGCACTCCTATCGGGGTGTTAAATCATTCTATACAAAGAGGATTATGAACATTTATCCGATGTTCTGGATCGCGTATGCTACGGCTACAGCCATTGATTTTATGCACAATCGCTTCATGCCTACGGGAAATCTAATTACAAGATTGATAAGCGTATTTGCGATGGATGGGTATTTGTGTAGCTTGGGTTTTGATTTCTGGACATATTATAAGCTGGGTGAATGGTTTCTAGGGTGCATTCTGATTCTGTATATAATCTTTCCGATTCTGCATGGGGGGGTAGAGCGTTATCCAAGGTTGATGATAGCAGCATCTATCGTGGTCTATGCATGGGGAGCTAAAAGAGGAGTGAATGACCTCTGGTTTTTTATGAGAATACCAGAGATGATGTTTGGAATGTATTTCGTTCGATACTGTGCGGAGAAAAAACTGTTGATATGGTTATTGGGATGCGGAGCAACGTTTGCATTGGCTTGGGTATTGAGAAATAATGTGATGCCATTAACGTTGTGCATTGCCCTTGGGATGGTGCTTTTTTGCTTATTTACAATGTTGGCAAAGTACGTCAAGAATCCAAGGATAATCAGCGCATTGGCGCAGATGTCTATGCTGACCTATCCGATTTTTCTTGTGCATCACTGGCTTATTGATCGAATGGTGATTGGGTTTAATCTTGTAGAGCTTCCGAGAGAGTATGTATTCATGTTGTTTGCGATATATGTGGTTCTCACCTTGGTGTTAGCACAGGCGCTTAATAAAGCAAACCTTTGGATCATGAAAAGAATGAAAAAGACAGGTAGCAAAGGTGTCGCAGCATAAGTCAGAAAGATAGGAGGAAAAGGTTATGAAAGTACTTGTTACTGGTGCTGCTGGCTATATTGGCAGGCATGTTGTTTCAGAACTGCTTGCTATGCAGCATGAAGTAATCGCAGCTGATTTTCGCTTTGATGGTGTAGATGAGCAGGCAGAACGTTGTACAGTGCCGATTTTCAGTGGTGATCCAGATATTTATGAGAAGGTAGGGCGTCCCGAAGCGGTAATTCATTTGGCTTGGCGGGACGGATTTGTTCATAACTCTACGGCGCATATGGAGGACCTCTCCAAGCATGTAGTTTTTTGCAGAGATTTGATGAAGAATGGTCTTAAATCGCTTGCGGTTATGGGAACCATGCATGAGGTGGGATATTGGGAAGGACCCATCGATGAAAATACGCCTTGCAATCCGCTTTCGCAGTACGGTGTTGCAAAAAATGCCCTGCGCCAAAGCCTTATGTTGGAACAAAAGGAAACGGCATGTAGCCTGAAATGGCTTCGAGCATTTTATATAACTGGTGATGATTTGCGTGGGAACAGCATCTTTGGAAAAATTTCGCAGGCAGCGATGCAAGGAAAAAAAGAGTTTCCATTTACGATGGGAAAGAATCTCTATGATTTTGTTGATGTCGATCAACTTGCTGCTATGATCGCGCGAGCCAGCTTGCAGAATGAAATAGATGGTGTGATTAATGTTTGTACTGGAACACCAATATCGTTGGCAGAGAGGGTAGAAAGGTTCATTCAAGAGAAAAAATTCGATATTAAGCTGAATTACGGTGCATTTCCAGAGCGTGCCTATGATAGCCCGGGCATATGGGGGGATTCTACAAAGATTCAGAGCATTATGGGGCGGTATCATCGGCGTTAATTGATAAGGTGATCGCAGTAAAAAAGGTGGGGGAAGCGAGCGCATATGCGTCCTTCTCCCACCTTTGTTTGGTTTATAGAATAGAATGGAAAAGCCATACTGTTTTGATGGCCCAAAGCTTTTCGGCCCTTTCTGGCAGAAGTACACTTGTCACTTTTTTATAAGGCACAGGAAGAAAATGGCTGTCTGCTTCGTTAAGTATATACATCATTCAAAGCGGAGCAGGTCATGCGCGACGGGCGTATAGAAGAGCTGTTCAATGCGCTCCAAATCGCTCGTCTGCGGCAGAATCCACATCAGCTTGGTGACGACGGATTCCACCGTCATCGTGTGCGCCTGCAAAATGCCGGGCAGTTGGGCGGCGCGCGCGCCAACCTGATAAACCGCGATGTCGCTGCCCTCGTGTGGCACCTGCGTGGTGATGACGATGGGCTTGCCCTTCGCACTCCATGCGTTGACGGCCTCAAGGAAGTCCTTCTGCTCATAGCAGGGCAGGCCGCCCACGCCGAAGCTCTCGATCACCAGCGCGTCGTATTCGTCCAGCAGTAGGCGCAGCACGGCGGGATTCATGCCCGGAATCAGGCGCAGCACAAACACACGGGGGTTGAGCCTGTCATAGAATGCGGGCAGACCGGCGGGGCGCTCGCCGCGGATGTAGTGCAGGATGCGCCCCTCGCGAAGCAGCGCCAGCTCCGGGTAGTCGATGGAGGAAAAGGCGTTCATCGACTTGGTGTGCGTCTTGCGGGCGCGCGTGCCGCAGATCACGCGACCGTCGAACACCAGCATCACGCCAAAGAGCGTCTCGTCCTGCGCGGCAAGAAAGGCGTCAAAGAGGTTGCGCCGCGCGTCGGTGTCCTGCTCATAGATGGAGCGCTGGGAGCCGGTCAGCACGATGGGTTTGGCGCTGTTTTGAATGAGGTATGAGAGGGCGCTGGCAGTATAGGCCATGGTATCCGTGCCGTGCGTGATGACGAAGCCGTCGTAGCGGAAGTAGTTGTCCTTTACGCATCCGGCGATGGTCAGCCAGTCCTCGGGCGCCATGTTGGTGGAGTCGATGTTGAGAAGCTGCATCGCGTCAATGCTGCACAGTCCGCCCAGCGCAGGCACGCAGGAGAGAATGTCCTCGGCGCACAGTTGTGGCGCAAGGCCGCCTTCGGTGGGGCGGGAGGCGATGGTACCGCCGGTGGCGATCAGTAGAATTCGTTTCATAAAAAAGTCCTTTCGGCGTCAAGCTGTCATGATTATACCATATGCCCCACGGGGCGGAAAGCGGAAATGAGAAGAACTTTGACGGATGTGCGCCGGAATGCTATAATAGTCGTGCTCAAGGAGGAATGTGAACATGAAAAAGGGCTTTTTTGCGCTGCTGCTGGCGGTGTGTATGCTGCCGGCGCTCGCGTTGGCGACCGGGTCTGTGCTGATGGTGGAGCTGCCGCAGGATGCGCAGATGGTGGAGAATGTCGAGTTTGACGACGGCGACTTTATCCAAACCTATCAGCTCAGCGGCGGTGCGCGCGTGCAGCTTTTGCGCTATGCGTCTTTTGATATGACGCTGGGCGATCTGATCGCCAGCGAATGGGTGGGCTGCACGGATGTGCGGGAGCTGGATGTGAAGGAGATCGGCGGGTTTGCGGCGGAAGGGCTGCGCTTTGCCTATCAGACGGACGATCAGCCCGCGCTCGATGTGTCGATTGTGCTGGTCAAGGTGAACGGCGCGGTGCTGGTGTTTGAGGCGGTGTTTCCCACGGAATTGGGGGATGCGCAGATTGACGCAACCGTTCAAACCATGCTCTCAACCATGGATGTGATGGCGACCGGCGAAGGTCAGGATGTCAACGCCGAGGTGGGCTGAGCCTGTTTTCTGCTAGAAATGCGTTATAAGCGCAAATCAAAATAGGGGCTCGGGGATTTTATCTCCGAGCCCCTTCTTCGATTCGCGCCGGATAACGTGCTTAGAACATAAACGGATTACGATTCGTTTTGCTCGCCGTGCTTCTGAATCTGCGCGTTGAGCAGGTGGATGTCGCCGCAGCTCATGGTGATGACCAGATCGCCCGGCTGCCAATGCGCGCGCAGGTAGGCTTCCGCATCGTCAAACGTCGGGGTATAGTGGACATTTTGCCCGGTGGCGGCGATGGCGTCCACCAGCATGGTGGCGTGGATATCGCCGGGGTCCTTTTCCCGCGCGGCAAAGATGTCAGTGATGAGGATCTCATCCGCCAGATCACAGCAATGGATGTAGTCCGCAAACAGCGTCTTGACGCGGGAATAGGTGTGCGGCTGTACGACGGCGAACAGGCGCTTGTGCGGCTGGCGGCTGGCGTTTTCCAGTGCGCTGCGCATCTCAGCGGGGTTATGGCCGTAATCGGTGTAGAGCTTCACGCCGCAGACGTCGCCCGTATGCTCAAAGCGGCGGTGCGGCGCGGCAAACCGGGACAGCGACTGCGCGACGGCCTCGGGCTGTGCGCCCACCTCGACGCAGGCGGCCATCGTCGCCAGCGCGTGCATCACGTTGAACTCTCCCGGCACCTGAAGCTGCACGTGCGCAACGGACTTGCCCTCGAAGGCAAAGTCGAACGAGGCGCAGCCGGTTTCGCCGTAGGCCAGGTGAGCGGGACGCCACTGGTTGTTCTCGCCCATGCCATAGGTGACGGCGCGCGAGGCGACGCGGGTGAGCGCGGCGGCCACCTGCGGGTCATCGCCGTTGCCGATGCACACGCCGTCTGCCGGGACGAGCGCGAGGAAGCGGTCAAACGCCCGGCAGATGTCGTCCAGATCCTTGTAGAAGTCGAGGTGATCCTCTTCGATGTTGGTGATGACGGCGATGGTCGGGTGGAATTGCAGGAAGCTGGCGTTAAATTCGCACGCTTCGACCACGAATGTCTCGTGGCTGCCCACGCGCGTGCTGCCGCCGATGTAATCGAGCTGACCGCCGATGTGAACCGTGGGGTCAAGCCCGGTATCCATCAGCGCCTGAGCGATCATGGAGGTGGTGGAGGTTTTGCCATGCGTGCCGCAGACGTTGATGGCATGGTCATAGCCCTCCATCAGTTGTCCGAGCAGCGTGGCACGCTCCATCTGCGGGATGCCCAGCCGGGCGGCCTCGGCGCGTTCGGGGTTGTCCGCGCTGATGGCGGCGGAATAGATGACCAGATCCGCGCCGTGTACGTTTTCCGCGCGGTGGCCGATGTGAACCGGTATGCCCTGCTCGCAGAGCTGGCGGGTCATATAGGAAGCGGCGGAGTCGGAGCCCGTGACGGCGATACCGGCCTGCATCAACATACCGGCCAGACCGCTCATAGAGCTGCCTCCGATGCCGATCATGTGCGCACGCTTGCCCTTGAAATCCTGAATATGCGGCATAATGGCCTCCTTTATGCGCAGCAGGGCTGCGCTGTCATCCTGTATTTTCCCATATTATACGCGATGGCGGGGTGCGCAATCAACCGAAAAACGAAAAAAGGGAAAATCGGGGCTGGACGTTTTGCGGTTTGTGAATTATAATATAGCGTACAAACCGAACATTCGGTTTTTATGGACGATAGGAGGAATAGACATGGAACGCATTCGCCGCAACGAGCGCTTGGCCGCCATGACGAGGATTCTGGTAGAGTCCCCGAATAAAATTTTCACGTTGGGAACCTTTTGCGAGATGTTTGGCGCGGCGAAATCCACGCTCAGCGAGGACATCGACATCCTGCGCGGCGTGTTTGCGCAGTTTCATCTGGGACAGCTGGATACCGTCACCGGCGCAGCCGGCGGCGTGCGCTACCGCCCGATCCTCTCCCCGGAGGAGGCGTATGCGGCGGTAAAGGATCTGGCCAAGACGCTGGCGGCGCCGGGGCGCGTGCTGCCGGGCGGCTTTGTGTACATGGCGGATATTCTGGCGCAGCCGGAGATCGTCAGCCGCATGGGCACGATCATTGCCTCCCACTTCTATCGTACTGAGCCGGATGTGGTGATGACGATGGAGACGAAGGGCATCCCGATTGCCATGATGACGGCGCGCGCACTGGGCGTGCCGATGGTCATTGTGCGCCGCGATTCCAAGGTCTACGAGGGTCCGGCGGTGAATATCAATTACTTGTCCGGTTCCGGCGGGCGTGTGGAGACAATGAGCCTCTCCCGCCGCGCGGTCAAGGAGGGACAGCGTGCGCTGATCGTCGATGACTTCATGCGCGCGGGCAATACGGCGCGGGGCATGGTGGATATGATGCGCGAATTCTCGGTGACGGTGGTGGGCGTGTGCGTGCTGGCTTCTACGAGTGAACCGGTGAAAAAGCGCATCGAGGGCGTGAAGTCGCTGCTGATTATCGAGGGAACCGACGAGGCCACCGGCACGGCGGTCATCCATCCGGCTAACTGGCTCTTGCAGGCGGCTGAGAAGGCCAAGAACGCATAATCCAAAATTGAACTGCATTTCAGCGGGAGCGCGGCAAAGCGTTCCCGCCGATGGTATTTACAGCCATTTTGCGGCACGCTGTAAGCCTGCAAGGGACGAGAATGATCGCGCAACGATAAAGGAACTTCAAAGGAGAAGCGAATATGCATATCATCATTGGCTTGGGCAATCCGGGTAAGGAATATGAGCGGACAAGGCACAATGTCGGCTTCGATGTGATTGACGTACTGAGCGAGAAGCTGGGCATTGCGCTGACGAAAAACGCTATGCACGGCCTGATTGGCGAGGGCTTTGTGCAGGGAGAAAAGGTAATTCTGGTCAAGCCGCAGACGTACATGAACCTCTCCGGACAATGCGTGACGGAGCTGGTCGGCTGGTACAAGGCGCCGATGGAAAACGTCATGGTGGTCTATGACGATATCGACCTGCCGCTGGGCAAGCTGCGCCTGCGTGCGGGCGGCAGCGCCGGCACGCATAATGGTATGCGTTCAATCATCGGGCTGCTGGGCAGGCAGGATTTCCCGCGCCTGCGCGTGGGCGTGGGGCAGCGGCCTGAGGGCTGGGAGCTGGCGGACTGGGTGCTTTCCCGATACCGCACGGAGGAGGAACGCAAGGCGCAGTTCGATGCGTTCCTGCTGGCGGCGGATACGGTGATCGACTGGGTCAAGAACGGCTGGGAGAGCGCAATGCGCACGGCGAACGCGCCTAAGAAGGGATAAGGTATGCAGACGCATTTTCTGTTTGAGCTGATGAAAGAGCATCCGCAGTTTCAGGCGATGCTCGCGGAATGCCGAAAGCCGGAGGCGGTCATTGCAGCTTCCGGGCTGGCGGGCGCACAGAAGCTGCATCTGGCCTGTGCGCTGGCAGAGGAGACAGGCAGGCCGCTGCTGGTGCTGTGCAGCAGCGAGCGGGCGGCAGCAGCGGCGACGGAGGATGTTTCTGCCCTGCTCTCCGGCGGCGTGAGCTTGTTCCCGGCGCGAGAAATCACGTTTTATCAGGAGGTGGCAGCCAGCCGTGAGGTGGCCTGCCGCCGCGTGGAGACGCTGCACAAGCTCATTACGGGTCAGACCCGTGCAGTGGTCTGCCCTGCGGATGCGGTGCTGCACCGCGTGATGCCGCGCAGCGTGTTCAACCGGCACACCATCCGCCTTGCGGTGGGGCAAGTATTGCCTCAAGACGAGCTGATTGAGCGGCTGTTGGCGGGCGGCTATACGCGCGAGTACATGGTCGA
Source organism: Christensenellales bacterium (assembly GCA_036297385.1). Classification (GTDB taxonomy): domain Bacteria; phylum Bacillota; class Clostridia; order Christensenellales; family Aristaeellaceae; genus Ventricola. Next base: position 14,166 of record JAXJLD010000132.1, on the reverse strand, counting down.
GGGACGCGGACAGTTTTCTGTGCGCGGCGGCATTGTGGACGTCTATCCTTCGGATAGCCTGAGCGCTGTGCGCGTGGAGTTTTTCGATGAGGAAATTGACTCCATCCGCCAGTTTGATGTGATGAACCAGCGCTCCCAGCAGAACATGATGGAGGTGGACATTCCGCCCGCGAGCGAAGCGCCTGTTCCGCTGGAGGATACACAGGCATTCTGTGCGCGGCTGCGGGCGGCGATGAAGCGCCAGACGCGCACCATGAACATCGGCAACGATGAGGAGACGACGCTGGCCAACCTGCCGCTGGAGGAGGGCGAAATCGCCGCGCCGGAGGCGTTTACGCGCGAGAGCCGCGCGATGGAGCGCTATCAGGAGAATCTCACCCATGCGCTGGATCAGCTTGAGCGAGGCGTGAGCAGCCGGGTGCTGGAGAAGTACATCCACCTGCTCTATGCGCAGACGGAGACGATCTGCGACTATATGACGCGCCCCATCGTGGTCTTTGATGAGCCGGAGGCGCTTGCCGAGCGCATGGACAGCCGCTGCGGCGAGTTCAGCCAAGCGCTGTCTGCGGCGCTGGAGCGCGGCGATGCGGTTCCCGATCAAGAGGGCCTGATGCTCTCGCGTGAGGAGGCGATGGCTGCGCTGCGTGCGCATACGCTGCTCGCCCTGACAACCATCCTGCGCCCGGTCAAGGAGATGCAGCCCACGCTGCTGGCCCAGATGGGTGGCATGGGCGCGGGCGGATATGCGGGGCGCACCAAGGAGCTGTGCGACGATGTGCGCCGCTGGCTGGCAGACGGATGGCGGGTGGTCATCCTTTCCGGCGGCAGTGCGCGCGGCGAGCGTATGCGCCAATCCTTTGAGGACGAGGGGATTGACGCCCGATTTGACGAGCTGGGCGAGCGTGCGCCGCAGGCGGGGGAGTGCCGGATCTATCCGCTGATGCTCTCGGAAGGCTTCCAGTACCCGAATATCAAGCTGGCGGTGCTGGTCGAGGGCGATGTTTACGGCGCAAAGGGAAAGAAGCGCGCCAAAAAGGAGCAGAAGGGCAGCAAGATTGCCTCCTTTACCGACCTCAATGTGGGCGACTATGTCGTGCATGAGATGCACGGCATCGGCATCTATCAGGGCACCAAGCGGCTGACCAGCGAAGGCGCCTCCCGCGATTACCTGCTGGTGCAGTATCAGGGCAGCGACAAGCTGTACATCCCGGCCGATCATCTCGACCGTATCCAGAAGTACATCGGCGGCGGCGAGGGCGCTGCGCCCAAGCTCTCCAAGCTGGGCGGCAAGGACTGGGAAAAGCAGAAGAGCAAGGTGCGCGAGAGCCTCAAGGAGCTGGCGTTTGATCTGGTGCAGCTCTATGCCCAGCGCCAGAAGAACAAGGGCCATGCCTTTGGCAAGGATACGCTCTGGCAGCAGGAGTTTGAGGAGAACTTCCCCTACGAGGAGACACCGGATCAGCTTCAGGCGACGGAGGAAATCAAGCGCGATATGGAGCGCGAAGAGCCGATGGATCGCCTGCTGTGCGGCGACGTGGGCTATGGCAAGACGGAGGTGGCGCTGCGTGCGGCGTTCAAGGCGGTGATGGACGGCAAACAGGTGGCCATCCTTGCGCCGACGACTATCCTTGCCCAGCAGCATTACAACACGGTGCTGCGCCGGTTTGAAGGTTTCCCGGTCAATGTGGATGTGCTCAGCCGCTTTTCCACGGCCAAGGAGCAGAAGGAGACGCTGCGCCGCCTGAAGGAAGGCGAGATTGACGTTGTGGTGGGCACGCACAAGCTGCTGGCCAAGGACGTGAAGTTCAAAGATCTGGGGCTGCTGATCGTCGATGAGGAGCAGCGCTTCGGCGTGGGTCACAAGGAAACGATCAAGAACATGAAGAAATCCGTGGACGTGCTGACCATGTCCGCCACGCCTATCCCGCGCACGCTGCATATGTCCATGGTCGGCATCCGGGATATGAGCCTGCTGGAAACCCCGCCGCAGGCACGCTATCCCGTGCAGACGTATGTGATGGAGTACCAGGACAGCGTCATCCGCGATGCCATCCTGCGCGAGATTGGCCGCGGCGGTCAGGTGTTCTTCCTGTACAATCGCGTCGGTTCCATCGAGCAATGCCATCGCAAGCTGCAGCAGCTTGTGCCGGAGGCGCGCATTGCCATCGCGCACGGACAGATGAAGGAAAACGTGCTGGAGGACGTGATGCTGGATTTCAGCCAGCAGAAGTATGATGTGCTGCTGTGTACGACGATCATCGAGTCGGGCTTGGATATCCCGCTGGCGAACACGCTGATCATCTACGATGCGGATTACTTCGGCCTCTCGCAGCTCTATCAGACGCGCGGCCGCGTGGGGCGCAGCAACCGTCTGGCCTATGCGTATTTCACCGTCCGGCCCGGCAAGGTGCTGTCCGAAACAGCGCAGAAGCGCCTCGATGCGATTCGGGAATTTACGGAGTTCGGTTCGGGCTTCCGCATCGCCATGCGCGATCTGGAGCTGCGCGGCGCGGGCAATCTGCTCGGCCCGCAGCAGAGCGGTCATCTGGCGAACATCGGCTATGACCTGTACTGCAAGCTGCTGGAAGAGGCGGTGCTGGAGGCACAGGGACAGGAGCCGGAGAAGAATCGAGACGTGGAGACGCGCATGGATGTGCATATCAATGCCTATCTGCCGGCAGACTATGTCACCGGCGACCGGCAGCGGCTGGAGGTGTACAAGCGCATCGCGTCCATCCGCACGGCGGAGCAGCGTGACGATATCGAGGAGGAGCTCATCGACCGCTTTGGTGATGAACCAGCCTGTGTAGCGAATTTGGTGACTGTCGCGTATCTCAAGGCGCTGTGCATGAGCTTGGGCATCGACCGCGTGATGCAGGCGGATGGGCGTATGGATATGCGTTTCAGCCCCAAGGCGCAGGTGGATGGCGAAAAACTGTTCAAGGCCATGCAGGGATTTGATCCGCGGCTCACCCTGAATGCCGCCGCCCCGGTCACACTTTCGCTGTGCGACAGAACGGTGAACCGTGAGGATATGCTGCACCTGTCCGCAAAGGTGATGGAGCGGCTGATTGACAGGATGAAGCGGGTTTAAGCGAATTAGGGGTTGCAATTCTGCACGGAATCGTGTAAAATAAGTATGTAGAATGTGATGACGGATGGAGCTCATGCAATGCGAGGGTGTGAACCTTGTCAGGGCCGGAAGGCAGCAGCAATAAGCATTGTATCGTGTGTGCCGTGGGAATTTTCTGCCCCGAGCATTCTACGGTTTGGCAGTTTCAGCGTCGGGCTTTGCCCGGCGCTTTTTTTTGTGTCGGTCAGTTCGTCCTGCGCATGGATTGTGGTATAATATGATCTTCTGATAGAAATGAAATCTCGGCGCGAAGCAAAGAAGAAGTCCGGGATGGCAGTCCCGCCAACGACAGCGATGAAGGAGCATGGGAACAATGGGTAAGCGAAAGGTCGGGCTGGTGCTGGAAGGCGGCGCCATGCGCGGTATGTATACGGCGGGCGTGCTAGATGGATTGATGGATCATGGCGTGCGTGTGGACGGCATCCTCGGCGTATCGGCGGGGGCGTGCTTTGGCTGCAACCTATTTTCCGGGCAGCGCGGGCGCGTGCTGCGCTATAACATGCGCTTCATGGGTGATCCGCGCAATGTGGGGATTCGCTCGCTGCTGACCACAGGCGATATCGTCAATCGGGAGTTTGCCTATCATGTGATTCCCACGCAGTATGATGTGTTTGACGAGGCGGCGTTCGAGGCCTATGGCGGGGAATACCGGGTGGTGGTCACGAACGTGGATACCGGCGAGGCAGAGTATATGCAGATGCACGATCTGTTTCGGGATATTGAGATGATGCGCGCCAGCGCGTCGATGCCCTTCTGCTCCAACATGGTGGAAATTGAGGGCAAGAAGTATCTGGACGGCGGCATAGCCGACAGCATCCCTGTGCGCGCGGCAATGGAGCTGGGCTATGATCGGCTGATTGTGGTGCTGACCCAGCCGGCGGATTACCGCAAACGCCCGATGAACAGGGCGCTCATCAAGGCATTTTATCGGGATTATCCCAACCTCTGCCGCACGCTGATGAACCGTCATGCGAATTACAATGCGCAGGCGGAGGATGTAGCCCATCTGGAGCGGGAAGGGCGCGTATTCGTCATCCGTCCCAAGGAGGCGCTGCACATCAAGCGGCTGGAAAAGAACCCCAAGGAGCTGGCGCGCGTCCACGCTGTGGGGCTTGCGGATGTGGAGGAGGCCATGGAGCGGCTGAAAAGATATCTGCGGGAGGGCGATGGAGCGTGAAAACGGGCGTGATCTTGCTGGGTGTCGCGGCTGTCCATGCGTTGCTGAGCAAGGGCGTGGCGCTGGGTATGATTCTGCTGCTGTTCTGGATCAAGGGCAAGCAGCTCGGCTTTGATTCGGAAAAGTGGGACGATTATGCCTTGAATCTGCCGGAAAGCAAGGCGGAGCGTATGCTGCTGGGCGTGTGCGGCGCGGCGATTGCGGCCTCAACGCTTGTCAGCTATCTTCTCCTGTGTGCGATGAAGCTGAAATATGCGGTTGTGCTGGCTGCGCTTTTGTTGGTTTGCAGCATTGGGACATTTGTGCATCGCTGGAGAGGCGAAAGAGGAAAGCGCCTTTTGGCAGAAAAATATGCGGCGATCCGAAGGGGCATTCTGGGAGAACGAGAACAGCAGAATGGGTGAGCGCCGCATGGCGAATCCATGGAAATGCTGAACATGGAGGCGGAAAGCGATGAATACGAGCGGGAAACCGATAGAGATTGCTTCTTGGATGGATGGTTTTTTGTCGGCGCTGACCCGACGCTTTGGAGAGCGCGTTTGGTTTGTCGGCTTGCAGGGCAGCTATGGACGCGGAGAGGCGACGGAGACGAGCGACCTTGACACGGTGGTGATTCTCGATCGCGTGGCACCGGAGGATATCCGGGCGTATCGCGAGGTGCTGGACGCAATGCCCCACAGGGAGAAGCTCTGCGGTTTCTTTTCAGGCCGGGAGGAGCTGCTGCGCTGGGAACCGTCGGATCTGTTTCAGTTCTATTTCGACACCATTCCTGTCGTGGGCAGCCTCGATGAGCTGCTGCCGCGCATCGACAAAACGGCTGTTCACCGCGCGATTCAAATGGGCGCGTGCAACATCTACCATGGATGCGTACACAATATGCTCCACGAACAGAGCGAGGAAATCCTCAAAGCGCTGTATAAGTCCGCCTCATTTGTGGTGCAGGCCATCTGCATGGAGCAGCGTGGGAAATATATCCGCCGCCAGCAGGAGCTTCTGGAGGCGGCTCGGCCTGAGGAACAGGCGATTGTGCGGACGTTCCTGCACCTGAAACAGGGCGGAAAAGTCGAGTTTGTACCGATGTCAGAGGAACTATTTGCTTGGGCGCAGAGGTGGATTCAATGCGCCTGAATAAGCGAAGCGGATGACGAGGGCATGGCGGCATATGGAGAAAGGACGAGAGAACTTGGAACCTGCATTGGTAAAACTGACGGATCGAATTGCTTATCTTCCGCATGAACCGGAGGTTGACCGGCCTATGCTGGCGTATATCCGAGGGGATCGGCGTACATTGGCGGTGGACGCAGGCTATTCGCGTGCGCACGTGCAGGCATTTTACCGCGCATTGGATGAGGCTGAACTGCCGCTTCCGGATTGGACGGTTCTCACACATGGCCACTATGACCATACGTTTGGTATGTGTGCGATTGCAGGCGTGAGCATAGCGCACCGCCTGACCAACCGGTATCTGCTTGAGCAGAAGGAGCTGGCCCGGGACGCTGGATATATCCTGCGGATGAAACAGGAGGATGCACATTTTGCCCGGGAATACGCAGGAGAGGATGCCGTCAACATCGTCCCGGCGGACATCGAGTTTGAGGGAGAAATGCGGATTGATTTGGGCGGCGTGACGGCGCATATATTTCATACGGCGTCGCCGCACGCGGCGGATACGGTTTGCGTGTATATCCCGGAGGAGGGCGTTCTGTTTCTGGGTGATGCAACCAGCGAGGATTTTTTCAACAACGGCTATTTGGACAGGAGCAAGCTGCGGATGCTGATGGAGATGATTGAGCAAACGCCCTGCGAATATACCGTACTGAGCCATTGTGAGCCGCTGAAAAAGAGAGAGCTGCTGGATTACTTGCGCGGTCTGCTGTAAGCCGATGTCCCCTGAGCCAGCATGATACGGTGTGTCAAACGCCTTCGTTGCTTCGCACATAGGGTGCGCTCTGTTTGAAAAGAGCATGAAATGAATAGAAAACGCCGCCTTTGTACAGCACCTGAATGGAGCTTGTACAAAGGCGGCGTAGGTTTTGCGGGGATTATTCAGCTTCGTCCATTTCGTCCAGAAGGCGGGCGGCAGTCTCCACAAACAGTACGCACGGGCGCTCTTTATAGTAGGCCTCCGTGCGGGCGGAAGGGGCCTGCTTGAGCGTGCCCAGATGGGCGAGCAGGTCGCGGCAGACGATGGTGTGATGCTCGGCCTGAAAGCGCTCAATCAGGCTGCGCACGCGGGTGTAGTGAGCGGTTTTGAGGTCGAGGCGGCTGACATCGCTGTATCCCCACTTGAGGCCGGCCACCATCAGCATACCGGTGACGGCACCGCAGGTTTCGCGCATACCGCCCATGCCGCCGCCAAAGGAAGAGGCGAGGCGCAGTGCCGTGTCGGTATCCATGCCGAAATCATCGGCAAAGGCGGCGAAAACCGCCTGAGAGCAGGAACATCCGGAAAGAAAGAGATCGCGAGCCTTTTGCGTGTGATTCATGGGAAGCTCCCTCCGAGTTTTTTGTTTCGTTCTAATATAGCGGGTGCGGCAGATTCTGTCAATACCGGAAAGAATGCGCGAAGGATGCAAAAAAGTGGATGCGCCCCCTTTTCAGGGGACGCGAATGATGCTATAATGGATAAAACTTCAGAAGCCTTTAATTCGATCCCGTGAGGTCGGGAAGGCGGCAAAACATACAGGTAAGTCCGTGAGGACTTTGTTTGCCCTGTCCCGATATGGGACAGGGCATTTTTCGTTTTGCGGAACGCAGTTGCGGGAAAGGAGACGAGTATGGCGGTTCAGCTTGCATTCAAGGCCGACATCATGGATGCGCAGGGCGTGCGGCGTGCGCTTCGCCGCGTCGCACATGAGATCATCGAGAACAACCGCGGTGTGGAGGGGCTCACGCTGGTGGGCATCCAGCGCAGGGGCGTCGTGCTGGCGCAGATGCTGCGGGATATGATTGAGGAGGTCGAAGGCGTGCGCCTGCCCATGGGCGTGCTGGATATCACCTTTTACCGGGATGATCTGTCCATCCTGGCCGAGCATCCGATGGTCAACAACACCGATCTGCCCTTTCAGGTACAGGATGCGCGGATCATTATGGTGGACGACGTGCTCTTTTCCGGGCGGACGGCGCGCGCGGCGATGGATGCAATCTGCGATATGGGCCGCCCTGCGCTGATTCAGCTCGCCGTGATGGTGGATCGCGGTCACCGCGAACTGCCCATCCGCGCGGATTATGTGGGCAAAAACCTGCCGACCAGCAAGAATGAGATGGTCGGCGTCAATGTGCCGGAGATCGACGGATCGCTGGGCATCGTGCTGTATGAAAAGAAGAACGACTGACGGAGGCGAAACATGAAGAGAAAAGATCTGCTCGGCCTTGACGGCGTGAGCCGCGAGGAGATCACGGGCATTCTGGACGCGGCGCTGACGATGCGTCAGGTGGTGCGCTCCAACAATAAAAAGACCGCGCACCTGCAGGGCAAGTCCATCGTGACGCTGTTCTACGAGAACTCCACGCGCACCCGTATGTCCTTTGAACTGGCGAGCAAGTATATGTCCGCTGCTGCGGCGAATATCTCTGCCAGCGCGTCCTCGGTCGCCAAGGGCGAGACGCTGATTGATACCGGTGTGACGCTGGACCAGATGGGCACGGACGTCATCATCATCCGCCACCCGATGTCCGGTGCGCCGGCGCTGCTGGCCAAGCATGTGCGTGCCAGCGTCATCAACGCAGGCGACGGCATGAACGAGCATCCCACGCAGGCGCTGCTGGATATGATGACCATGCGCGAGCATCTGGGCGGGCTGGATGGCGCGAAGATCGCCATCTGCGGCGATGTGATGCATTCCCGCGTGGCGCGCAGCAACATCTACGGCCTGACGACCATGGGAGCGAAAGTGGTTCTTTGTGCGCCGCCGACGCTGATTCCCAAGCGCATTGAAGAGCTGGGCTGCACCGTCGCCCCGACCATTGAGGACGCTTGTGAGGGCGCGGATGTGGTCATGGGCCTGCGCATTCAGCGCGAGCGCCAGCAGAAGGGGCTGTTCCCGTCCGTGGCAGAGTACTGCGATAACTGGGAGATCACGCCCGCGCGTGTGGCGCTGGCTAAAAAGCATGCGCTGGTGATGCACCCCGGCCCGATGAACCGCGGCGTGGAAATCGCCTCGAGCGCGGCGGACAGCGCGCAGTCGGTCATCAGCCAGCAGGTGGAAAGCGGCGTATCGGTGCGCATGGCGCTGCTGTATATGCTCACCAGAAGGGAGTCGTAAGGAATGGATACCATGTTGATTCGCGGCGGCCGCGTGATTGACCCGGCCAATGGGCTGGATACGACCGCCGATATCCTGATTGAAAACGGCTGCATTGCGGCTGTCGGCGAGCATCTGACCTGCGAGGGCGCACAGGTGATTGAGGCGGCGGGGCGCGTCGTTGCGCCGGGCTTCATTGACCTGCATTGCCATCTGCGCGATCCGGGTCTGGAATACAAGGAGGACATTATCACCGGTACCCGTGCGGCGGCACGCGGCGGTTTCACGGGTGTGTGCTGTATGCCCAATACCCGCCCGGTCAATGACTGCGCGGCGGTGACGCGCTATATTCTGGAAAAGGCGCAGCTTCAGGGCAGCGGTGTACACGTTTATCCGGTGGGCGCGGTGTCCAAGGGGCTGGAAGGCAAGGAGATGGCGGAGATTGGCCGGATGAAGGAAGCCGGTATCGTCGCCATTTCCGATGATGGCAAGCCGGTGTGCAATGCCAACCTGCTGCGTCTGGCGATGCAGTACGCCGATCACTTCGGCGTATTCATCATGAGCCACAGCGAGGACAAGGATCTCACGGGCGACGGCGTGATGAACGAGGGCTTCATCTCCACCAAGCTCGGCCTGCCGGGCATTACGAGAGCGGCGGAGGAAGTGGGCATCGCGCGCGACATTCTGGTGGCGGAGGCTGAGGGCAAGCGCATTCACCTGTGCCACGTTTCCACCCGCGGCGGCGTGCAGCTCGTGCGCGAGGCAAAGGCGCGAGGTGTTCGCGTGACCGCCGAAACCACGCCGCACTATATCGGCGCGACGGAGGAGTGGGTGCTCGGCTACGACAGCAACTGCCGTGTGAACCCGCCGCTGCGCGAGGAGAGCGACCGGCTGGCGTGTATCGCGGGCCTGGCGGACGGCACGCTCGACGCGATTGCCACCGACCATGCGCCGCATCATGAGGACGAAAAGCGCGTGGAGTTCCACATCGCCGCCAGCGGCATCAGCGGCTTTGAGACGGCGTTCTGCATCAGCTACACGCATCTGGTCAAGGCGGGCGTGCTGACGCTCAGCCAGCTCATCGAGAAAATGAGCGTCAATCCGGCCAAGATTCTGGGGGTGCCGGGCGGTACGCTGAGTGTGGGCGCACCGGCGGATATCGTCGTGCTCGATCCTGAGCGCGAGGTGACGGTGGATGCGAGCCATTTCGTTTCCCGCGGACACAACACCCCCTTTGACGGCAAGACCTATTGCGGCGCGGTCTGCATGACGATTGTTTCTGGCCGCGTGATCGACCACGAATAAACATTTACACAAGCGATTGGATAGCGACAGGAGGATAATGCAATGAACATCATGGATAAGCTGGCGGCGCGCATCAGCGAAATGAAGAACCCGACCGTCGCGGGACTGGATACCCGCATCGAGTACCTGCCGGAGAAGTTTGTGCAGGCGATTCTGCCTGAGGGCATCCGCTCCTTTGAGGATGCGGCGGAGGCCGTCTATCAGTACAACGTGCGCCTCGTGGACGCGCTGCATGACATCGTGCCGGCGGTCAAGGTTCAGGTGGCGTATTACGAGATGTACGGCGCGGCGGGCATGGCGGCGTTTGAAAAGACGATGGCATATGCCAAGAGCAAGGGCATGATCGTCATGGCGGACGTGAAGCGCAACGACATCGGCGCGACGGCGGCGTGCTATGCCAACGCCTATGTCGGCAAGACCCCGATGCCCTACGGCGAGGAGCAGGCGTTCTCCTCCGATATCGCCACCATCAACCCGTATCTGGGTGTGGACGGCATCAAGCCGTTTACCGAGGCCTGCGCGGCCAACGGCACCGGCGTGTTTGCACTGGTCAAGACCAGCAACCCGTCCTCCGGTCAGCTTCAGGATATGAAGTATGAGGATGGCCGCACGCTGTATGAGGCGGTTGCCGATCTGGTGGAGGAGTGGGGCGAGGAGACTCGCGGCGAAACGGGCTATTCCGTCATCGGCGCGGTCGTCGGCGCAACGTATCCGCAGCAGGGTACCGCGCTGCGTGCGCGTATGCCGCACACCTTCTTCCTGGTGCCGGGCTATGGTGCGCAGGGCGCGACCGGCAAGGATATTGCGGGCTGCTTCGATGCCAACGGCAACGGCGCGATCGTCAATGCGTCCCGTTCCATCCTGTGCGCGTGGAAGAAGCGCGAGGGCGTGCCGTTCGATCAGGCTGCACGCGAGGAGGCGCTGCGTATGCGTGAAGACCTGTGCAGCAGCCTGAAGGAAATGGGTAAGGCCATCCGGTAAGCTCAAAACGCCGCGAAGCGCAGCGGGATGATGTATCTCGCTGCGCCCCGTGGTGGTTTTCTATGTATTGGACATTTTGCGTCGCAAGCTGCTTTGAAACGCGCGAAGCGAAGAAGGGGTTTGGGGATGAAATCCCCAAGCGGGTTTGGGCGGCAGCCCAACGTATCCTAGAATAAATGAAAAAATGTAGTTTCAGAGCAGACCGCAAAGCGGTCTACGATTGAAACGGGTTGGATGGCCAAAATGGCTTTGAACATTGAACTGTATAAAATGCTTCATGCAGCGCGAAGTGAAGAAGGGACTGGAGCCTGCCGCCGCCAGCGGCGGAAACAGGCAGGCAGAACGTCGGAAATCGCAAGGAGCGCCTTGCGCGACTATGCGAGTTTCCTGGAACGGCAGCCCAATGTACCCAACGCACCCAACGTACCAACGTCGGAATTGTGGGGGCATGGATTCCCCACAGGAGGTTGATGATGAAAGAAATTGCTGCGAAGGTTCTGGCCTCGGACGTGCTGGCCGAAGGCTTGATCCGTATTGTTCTTCATGCGCCGGAGATCGCTGAAACGGCGAAACCCGGTCAGTTTATCCATATGCTTGTGCCGGATGGCGCACATGTGCTGCGCCGCCCCATCAGCCTGATGGCGATGGACGCGCAGGCAGGCACGCTGACGCTGGCCATTCAGCCGAAGGGACGCGGCACACAGATGATCTGCGGCCTTAAGCCCGGTGCGTGCGTCAACTGCCTTGGCCCGCTGGGCACGGGCTTTGACGGTAAGGATGCGAAAACCATCTACTTTGTCGGCGGCGGCGTGGGCGTTGCGCCCGTGTGCGGCGCGATGGATGCGTTCGCTACGGATACGTCCTGCGCGTTCTTCGGCTTCCGCACGAAGCAGCACGTCTACGGCATGACGCAGGCTCCGTGCCGCGTGGTCGCCGTCAGCGACGATGGCAGCATCGGAGAAAAGGCGCTGGTGACCAAGCCGCTGCTGGAGGCAATCGCCGCGCACCGTCCCGATCTCATCATGGCCTGCGGCCCGACGCCCATGCTCGCTGCGGTGCAGAAGATTGCGCTGGAGCAGGGGATTCCCTGCCAGCTCTCGCTGGAGGAGCGCATGGGCTGCGGCATCGGCGCGTGCCTCGGCTGCAATGTGAAGATCCTGCTGCCGGATGGCGAATGGACGTATAAGCGCGTGTGCAAGGATGGCCCTGTCTTTGAGGCGAAGGAGGTGGCTTTCGGTGGCTGATCTGTCTTTGAATCTGTGCGGCGTTCCTTTCAAAAACCCGATCATCGCGGCCAGCGGCACGTTTGGCTTTGGACGCGAGTATGACGAGCTGTACGATATCAGTGCGCTGGGCGGCATCTCTGTAAAGGGACTGTGCCTCGGCGGGCGCATGGGCAACCCGCCTTCCCGCATCACGGAAACGCCGGCGGGTATGCTCAACTGCGTGGGACTGCAAAATCCCGGTATCGAGCGCTTTATCGAGGAAGATCTGCCGTGGCTGCTGACCAAGGATGTGAATGTGATCGCCAACTTCTTTGGCACGTCCATCGAGGGTTATTGCCGGGCGGCGGAGGCGTTTGCAAACACCGGCGTGCATATGCTGGAGATGAACATCTCCTGCCCGAATGTGCATGATGGCGGTGTGGCATTCGGCGTGAAGCCGGAGAGCGTGTACGAGATCACCAAGGCGGTGAAGGCGAGCAGCCGTCAGCCGCTGATCGTCAAGCTCACGCCCAATGTTTCGGATATCACCGAGAACGCGCTGGCGGCGCAGGAGGCGGGGGCGGACGCGATCTCGCTCATCAATACGCTGACCGGCATTGCGGTGGATGTGCATCGCAGAAAGATGATTCTCTCCAACAACACCGGTGGTCTGTCCGGCCCGGCGGTGCGTCCGGTGGCGCTGCGCATGGTCTGGCAGTGTGCGCAGAAGGTGCGCATCCCGATCATCGGTCTGGGCGGCATTGAGACGGGCGAGGATGCGGCGGCGTTCATGCTCTGCGGTGCGCAGGCCGTTCAGGTGGGTACGGCGAACTTCACCGATCCGTTTGCCTGCCCGCGCATCGCGCGTGAGCTTGACGCATACTGCAATGCGCAGGGCGTGAAGAACGCGCAGGAACTTGTCGGCACGCTGAAAACCAACGGCTGAATCAAGCCCGTTTGAGCGCTGAAGTGTTTCTGGCATTGAACAGGATCATGCGCTGCAACGTATAGGAGTTTTATGATTTATCTAATTTTAGCGGTCGTCAGCAGTATGCTCGTTTCCGTTTGTATGCGCCTGAGCGAAGGAAAAACGAAGAATGCCATCAGTGTGCTGGCGGTAAATTACGCCATGTGTGCGCTGCTCTCCGTTGGCTTTGCCGGAAGCGTGAACCTGCTGCCGAGGCAGGAGGGGCTGGGCTTTGCGGTGTTTCTGGGCATTGTCAGCGGCGCAATGTTCCTGTGCAGCTTTATGCTGCTGCAATGGAATATCCGCGTCAACGGCGTGGTGCTTCCTGCGACGTTCATGAAGCTGGGCGTGCTGGTGCCTACGCTGGTCTCCATGCTTGCCTTTGGCGAGCGGCCGGGGCTGATGCAGATTGGCGGTATGGCGCTGGCGCTGGCAGCCATTGTGATGATTCAGCAGGAAAAGGGCGGCGGAAGCGCAAAGCACCCGCTGGGGCTGATTGTGCTGCTGCTGGCGGGCGGCTGCACGGATGTGCTCAGCAAGATCTACGAAGAGATGGGCAGCCCGGCGCTGAAAAATCACTATCTGGTGTACACGTTTTTCATCGCGCTGGGGCTGTGCGTGCTGCTGGCGATTGTCCGCGGACAGCGCCTGACGCTGGCGGATGTAGGCTTTGGCCTGCTGCTGGGCATTCCGAATTATTTTTCGGCACGTTTTTTGCTGCTGTCGCTGGCGGATGTTCCTGCCATCGTGGTCTATCCCAGTTACAGCGTCGGCACCATCGTGCTGGTGGCGCTGGTGGGGCGGTTTGCGTTCGGGGAGCGGCTCAGCCGCCGCCAGACGCTGGCCGTTGCCGTGATTCTTGCAGCGCTTGTGCTGCTGAATCTGTAAACATCTGACGCTGTCCGGGACCGCTTGCACTTTGCAGGCGGTTCTTTTATAATAAAGGGAGCGATACTGTTTGCATCCTAATCCTGTTTTCTGATAGAAATGCGTGATAAGCGCGAAGCGAAGAAGGGAGTCTGAGGGACAGCGTCCCTCAGGCGGGTTTGGGCGGCAGCCCAACGTATCTCCGAAACCCTTTATGCAAAGCCGTCAGGGAGCGAAGCGTGACCTGACGGGGTTTAGTGCTTGGCTTTTCAATTTGGAAACAGTAT
>JAXJLD010000131.1:0-3028 GCA_036297385.1 Christensenellales bacterium | reverse complement strand
GCCCTAAAACCTGCTTGGGGATTTCATCCCCAAACCCCTTCTTCGCTTCGCGCTGAATCAACAGCCTTACAGCTTCTTGACAAACAGGCAGCGGATGGCGTTGAGCACCGCCAGCATCATCACGCCCACGTCGGCAAAGATCGCCATGTACATATTGACCTCGCCAAACGCGCCCAGAATCAGGCACAGGAACTTGATGCCCAGCGCCAGCACGATGTTCTGATAGACGATGCGCATACACTTGCGGGCAATGCGAATCGCCTTGGCAATCTTCATCGGGTCGTCGTCCATGAGCACCACGTCCGCCGCCTCAATCGCCGCATCCGAGCCCATCGCGCCCATGGCAATGCCCACATCCGCGCGGGAGAGTACCGGCGCATCGTTGACGCCGTCACCGACAAACGCCAGCTTGCCCGTCTGCTCCGCCAGCAGCGCCTCCACCTGAGTCACCTTGTCCTCCGGCAGCAGCTCGCTGCACACCTGATCCACGCCCAGATCTGCCGCGACATTCTCCGCCACCCTGCGCGCATCGCCGGTGAGCATCACGGTCTTGTGGATGCCCGCCTTTTTCAGCGCTGCAACCGCTTCCTTCGCGGTGGGCTTGACCACATCCGATATCACGATATGACCCGCATACGCGCCGTCGATGGCCATGTGGATGATCGTACCGGTGCTATGGCACGGCTTGTACGCCACGCCGAGGCTGCGCATGAGCTTGTCATTGCCCGCCGCAACCGTCACGCCGTCCACAATCGCCGTTACGCCGCTGCCGCTGATCTCCTGGATATCGCGCACGCGCGCGCGATCCAGCTCCTTGCCGTGCGCCCGCAGCAGGCTCCTGCTGATGGGGTGGGACGACGCGCTCTCCGCCAGCGCCGCATACTCGATCAGCCGCTCGCGCTCCATCTCGTTATGGTGAACGTCCTCCACCTCGAAAACGCCCTGCGTGAGCGTGCCGGTCTTATCAAAGACCACCGTTTTGACCTTAGAGAGCGTCTCCAGATAATTGGAGCCCTTGACCAGCACGCCCGCGCGGCTCGCGCCGCCGATGCCCGCAAAGAAACTCAGCGGGATACTGATGACCAGCGCACACGGACAGCTGATGATGAGGAAGGTGAGCGCCCTGTACAGCCACGTTCCCCACTGCGCGGGCAGGCCCATGGCCAGCATACGAACCAGCGGCGGCAGCACGGCCAGCGCCAGCGCGCTGTAACAGACGAAGGGCGTATAGACCTTGGCAAACCGGGCGATAAAGTCCTCCGAGCGGGACTTGCGGGAGCTGGCGTTCTCCACCAGATCCAGAATCTTGGAGGCCGTGGACTCGCCAAACGCCTTCGTCGTCCGGATCTTGAGCACACCGGTCATGTTGATGCAGCCGCTGACGATCTCCTCGCCCGGCTCCACGTCGCGCGGCAGGCTCTCGCCGGTCAGGGCGCTCATATTCAGGCTGGAACGACCCTCCAGCACCACGCCGTCGATGGGCGCCTTTTCGCCGGGCTGCACGACGATGATGCTGCCGATCTCCACCTCGTCCGGATCGACCTTCACGAGCCTGCCCTCGCGCTCCACATTGGCATAATCGGGCCGGATGTCCATCAGCTCGCTGATGCTGCGGCGGCTTCTGCCCACGGCATAGCTCTGGAACCACTCGCCCACCTGATAAAACAGCATGACGGCAATGGCCTCGAAGTAATCGCCGTCGGCGTACACCGCCAGCGCCATCGCGCCCAGCGTCGCCACCGCCATCAGGAAGTTCTCGTCAAACACCTGATGATTGCGCACGCCCTTGAGCGCCTTGCGCAGAATGTCATGGCCGATGATGATGTAATCCACCAGATACAGCCCAAAGCGCACCCAGCGCCCCGCCGACGGGAACAACACCTCGTCCATCGCCGCAAACAGCGCTGCCGGGAGAACCTGCAGCACCAGCAGCATCGCGGATGCGAGCAAAATTCGCTTCAGCATATGCTTCTGCTTGCGCGTCATGCCATCCTCCTTCCTGCCTACGGTCAGGAGAAAGCCCACCGCCGTCAACGCTACGGCTGCCAGCAGCACATTGACAATGATCGCCTGCATACCACAAGCTCCTTTCAGCGTCTATGCCGCGCTTGGCGGCGATTTACAGGTAAATCTCGCAGTCCGATTCGACCTTCTTGCATGCATCGTAGACATTCTTCATCACGGCCTGCGGCTCCTGGCCCTCCTCAAACTCCACGATCATCTTCTGCGTCATGAAGTTCACCGTCGCCGCCTTAACACCGCTCGTCTTGCGCGCGGCCTCCTCCATCAGGTTGGCACAGTTGGCGCAGTCCACTTCAATCTTATAGGTCTTTTTCATGATTCCATCCGCCTTTCATAGATTTAACAATTAAGCATTTGCTTAATCGTTCTGACAGTAGTATAATACAGATACACATCAAAGTCAACCCGGTCTGCGCACTTTTTTCAAGAACGCCCGCCGGGAGAAAACGAGGCCAGCATGATCAACCACACCCCTCTGCCGCACACCCATACCGATAAAGCCGTTTCCGGCAGCCTCCAAAAAGAGTTGGACAACATTGAACAGTTTCAGTTGGTTGCCGACATCTTCAAGCAGCTTGGCGATACCACGCGCGTCCGCCTGTTTTGGCTGCTGTGCCATTGCGAGGAATGCGTCATCAATATCTCCGCCATGATGGAGATGTCCAGCCCCGCCATCTCGCATCACCTGCGTCTGCTGCGCAGCAGCGGCCTGATTGTCAGCCGCCGGGAGGGCAAGGAGGTCTACTATCGCGCCGCCGATACCGAGCAGAGCCGCCTGCTGCACCAAATGATCGAGCAGGCAATTGAAATCGCCTGCCCGACATGATGCTTATACAATTTCCCGATGAAAACGCGCTGTAAGCACGAAGCGAAGAAGGGACTGGAGCCTGCCGCCGCCCTGTGGGCGAAACAGGCAGGCGGAACGTCGGGAATCGCAAGGAGCGCCATGCGCGACTATGCGAGTTTCCCGGAATCTGGAGCCTGCCGCCGCCAGTGGCGGAAACAG
>JAXJLD010000130.1:0-9946 GCA_036297385.1 Christensenellales bacterium | reverse complement strand
GCTATTTCAATCCACTCACCCCATGCGGGGTGAGACTTCAGAGGATTCGCGAGAACGGCAGCCGGCGAGATTTCAATCCACTCACCCCATGCGGGGTGAGACTTCTGCATCGCTGTCAAAGCATGATACATCGGCATCTATTTCAATCCACTCACCCCATGCGGGGTGAGACACGCGAGCTGCTGCTGCGAGACGCAGCGCCTTGTCATTTCAATCCACTCACCCCATGCGGGGTGAGACGATTCGGCGTTGGCGCTGATCAAGCAGCTCATATATTTCAATCCACTCACCCCATGCGGGGTGAGACTCAGGCGTTCTTCCTCCATTACCCATTTATCTGGTATTTCAATCCACTCACCCCATGCGGGGTGAGACGTTATGCTCAACAACCTTATCTGCCACCAAACGCTATTTCAATCCACTCACCCCATGCGGGGTGAGACAGCAAATGGTTACATAAACCACTTGCGAAACATATTCACATCAGACAATTTCCGTCTTTGTGAACTCACAAAAAACACTTTAAGAGGCAAAACAGGCGAACTACCCGCAAGAAAACGCCTTAAAATCGGTGCGAACCTCTTAGGAAAAGGATGTGCGCCGACGGTTCGCATCACAGAATCAGCGGCTCATCCATCGAAAGCGCAGGCGATACGCCATAGTGCTCAACCTTGCTGTGGTAACGGTTGCCAAGCACATAGAAACGCACGCTGTCCCGCGCCTCATCCATCTCCTCAAGAATCAGATGCTTGAGCTTGACAAGCTGCGCCGAATCCACTTGGCACTCGAATACCGAGTTTTGCACACGAACGCCATAGTTCAGGCAATGCTTCGCAACACGGCGCAGCCGCCGCTTCCCCTCCGTGTCCTCTACATTGATATCATACGTAACCAACACAAGCATGTCAATCCCCGCTTTCCACTTGCGCCATTCCCGATCTTTGCGCCGTTTATCCTGCTGTCATCGCTTCCCCGCTTAGGGCTTGCACACCCAAAATCAAAAGCGTACACAACTCCATTACTTCCATAGAAACGGCGGATAAGCGTCCAAATCTCCGCGAATATAGCGGCTCATCAGCATCGCCTGCGCATGGGGAACCAGCCCCCACGGCAGTTTTTCCTTGAGAAACGGATGCGTGATGACTTCCTGCTTGCGCTTTTGCCACGCGGCCAAAAACCGCTTCCGCGCATCATCCGTCAGATAAAACGCCCCATTCTC
Source organism: Christensenellales bacterium (assembly GCA_036297385.1). GTDB lineage: Bacteria > Bacillota > Clostridia > Christensenellales > Aristaeellaceae > Ventricola. The sequence goes on along the minus strand of JAXJLD010000130.1, from coordinate 8,727 downwards.
CTTACGGGCAAAGTCTCGCTCGTTGACCGTGCCCAAGTTGATGAGCGACAGCACAAAGCGATCTGCAAGCGGCGCGCGCAGCTCCTCCAGAAGATCCTGCGCGAGGGACGCGCGTCCCGGACGGAGCGAATGCAGAAACCCCACGGCGGGGTCCAGCCCCACGGCTTCCAGCGCACCTGCAATCTCGCTGCCCAGAATGCTGTATGTGAAGGAAAGCAGCGCGTTCACAGGGTCCAGCGGCGGGCGGCGGTTTCTTCCGTCAAAATGGAAATACGCGGGCTGTCTGAGAATCAGCTCATCAAATACAGCAAAATACGCTTTTGCGGCAACGCCCTCCACGCCCATCAGCTCTTCCGTCGATTCCGCACGGGGAACGGCGGCAAGCGCCTGCTTCATCTGTTCAATCGCATTCTTCAATCTGTCGGCGTCTACGCGCAGCGCATGGTCGCGCAGGGTACGCTCAAGGCTCCATCGTCCGTTGAAGATTTTTCCGGTCAGGAACATTTTGGCGATGGGCAGCGCATCGGCCTCGACATCTGCAAGGCGGTATTGTGCAGTGCGCAGCAGCACATTGCCGCTGACCGGCCCCGCAACCCGCGCCAGAAACCGGCCGTGCTGCGTGAGAAAGCAAAGCCCAATGCCGCGCTCTGCGCACGCGCCCATGAGCCGGGGACTCGCGCCGCGATAGCCAAAGCTGACGATGTTTTCCAGATTCAGCAGCGGCACGCGCCCCAAGCATACATCGTCATCCTGAATGACGACCGTTTCTCCGTCCAGCGAAAGATATGCCATGGGCGTTGTGACGTAGAGCGTGTTTTGCAGCTTTCTCATGGCCCGTCCTCCTCCAGCATCTGCCTGACATACGCCGATGCGCTGGCCCGCTTGCCCAAAAGCGGCTGGCAGACCTCCACCAGCGAACAGCTCCTGCACGCCTTGCTCCATTTGGCTTTTGGCGTATGGCCGCGCGCCGACAGACTGTGCATCTCCGCAATCGCCGCCACGGTTTCCCGTCTCAATTCTTCCGTCAGCGCAACCGTCACGCGTCGGCGGATCTTGCCGTAGTAAATCGCGCCCTCCGGGATCTCCGCCGCCAGCATTTCTTCCAAACACAGCGCCTGCGCACAGAGCTGCATCTCGTCTGCACCGCGCTCGTCAGGCTGTCCATGCTTGTATTCGACGGGAAACACGCGCCATGTTCCGCTCCTGCCTTGGATGGTCACGCCGTTTTCATCGCGGTGCAGCTCCACGAGATCGCACTCGCCGTTGATGCGCAGCGCCTGTGAACTCACCGGCATACCGCGCGAGAGTACCACACTCCCGCGCGACTCGGTGAAACCCGCATCATGCACGCGCTCATGCATCAGGTGGCCGGAAACCGTCAGCGCGTTTTCCGCCCATTGCTGCTCGATATGCACCAGCGCCCAGCGCCTGCGGCAGAAGCGAAAATGCTTGAGCCCGGAAAGCATCAAGTAATCCGCGTCACTCCCCATCGAGCTGCTCATAAGCCAAACCCGGGATGGCGCTTTCATCCACGGAAACCTGCGGCACCCCGTCCTCGCCGACGGTCACCTGCAAGGAGCGATGTACCTTGGCCGAGGAATACTGGCCGTTCATGCAGTTGTGCGTCCACCAAACGAGCTTCACAACCTCCATGCTGCCATCCGGGCGGGCGGCGGTCGCATCGTTGCGGAACAGCGTGCGCAGCGCCTCCTTGATCGCCTCGGCGTCCTCCTCTCCGAACCCGGTCTTTTGCGCGGTCTGCACATTGATGGAGCCAAAGGTCTTGTACACGCCAAAATCCACGCGGTGCTTCATGCCCATCGTGTCAGCCGCCTTCTTGTCCAAATCCTCGCTCGTCTCCAGATTGACGGACTTAGTGATCTGCGAGCTGACGATGTTCACCGGCTCAATGCTGAACGCAGGCTGAATGGTCACCGGGCCGCGGACGCCGACAGACAATCCGTCGCTCCCCTCTCCTTTTTTGAAGGAAAAGACCTGTCCAAAGGCGCGCACATCCAGCCACGTCTGGCACGCAATTCGCGCGTAGTCGTCGCGGGTCACCACGGGTGCATTCTTCGCCTTCTTCTTGGACGTCAGCGCTTCCATGCAGGCCTTCAGCTCCGCACAGCCATCAGCGCGATCCTTGAGGGAGCGATACTCGTCCACGCGGCGGTCGTCCGACTGAACAAAGATGGGATATCCTTCGTCCATCAGGCGGTTGCGAATCTTGCGCTTGAGGCATACGTCGGATACCTCACCCGTGCCATCGTAGGTGGTGCGCGGACGGTTGCCGTCCAGCGGGTCGCCATTGGGGTTTGCATTGCGAACGGTAAAGACGAGGGCGAAATCCATCTTCTGATTCAAAGCAGCCATGTTTTTCTTGGCATGAGGCCCTGATCGGGCTCACGCACTCCTTTCTTCTTCGTCAATCCATGTAATAATCGTGCAGCCATTCGGGAGAGAGCGGTTCGTTGCCGCCCCATCCGTTTTGTTCGATCCTGTCTTTCAGCAGTCCGATGCACGCTTCCCATTCACGCACTTTGCCCGCGCGCTTGCTGCGCAGCTTCTTGAGATATGGTTCCATGCGCGTCTCGATATAGTGCCATGTGGAATCCGGTGCAGAGGCGAATTGATTCATGAAGCGCACGGCATTGCTCACGCGGTTATCCTTCTCATCCTTTTCCATGTCGAGCACGGTGCGCTCTACGCGGTTTTCGATGGCGAGCAGCACTGCATATGCGCCTTCCCGCGTCGCGGGAAGGGCCTGCGGTGCTGTCGCCTTTTCCGCAAGCTCGCCTCGGGAGAGGATGCACGCGCGCATACGGTAGAACCCGTAGAGGAAGAGGCTGTCCAGCGGCACATTGTCCTGCCGTTCTGCGCGGTCAAATCCACACTCGACCTCGCTCATCATGTCCAGCAGATACCGGCTTCCACGTATGCCCAGCTTTTCCAGATACGGGAGCAGCTTGCTGTGGATCACCGCCCATGTTGAGGCAGGTTTCTGCGTCATCTGCACCATCATGCGCAGTGCAGCGGTTTTGCCGCCATGCGTGGAAACCGTATATCCGTCGCGCTTCTCCTTCGTCGCTTTATACTCCGTACAATCCGCAATGGCGGCGAGCATACCGAATCGTTCGCTGCGGTTTGTGCCGAATGTATAGACCGGGTGTTTTTGTTCTTCGCTGTCCTTCTTTGTCTGTTCTTCTTCCGCATTCTCCTGCGCCGTCTCTTCTTTTTCTCGCTTGGCAAAGACGGCTTGGGTCTGGGCAAAAAAGCCCAGCAGCACATTTTCATCCAGCGCCGCACAGCTTTCCCTGTCCTCACGCTCAAACAGCATTTCCACATCGGAGATCATGCGCATATATCGCTCTGCCTTTTCACCGAGTGAAGCGAGAGCTGGAATCAGCTTGTCGTGCAGATGCAGCCACGTCTCCTTCGGGCGCTGCACAAAGCGCTGGGTCAAACGGATGGCATGGGTCGGCAGCTTTTCTGTTTGTTCAGCAGCCGCCAGCTCTATCCTGTCGGCAATCGCCAGCAGACGGCCATAGAGGTAGCTGCGGTTTCGATTGGCACGGTCGAGCCTGTCTTGAGGCAGAAGAGCCTCGACATTCTCGCGCTCACTCTGCGAAAGCCGGTCAAATCGGCTGCGGCGAATCAGCGCACAGGTCGTCCGCACGCAGGCCTCCCACTCATACCGTCGCCAGTTTCCCTTGTCATCGCGGAAAGTCAGCGGCGCTTCGGCGCTGTTCACCGCGCTTTTCAAGGCGCTTCGCGGCAGGGGTGCGCCATCCACCATGCAGCTCAGCAGCCGCTTGTACAGCGTGCGCATCTGTTTGCCATCACTCTTGTCGGCATTCGGGTCTTTCTTTGCGCGTCGAACAGCCTCCGTGCCCATGACCGCGCTCGCAATCGCCATCGGCTGCGGCGTGCGGATGATGTTCTGCTCCCTTTTCTTGTCCCAGTATGTCCAGCAGCAGGAGCGATACCAATCCATGAGCCTTTCGACATACACACCGCCGGGCAGCTCCTGATAGTAGTCGATCGACATCCGACCGGGCGTTGCGGCCTCCATGCTCAGGATGGACACTTCCTCCATCCGCTTTGCATCCAAGCCGCTGATGCACGCCTCAAATTCCTTGACCGACCCTGCTTTTCCCGCGGCGGCATCGCGCAGCGCATCCGCATACGCCTCAAACGTATCCGGGCTCTGGCTGCTCTCCTCTTCGTCCTCGTCATCCTCATCGTCCGATGTTTTCACATTCACCGGAACCGCCATCGCGCCCGTGACCACATTCCACGCGACGATATTGAGGCCAAATCTCCGAAAGCCCTGATTCTCCATCAGGTACGCCAGCGCACGATGGATGCGGTCAGAAGCATCGGCGCTGACCGTCGCGGCGCTGCGCTCCTCGACAAAACGCCCCCTGTACTGGAACGGATAGCCCGCATCCTTGGCAGAAATCAGCTTAGCGTTGCCCTGCACCTTGGGATGATTCTCCAGCAGCGGCGCGGTTTCTCCTGTCACATAGCAAAGCCCCGCCTCGCCGCTCTTCCTGCTGCCTTGCAGTGCAGACCAGCTTTGCCGCACATCCTCACGCATCCACAGCCGCATCTCCGATCCATCGTAGGTTTCCACGGAGAAGCAGACCATCACCTTGGCATCCGTGCCTTCAAAATCCTGTGCGTTTTCATCCTTGTGCAGCTTGATCTTTTTGAGCCTTGCGCTCATATCGTCAAGGAGTGTTCCCCGGCTCAGATAGGCATACAGGGTTCGCAGGCATGGCGGTGCGCCGGGCGCGCTGCACCACGCATCCAGCTGCGCCAGATACAGCTTGAGCGTATCCTCCTGCATAAAGTACTTGAGATGATCGGCAAGCGGAAAGGGATCATACTTGTCGCCGCCTCGCACCTCCGCCGCCCGCGAGGACGGCACAATGCACTCCAATCCATTCTTATCGAAATCATTCACGGAAGAGAATTCGCCGGTTGCCGTGAGGATGATCTCGTATCGAATCTTCTTCTTCGTGAAGCCGACGGGGACGAGCTGCGTGCGGTTGTCGCTCTCGTCGATCTCCACCCCACTGACTGCATCATACACATCGTACAATGCTCTGCTCCAGCTCATGCGCCGCCTCCTTCCCGCGCCATCTGATCCAGCGCCTCCTTGACGGACGCCTCCTCAAGCCCCGTAAAGTTGCCATGTTTGCCGCCGAATTTCTTCGGCTTCATCGGGCGCACATCGCGGCGCAGGGTACATTCCTCCGGCGGGCAGAAGGTGATGATTCCGTTCACCATCTTGGGCCGCCAGAAGCGCACACCCAGCATATCGCGCCCCGTCTCGTCGGGATAATCAAACCCGTGGAACATCACGCCGAAGTCGATCTCGCCGCGCCCCGCGTAATAGCTCTTCTTCTTCTCCTCGTCGAAATCGCACGGAACGACATACCCGGCGCACTCCCGCGTGCCGAGGAAGATATCCCGCCGCCCGCCGCGCTCGATCATGCGCTTGGCAATATGATGATGCTTATGTTCATTCTGTCCATCTTCGATCAAGTCCGGCTCGGTACGGTAGGGGTTCGGGATAAAATGCGCACGGACGAGATAGCTCACATCCGCCAGATAGGTGTAAATCGACAAATCGTTCTTTGCCAGCTTATAGCTGATCGGGCGAACATTCTGGGCCTCCATGCGTATAGGATTCATAACGCAAACTTCGTCAATACGAAAAATAACAGACGGTTTCCAATAGATACTCTCTGTTATCCCCTTGATTGCCTGATATGTCGGGATGGGATAGGACAGCTTTTCACCGCCCATGCGTGTGATGGGGTCGGAGAACAGCGCCCGCCTGCCATACACACGAAATTCGATCTGATTCCGGATCTTTCCGGGAGACAAGACCATCACCTCTTTCTTCTGCTTGCATCTCGTTCCGAAAATGTGCTATACTGAGCGCGTCATACACATCGAATCGGTGTGGATGTGAATTGAAAATATTCATGAATATGGACGCATTTCTAAAAAAACGCAAAGCCATCGAGCCAGAAGCACTTTAGCCTCGACGGCTTTGTGTTATATTTAGCATACGTCAGTTCTATTTTGATGTCAATATGATTTTTGATATTGATTACAATTCTAACAAAGACAGCTCTCCGCGCTCAGCGCTCAATCCGCGTTCCTCGTCATAATAGCCCTCCTTCAGGACGATCACGCCGATCTCGTCGATGACCTCCAGCGCCCCTTCATCCGAGAGATCCCCCAACATATTCTCATACACGTTGACGCTGTACTGCTGTGCGCGGGCAAGCAGCCGGGTGCGCTGCTTCATGTCGGATGCGCTGCAAAGCCCCGCGATGATCTCCTTTCCCTCCCCGTAAGGCACGAGGACGGCGCGTGTGTTTTCGTCGATCACACGGAAATAGTCTCCCGCCGTGCGGAACGCCTGCCGGAGCGGGAACGAAGGCGTACCGCCATTCAAAAACGTTTCGTTTTTGCCGAGCAAATCAACAAGCGTCCCCTTTTTCCCGATGGGATATTTGGACTCACGGTTCGTATACCAGCCCTCCTGCGCAAAGTACATTTGGATGCTCTCCGGCTTGCAGAGTCTGTCCTCCGTCATGCCCGGAATGCGAAGCAGGGCGCTTGTGCAGTTTTGTCCATTCTGGATATCCGGCAGCATTTTCAGTTTTTCCTCCTCGAATGTCCAGATGTACACCTCCCCCAGCGCCCGCTCTCCATGGCGATTGCAGCGGCCTCCCGCCTGCACAATGCTCGGAAGCCCCGCCAAGCTGCGTACGACAGCCGGGAAGCTGACATTGATGCCCGCCTCGATCAGCGCCGTGGAGACGCACAGTGCGCGTCCGCCCGCTTTCATCCACGCTTTCATAAAGTCGATGTACGACAGACGATGCGCCGGGCAGAGTGCCGTACTCAGATGCACGCACAGCACATCCTCCGGCGCGGCATCGTTCGCCATCCGCATGACCGCCGCCTGAAACGTCGCCCTCTCTCCATTCGCCGCTTCCATCGCCGCTTTCAGCCTGCCGTTCAGGTCGATGGGACGCATACCCTCTGCGCACAGCAGCGCCTTCGTCCGCTCGTACACATCCCACGCAACCGCCTTGGTATTGACGATTGCCAGCACGCTGCCGCTGGCGTACAGCAGGTCTTTGAGATGGGCCGCCGCCTGATGGTTGTCCATCGTCTCATTGAACCTATCCAAATTCCAATGCACGCGCTTCAAATCGTCGTAGAGCTTGGCAATCTCTTCATCGCTGCCCATCAGGTCGCCCGCCACTTCGACACCCGAAAACGCCTTCTGTGTCGCCGTACACAGCAGCACCGTGCAGCCCGCATAGTGCGCAAGAAAATGAATCGTGCGCTCAAAGAGTACCTTGCACCGCGGCGGCAGCGCCTGAATCTCGTCAAATATGATGATGGAACGCGTCAGGCTGTGCATACGGCGTGCATTCGTGTTTTCCCGACGGTACAGCGCGTTGAGGAACTGCACCATGCTGGTCAGGATAATCCGACTGTCCCAGCGCTCGGTCAGCCGCTTGTACTGCACCCGCTCGTCATCGTTCTCGATGACAACATTCGCGTGATGTTCGAGCAGCCCCTCGTATCCTTCCAGCGCCTCGCGAATGTCGCGTGCATTCTGATCGAGGATGGTATTGAACGGAATCACATAGAAGATGCGCTCCATGCCATACCGCGCCGCGTGGCTGAGGGCAAAGCGCAGGCTTGAAAGCGTTTTGCCGCCGCCCGTCGGCACGGTGAGGCGATACACGCCCGGCTCCCACGCAGCCGCCCGTTCACAGCGCACGGCGATGTCCGCACGAATCGCATCGATCGGCGTTTTCACCGCAAAGTGCGCCGATGTGTAGGCGTTCAGCCGGTCGAACAGCCCGCTCCAGATGGGCGCGGCAGGCTCTGCCAGCGCATCCTCCCCATATTCAAAGCAGGCAGAATCGTACCGGTCTGCGTCCACGAGCATACTCAGCAGCAGCCGAACCGTCAAACCATCGTAAAACGCAGCCTCATCGTCCTTCCTTCTGAAACTCACCAGTTCTTGGCACGCCGCTTCATCGTCCTTCCTTCTGAAATCCGCCAGTTCTCGGCACGCCGCTTCAAACCGCTCGTCCAGCGCTGTTTCAGACTCTATGTTCGCCGTGAAGTAGGCGGCAGCCTCGTTGAAGCGTTGCCGATCGGCATCCTTTGCAAACTTCATGTTCTCTTCAAAATGCCCCTTGTCCCTCTCCTCCACGCAGTCCATCAGCCCGGCATGATGCCCATAGACACACAGAGCGATGGTCTGTGCGGTGCGCTTTCGGCGCTTATTCCCGGGAAGGTGCTTATCCTCGGGAAACCATCGCTGATAAGCATAAATGGCCCCTATCGGCGCGTGCGCGTGGGGCGATTTTTCGCCATCTTCGCTGTGAAGATACCGCTGAAACGCCTCCGTGGCCTTGCCCATGTCGTGCAGAAGGGCAATCAGCCCCGCCGTGTGCGCGAGGCCCAGCGGCTCGGCCCAGCGCATACAGAGCTGCTCTACGTTGTTCAGATGTTTCTTGAGGGGCTGCTCGTTTTCACCACAAATGTGTGCTGCATAGAAATTCATAGTGTCTCCTTTCACCGTTTTCCAGCGAAAACAGTCCTGTACTCATACGGTTTGCATCTAACACCTTTTGCTCAAATTGAACCCGTTTCAATCGTAGACCGCTTTGC
>JAXJLD010000129.1:0-5472 GCA_036297385.1 Christensenellales bacterium | reverse complement strand
TCTTTCTGCTTTCTTCTTAATAAATCAACGCGATATTTTCCAACATGTTCCCATAACTTCCCGAAAGCCGGTGAAGCCCGATTCCAAGGGCGTTCCCGGCTTTTTCGCCTTTTGGGGAAGTTCCCGTATCTTGGCGAATCCCGGCGCATCTTGATGGCCGTGAGTAGTAAAACGAGTAGTAAAACGCGTTTTTACTACGCCGCGACGCGTCGCATCTCCTCCGCAGCCGTGCAGCCGTCCATATGGGCGTAGTACCCGAGCGTCATCTTGATGTCCTTATGGCCCATGATGTATTGCAGCGCCTTCGGGTTCATCCCGGCCTTCGCCATCTCCGTGCAGAACGTGTGACGCAGCGTATGCGGTGTCATGCCATCGGGAAGCTCCATCTTTCCCTTCTTCGCGTACTTGCCTCTCAGCCCCCTGAACACCCGGTCGTAATCGCCGCCGACCCTCGGCAGCCCGTCCCTGTTGAGGAAGATGAAGCCCGTTCGCCCATCGACGTTCAGGGGCTTCGCCTTCGGCCTCGATGCCATGACATGCTCGAACGCGGCCATCACCTCGTCGGTCATGTAGATGTAGCGCCTGCCGCTCTCCGTCTTAGGCTCATCGACCCGGTATCCCCCGCCGACCGCGCGAGCGAGCTGGTGGTCCACGAAAATCACCCTGTTCGTCAGGTCGATGTCCGCCTCGGTCAGCCCGCACATCTCCGATATGCGCAGCCCAGTCCCGAGGAGGATGACCACCTCGTCGATGTACCTGTGATAGACGGCGTCCGACCGCATGAAACCGAGCAGCGCGTCCACCTGCTCCCGGCTCAGCGGCTCCCTCTCCGTCACGTCCCTCTTGATGACGGTCGCGAGCTTGAAATCGAACGGGTTCTTGCGTATGCAGTCATCGGCTATCGCCAAGTAGAACGCCGCCTTGAGCGACCGCTTGTGGTTGGAGATGGTGGAGTAGGCGAAGCCCTTGGACTTCATGCGCTGCGCCCATTCCTTCGCGTCTGACGGCTTCACGCCGCCTATCTCCCGCGAGCCTATCGCATCCTCGAAGAGCAATCGCTTGAGCTGCGCCCTCGACCTCTCCGTCCCCTCGCGCACGTCGAGGCGGCATCTCGTGAACTTCGCGTAGAGCTGGCTGACCGTCATCTTCTTGCCGATGGGGTCTATCCCGTCCTCAAGGTCACGGCGTATCTCGCGCTCCCTCTCGCGCAGCGGCCTGCACGGCCTCTTACCGGCAGGGAGCCTGTCGGTCTCCACCAGTCTCCATGAGTAGATGAACTTCGGCTTTCCGTCCCCGTCCGTGTATTTGAAGACATAGAGGCCGTTGGCCTTCTGGCTCTCGCCGGTGTTCAGTATCCTATTCTTGTTGTCTCGTCTTTTCTGTGACATCCATATATCGCTCCTTCCATATGGAAAGAGCCTTGGTATGCTACTGCTATTATAGCATAACCAAGGCTCTTTTTCATCATCTAAATCACGTCCGTCGCGTCGATGAACCGCTCGAACGCCTTGCGTTTGACCTGAACGCGGTTGCCGTTCATCACCACCCAGTCAGGCGGCGGCATCTCCGAGGCAAGGCGGCGCAACTTGCCCTCGCCTATGCGGAAGTACCGGGCCGCCTCCTCGATGGTGAGCGTGTACTTCTCCCATACGGGTATGTCCTTCGCACCCATGCGCCCACCTCCTCATCACGGCTCGAACCGCAGCATCGCGGCGAGCAGCTTTCCTTGGAGCTGCGTCTTTCTCAGGGTATCGACCCCGTACTCGACGCGCCCAAACTCATCGAGGAAGGCGTGCGTGCAGAGCTGGTCCATATAGCCGTCGAAATAGGCGAGGACCTTCTGCATGGCAACGGGGTCGCCTGAGACCGCCGCGACCATTACCTCATAGCTCATCATCACCAATCACCTCCTCTAAACGCGCCCTCAGCGCGAGGAGCGCCTTCGAGCGCCTGAATTGGACCGTGGAGCGAGGGCACCCAAGCTCCTCGGCGATGCGCCTGTCCGTCCACTCTGCGAAGTAGTAGAGCAGGACGATGGCTTGGTCGCCTTTGGAGAGGCCATGGATGGCCTCGGCGAGAACGGTATCCATCACCACGACCTCCCGACCGACCACCTCAAACACGACCTCCTCCGATATGAGGTCATCGGGTGAGGCCAGCCTGTTCAGCTCGCTCTCGTGCATGTCGGAGAACACGGTCTCCCATCGCGCCTCACGCGCCTGCTTGCGAATGATGTCCGTCCTCGCGTTTCGAAGCGTCCTCTTGCAATAGGCGCAAAACATCTTGACGGCTGCCATCTTCTCTTCTTCTGAAATCATCGTGATTCCTCCTTTCTACAAGGAACACGATACGACCATGCAGTTTGCCGAGAAAATAGCTTTTCAGAAGAACATATATGTAGAAATTGTAGAGATACTTTACATCCAGACATCACACGGGACTGGAAAGATTTGAGCGCCATTTGCCATTGATTATCACAAATGGCGACTGACGACATCCGATACGCATCATCTGCCCCAGCTTCACCCTCTTGTTGGCAACTCGTCCAACGGTCTGCGTGTAAGGGATGCGGGGCACAGATAGGGTGCTCGGATATAATGCGGCATATGGGGTTACGGGCCATCCGCTTCCCCACTGCGTCCACAACAAGTAGAAAGGAAGATGACCATGGCGCAAGATTTTGGAGACGATGTAGGCGATATGCTTCTTCGCAACATCACTAGATACAGTGAAAAAGCGATTGGCCTAATCCTAAATGAGTATTTCAAGTCAGCCATCCGCGATTGGCAACAGGCGAAGCTCGAAGAAGAAGGCATGTCGAAAGAAGAGGCCGCGATAAAGGCCGAGGTCATGGCTTCTCGCGAGCATATCTGCATGCCATTTGGAAACTCGACCGATGCGGCCTATTTCGCACAGGTTGTGCGCGAGAACGGCACTTATGCCGCAGCGATGACCGATGACAATGGCAATGGGTATGTCCAGTTTGCCAAAGATGACCTTCAAAAGGTGCGGGAATGCACCGTGCAATTCTCCGAGGTCATGACCAATCTCAAATGCGGGGAAATCTCCGAGTTGATTGCAAATGGGAAACCTGTGACGCAGGATGTGTTCAAAAGCCTTAAGCCCATCAAAAATCTACCGGATTTGCCGAATGTGGATGGCATAGAGCTTAATCTACGTGATGTCACGCTTATCCCCGTGGCGATTCGCTTCACCGATACGCCAGATAAAGTCGAAGTCAGAACGTTCTCAGAACAGGACACCGCTGACCTCGATATGGACTCCGAGGTGTTCTTCTCCGGCTACACTCACGATGAGCTTACCGATATGGTCGGAAAGGCAACCGGCGAGGACTTCATTGTCGAAAGCGTCGGTGAACCCTATCAGGTCAAGGCAAGAATAATCGAACAGGAGTCTCGCGCAGCGGATTTTCCCGAGCAGACATATGATGACCGCGTAAACGATACCTATAACCACACCGAGGGTATACGCGACAAGGTGCTCAACGCCCGCGAACAGTGCCGCGATTTCGATGATTTCAAGGAACTCCTTGCCAAGGAGGACATCGGTGTCACGGAAGGCAAGAATGGCGAGTTGATGTTCTACGAAGCTCGTCGTGATGAGAACGGTGAAATCCTCGACCGTGGACCGAACAAGGACGGTCTGATGGACTGGGCCGTCGGAGCGAAGACCCTCCGGGACAGGTACAAGTGCGATGTGACTCACGACTGGTTTGAGAAGAACACGCCCAAGGAGCCGACCGCTAATGAGACCGCCCACGAGGTCGTTCCCCCGCAGAAGGACCTGAACCTCATCTGCAACGCGGTGCGCGGCGACCTTAAAGAGCGCGGCATCGAGACGTATGACCGTCCTGACGGCAAGATGGGGTTCCTTGTGGACGTGAAGCGCAAGCAGGACGTCATCAAGGCCGTCGAGACGCGTTTTCCCGGTCATGCATCGGAGGAACTGGGAATCGAGTTCTTCGACCACGGTCCAAGTCATGGGGCGTCGTTGGAAAACGTCAAGGACTCGCGTGAACCGCAAGTGACCGATGGTTCCCTCGACATGAACGGCTCGACTCCCGACATCAATCAAGGCATCGAGTCCCATGATGGCATGGATACTATGGTGAACACGCTGCGCATCGAGCGCGAGCAAAACGGCACCGAGGTTTCACCTTCCATGGTGCGCGAGCAGTCCGACCGTAGCCGCGAAAAGTACGACCTGAACTCTCAGGCCAAGGAGTGCCGCGCCGCGAGCAAGCAGCTCTCGCAGACCAACGACTCCCCCGACCGCGACATCTCCGACAAATTCCAGCAAGAGCGCTAGAAGGGAGCCTGATATGACCCACATGAACGAGTACCTGCCGGAGCGCCTTGCGGCGAACCCCTTGCAGGCCATGGAATCCGACAGCGACATCGAGGCCATCGCCGACGCGGTGATAAGCGCCAGCGTCCTGCGCGATGAATGCGACGGGGACGCCGCTTTCAAGAAGAGCGCGAGGCAGCTTCTCTACGCCTGCCTCGGTTACCTGCGCGACTGGTGCTCATTGGAGCAGCGGACGGTCGGAAACCTCAAGGCGCTCCTCGACGCGGCGTGTCCCTCCGCACCGGGTTCAGCCGCCAACGACCTCGGGGACCTGTTCTACGAGATAGAGTCGGGCTGCAAGCGCGTCATCAGCGCGGACGGCATCACAATGAGTTGGGAGCCGACGGCTCTTGAGCGCAACGACGGCACCTGCCCCCGCGACACCAACGGCATCCGCCCCGAAGATGATTTCTGCCTCGGGTGCTACAAGCGCTTCGCGCAGGGCACCGCGCCGACCACCCGCGCCTCCATCGCCGTCTCGCTCTCCCGCGCCCTGCCGGGACGCGAAGGTTAGGAAGGAGGGTCGCTTATGGCTCAAGGCAAGGGAAACCCTGAAACCAACAAGAAGGTCGCGACCTCGGCCCTCGTGACCACCCTGCTCTCCGGTGTGGGTTTCTACCTCGGGAACCGATATTGGGAGGCCGTGGTCTCGTTCGGGGGCCAGTTCTTCGAGCACTGGGGCGACGGCTTCGCCGCCATGTGGCCCCTCATTGCCGAGAACCCGGCGCACATCGACATGTCACCCAACGCCATGCTGGCGGGCTTGACCATGTGCGTCCTCGTCTGGCTCTTCTGGCTGCGCTACGTCGCCTTCGTCGGAAACTTCCGCGCCGGTGAGGAGAGCGGTTCGGCGCGCTGGGGCACACTCAAGGAGGGTAAGCAGTTCCGCGACCTCACCACGGAGGACAACAACCTCATCTTCACGCAGAACTTCGGCCTCGCCCTGCACCGCCCCAAGTTCAACCCCGAACTCGACCGCAACCTGAACGTGCTGGTCGTGGGCGGCTCCGGCTCCGGCAAGACGTTCAACTATGTCACTCCGAACATCTGCCAGCTCAACACGAGCTATTTCATCACCGACCCCAAGGGCACGCTCCTCAAGGA
>JAXJLD010000128.1:0-6781 GCA_036297385.1 Christensenellales bacterium | reverse complement strand
GGTTTGGGGATGAAATCCCCAAGCAGGTTTTAGGGCAGCCACCCTAACGTAATCGCATCCCCCCTTCTTCGCTCCGCGCTGACGGAGCGCTTTGATCGGCGCATCACGCAAAGCACACAGTCCGGGATATGTCCAACACGTTCAGGAGGCTGATTCACATGAAGATTTCCAAAAAAGACGCGCTGCTGTGGTTTACGTTCTTCGCCTCTCTCCCCGAGGGCGAGGAGCTGCTCACCCACCAGCAGGAGATTGCGCTGGCTACCTTCGCCCAGATCGAGGCGGCCGTGGACGCACGCAATGAAAAGATGATGCAGGCCATTTCCGGCCTCAAGACGCTCGGCGGACGCACCTACTATGTGGGCGACGAGAGCAAGTTCTCCAAGGGCTGCCGCTCCTGCCTGACCGGCACGGGGCTTTCCGCCATCCGCAAGACCAACAAGTGCAACGTTCAGTGCAAGTTCTGCTACAATTACGGCGAGCTGGACTGCATCCCGCCCATCGGCGAGGGGATGTGGCAGATCGGCGGCACCAAGTTCTACGAGAAGGATCTGGATCTGCTGCTCTCCATTCAGGATAAGCCCACCGGCGTATCCTATGTCTATCTGGAGCCGTTCATGGAGATCGAGGTCTACTACGGCGTGATCGCCAAGTTCCATGCGGCGGGCATCCATCAGCATATGTACACCAACGGCCTGCTGTGTACGGAGGAGAACCTGCGCGCGCTGGGCGAGGCAGGCCTTGACGAGCTGCGCTTCAATCTCGGCGCAAGCGGGTGCAGCGACAAGGTGATCGAGAACATCCGTATCGCCAAGCAGTATATCCCCTATGTCGGCATCGAAACGCCCATGACCCCGGAATTCTTCGAGGCATTCATGGCCAAGAAGGACAAGATCCTCGCCACGGGGCTGGATTTCATGAACTGTGCAGAACTGCACCTCAATCCCAACAACCTCGACAACTACGCGGGCGAAAACCTCTATATCGCGCGCCTAGGCTACATCTCCCCCATCTGGAGCCGGGAAATCACCTTCAAGCTCATGAAGATGGCGGACGATGAGAAATGGCCGCTGGTGGTTCACGACTGCTCCAACCACACCAAGTTTGCGCGCGGGCTGAACCTGCGCGGCAAGGAGGGCGGCTGCTTCGGCGCAAGCGATTACTGCTGCGAATTCCCGTCCATGCCCTATGCGGCGTTCCTGCCCATTCTGTGCGATGACAGCTTCCGCTTCCTCGAAGAAGAGCCGCTGCCGCACGGCTACAACCCCGGCGACATCGTGCTGTAAGGCCATGGAGAAGCCGATTATCCGTCCCCTGCGCGGGGGCGACCTGCCTGCCGTCCTGTCCATCTGGCTGGAAGGCAACCTCGACGCGCACCCCTTCGTCCCCGCATCCTACTGGATGGGCCATGCGCAGGACGTGTGCGCGGCCATCGAGCAGGCGGAGGTCTATGTGGCCGAAGCCCCGGATGACCGCCGAATTCTCGGCTTCATCGGTCTGGCAGGCGACTTCATCGCGGGGCTCTTTGTCCTGCGCGGCGCCCGTTCGCAGGGTGTGGGCCGCCATCTGCTGCATACCGTCCAGCAGCGCCGCGATGCGCTGACGCTGCACGTCTACCGCCGCAATGCAAACGCCGTCCGCTTTTATGAGCGGGCTGCGTTTGCCGTTCAGGCGTGCCAAACCGACCCGGACACCGGCGAGGCCGAGCTGGTCATGCAATGGCGCAAAAGCGCCGCTTCCTCCGAATCTTCACAAGGCAGGTGAACCATTTGAAAAAGCTGTTCATCTATTTCAAGGGCTACGGGCGCGAGTGCGTCCTCGGCCCTCTGTTTAAGCTGCTGGAAGCCTCGTTTGAGCTGATCGTCCCGCTGGTCGTCGCGGGGATCATCGACCGCGGCATCGCTGCCGGTGACAGCGGCTATGTCGTGCGCATGGTGCTGCTCATGGCGCTGCTGGGGCTTGTGGGGCTTCTGGCTGCGGTAACGGCGCAGTTCTTCGCCGCCAAGGCCGCTATCGGCTTCTCCACGCGGCTGCGCCACGCGCTGATGGCGCACATCCAGACGCTCTCCTACACGGAACTGGATGCGCTGGGCGCTTCCACGCTGATCACCCGCATGACCAGCGACGTCAATCAGGTGCAGTCCGGCGTGAATATGTGCCTGCGCCTGCTGCTGCGCTCGCCGTTTGTGGTGTTCGGCGCGATGGTCATGGCCTTCACCATCGACGCGCGCTGTGCGCTCATCTTCGCCGCGGTCATCGCCGTGCTGAGCGTCATCGTCTTTACCATCATGCTCGTCACCATCCCCCGCTACCGCGCGGTGCAGGGCCAGCTGGACAGCGTGACCGCCGCCACGCGCGAAACGCTGAACGGCGTGCGCGTGCTGCGTGCCTTCTGCAAGGAGGACGCGGAGATCGAACGGTTTGACCGGCGCAGCCAGACGCTGCGGCGTATGCAGCTCGCCGTGGGCCGCATCTCCGCCGCCATGAACCCGCTGACCTACGTCGTCATCAATGCGGCGGTCATCGTGCTCATCCACAGCGGCGCGGTGCGCGTGAACATGGGCACGCTCTCGCAGGGCGAGGTCATTGCGCTGTACAACTACATGAGCCAGATCCTTGTGGAGCTGGTGAAGATGGCCAACCTCATCATTCTGCTGACCAAAGCGTGGGCTTGCGGCGACCGCATCAGCGCCGTGCTGGGCGTGCAGTCCTCTCAGAGCAGCGGACTGGGCACGCTGGAAGCAGCAGAGCAGCGCGGCAGCGTCGCCTTTGAGGACGTGTCCCTGCGCTACAAGGGTGCGGCGGCAGCGGCGCTGGAGCATATCACATTCAGCGCGCGCCCCGGCGAAACCATCGGCGTGATCGGCGGCACGGGCAGCGGCAAAAGCTCGCTGGTCGGCCTCATCCCCCGCTTCTATGACGCGACTTCCGGCTGTGTGCGCGTGGGCGGCGCGGACGTGCGGTCGCTGAAAAAGGATGCGCTGCGAAGCGCCGTCGCCGTCGTTCCGCAGAAGGCCATGCTCTTTCAGGGCACCATCCGCTCCAATCTCCTGTGGGGCAACGAAAACGCCTCCGACGAAGAGCTTCTGGATGCGCTGCGCACCGCGCAGGCGCTGGACGTGGTCAATGCCAAACCCGGCCGTCTCGATGAGCCCGTAGAGCAGGGCGGGCGCAACTTCTCCGGCGGTCAGCGCCAGCGCCTGACCATCGCGCGTGCGCTGGTCAAAAAGCCCGATATCCTCATCCTCGATGACAGCGCTTCGGCGCTGGACTACGCCACCGACGCAAGCCTGCGCCGCGCCATCCGGGAAATGGCACATCGCCCCACGACGTTCATCGTCTCCCAGCGTGCGTCCTCCGTACGCTTTGCGGATCAGATCATCGTGCTGGACGATGGCAGCGTGGTCGGTGTCGGCACGCATGATGCGCTGATGGAGACCTGCCCGGTCTATCAGGAGATCTATGCATCCCAGTACGGCAGAGAGGAGGTACAGCGCCATGGCCAAGACCCCGCTCAGTAAGGACAAGCAGCGCACCGCTTTTGTGCGCGTGCTGCGCTATATCCGCCCGCACCTGCCGAAGTTGTTCGCCTCGCTGGGCTTGGCGCTGGTTACAGTCGCCCTCACGCTCTATGTGCCCATCCTCGTGGGACAAGCGATCGACTGCATGTTGGGGGCGGAGGCGGTGGATTTCGCCGCCCTCGTCCGCGTGCTGACCGCCATCGCCGTGTGCGCGGCGCTCACCGCCGCCGCGCAGTGGCTGCAAAGCGACCTCAACAACCGCGTCTCCTACGCCACCGTGCAGGATATCCGCCGCGACGCTTTCGCGCACATCCAGCAGCTCCCGCTGTCGTATCTGGACGCGCACCCCACCGGCGACGTGGTCAGCCGCATGATTGCAGACGTGGATACGTTTGCAGACGGCCTGCTGATGGGCTTCACCCAGCTCTTTACCGGCGTGCTGACCATCACCGGAACGCTGCTCTTCATGCTCACCCTCAGCCCGGGCATCACGCTCGCCGTCGTGCTCATCACCCCGCTCTCGCTGCTGGTGGCCAACTTCATCGCCAAATCCACGCACGATATGTTCGTTCTTCAGTCGAAAACCCGCGGCGAGCAGACCGCGCTGATCGACGAGGTGATTCTGGAGCAGAAGCTGGTGCAGGCATTCGGGCGTGAAAAGCGGATGCTCGAACAGTTCGACGACATCAACGAGCGCCTGCGGGCCTGCTCGCTGCGCGCCGTGTTCTTCTCCTCGCTGACCAACCCGTGTACGCGCTTTGTCAATGCGCTGGTGTACGCCGCCGTGGCGCTGTGCGGCGCACTGTCCGCCATCTCCGGCACGCTGAGCATCGGTGCGCTGACGAGCTTCCTCTCCTACGCCAATCAGTACACCAAGCCGTTCAACGAAATTTCCGGCGTGGTCACCGAGCTGCAAAACGCACTCGCCTGCGCCGAGCGCATCTTCGCGCTCATCGACGAACCAGTGCAGCAGCCCGATCCGCAGATGCCCGAAGCGATCTGCCCCGTTCGCGGCGCTGTCGCTCTCCATGACGTGAGCTTCTCCTACACGCCTGAGCGCAAGCTCATCGAACATTTCTCCCTGAACGTGCAGCCCGGACAGCGCATTGCCATCGTCGGCCCGACCGGCTGCGGCAAGACCACGATGATCAATCTGCTGATGCGCTTTTACGATGTGGACAGCGGCTCCATCGCCGTGGACGGCGTAGATACGCGGCGCGTCACACGCGGCGACCTGCGCCGCAGCATCGGCATGGTGCTTCAGGATACATGGCTGTGTGCCGGTTCCATCCGCGACAACATCGCCATGGGCAAGCCGGACGCGACGGACGAGGAGATCATCGCCGCTGCCAAGGCTGCGCACGCGCACGGCTTCATCCGCCGCCTGCCGGACGGATACCGCACGGTCATCCCGGAAAACGGCGGCGGTCTATCGCAGGGACAGAAGCAGCTTCTGTGCATCGCACGGGTGATGCTCTGCCTTCCGCCGATGCTGATTCTCGACGAGGCGACCTCCTCCATCGATACGCGCACCGAGCTGAAGATTCAGGATGCGTTTGCCACCATGATGCAGGGGCGCACCTCCTTCATCGTCGCCCACCGCCTCTCCACCATCCAGAGCGCCGACGTGATTCTCGTTATGCGCGAGGGCAAGGTGGTCGAGCAGGGCACGCACGATGAACTGCTGCAAAAGAACGGTTTCTACGCCGAGCTGCACCGCGCACAATATGACAACTAATCCATTCAAGGGCATGGCTTGATCCGAAAAGCCATGCCCTTGTTTTTTCAGCATTATGCTAATTTGCAGCGCAAATCGCCAAATACCGGCGCAACAATCCACACTTGCACATTACACCCAACACAAGATCCCCATGAAGCGGCAACCGCTTCATCGCAATGCCCTCCTGTTCGTTACATTCTCTTCTCCAGATATCGCGCCGTCAGCAGCCAAGCAATCTGTCCCACGCCAATCACCGCAACAATCGTGAAGAACACAACCTTATTCATATATCCTGTAAAGATTAGCGCAAACAATGCGAGAACCAGCAGAAACAGCGTGACCTGATACGCATATGCACCCGAGGCACGTGTAATCGCTACATTTCGCTCATCATTCTCTAAGATTTGCATCTCCTTGGTCGGTTTGCTGAACAAATCGCATCCCTGCAAAATGAGCATCAGTCCAATCAACGTCGTGCCATACACAATCAAATCAGGGCGAGGAACCGGAATTGCTGTGTGTACACCAAATCCATAGGTCAGCAATTCCCCCAACAGAATAACCATGCCTGCCACCAGCTCTGCACGCTGTATGCTTTGCTTCATTTCTCTTCCTCCTCATAGATAAAAATATCTTCAATAAGCATATCAAAATACTTCGCTATTTTGAAAGCCAGTACTATAGAAGGGTTGTATCGGCCATTTTCCAGCGAACCAATAGTCTGTCTGGAAACCTCAAGGGCTGCTGCCAGCTCCTCTTGCTTGATTCCCCTCTGTTTTCTAAGTTCCTCCAAACGATTCTTCACCCTGTACTCCTTCCTGAAATACGGAAAGCTTACTTTCCTTTTTCAAGCTCATCACATCACTTTACAGGCATTGTGTCAAGTTCACTTTCCATTTGAATCAATCAATACACCGGATGTATGATGCCGTACTTTCCATAAGTATACTGAAGAATAAACCGGGCATAAAACTCAGAAGATAAAAATAAAAACCACCCAGCATTTGCTGAGTGGTTGGCTCACAGCGCTCCCGGGCGTTCGTCTCCGCGCTGCTTCCGCCACTGGCGGCGCGCGGAGACGAACCATCCCGGAGAACTCGCATAGTCGCGCTATGCGCTCCTTGCGATTCTCCACGCTCCGCCTGCCTGTATCGCCCACAGGGCGCGGCAGGCTTCGGTGCCAAGTACCATGCTGCACATTAACCAAAGACAAACCGTGAGAAAACATACCAGATGAAAATGAAAACCACCCAGCCAATGCTGAATGGTTGGCGCGCAGCGCTCCCGGGCGTTCAGCGCGGGCTTCCTTGCGTCCACAGGACGCCGCCCGCGCTGAACCTAGCCAAGTACAATGTTGCACATTCACCAAAGACGAACCAGGGAAAAACATATCGCTTGGAAATGAAAAACACCCAGCAGATGCTGAGTGTTTTTCATTTGGAATCCGGCAACGTCCTACTCTCCCGGGCCGTCTCCAGCCAAGTACCATCGGCGCTGAAAGGCTTAACTTCTGTGTTCGGTATGGGAACAGGTGGATCCCTTT
>JAXJLD010000127.1:0-2347 GCA_036297385.1 Christensenellales bacterium | reverse complement strand
TCTGGATGATTGAGCCGGAGGTCTGTTTCTGCAACCTCGATCAGCTCATGGATCTGGAGGAGGACTTCCTCAAGGCCGTCGTGCAGGAGGTGCTGGACAAGGCGATGCCGGAGCTGACCTTCCTTCAGGGCTATGCCAAGAGCAACCTGATTGAGAAGCTGACGGCGCTTACGCAGTCCACTGTCGCCCGTGTGACGCATGAAGAGGCCATCACCATCCTGCGCAATGCGCCGGTGACCTTTGAGCATGAGGCGCAGTACGGCGAGGATATCTTCAAGGAGCACGAGAAGTATCTGTGCGACGTGCATTTCAAGTCCCCGGTGTTCGTCTATGACTGGCCGAAGGACATCAAGGCGTTCTATATGTACCAGAACGACGACGGAAAGACCGTGGCTGCGGTCGATCTGCTGGTGCCGGGCTCCGGTGAGCTGATGGGCGGCAGCCAGCGCGAGACGCGCTATGACCTGCTGGTGGCGCGTATGCAGGAGCTGGGCATTTCCACCGAGTCGCTGGACTGGTATGTGAACCTGCGCCGGTTTGGCGGCTGCACCCATTCCGGTTTTGGCATGGGCTTCGAGCGTCTGGTGATGTATCTCACGGACATCGAGAACATCCGCGATGTGATCCCGTATCCGCGCACGCCGGGCAACTGCGAGTTCTGATATGGATCAGCGATTTGATCGGGCGGCCCTCATCCTTGGCGATGAGGGCTTGTCCCGTTTAAGAACAAGCCGCGTGGCGGTTTTTGGCGTCGGCGGTGTCGGCGGGCATTGCGTGCAGGCGCTCGCACGCTGCGGTGTCGGTGCGATTGACGTGTTTGACGACGATGTGGTGTCCTTGAGCAACATCAACCGGCAGGCTGTCGCCATGAGTTCCACAGTCGGCAGGCCGAAGGTGGAGGTCATCCGCGAGCAGGTGCTGGATATCAACCCGGAGGCGAAGGTGGTTTGCCACAGGATGTTCTATACGCCGGAGAACGCCGATGAGGTCGATTTGCGTGTATATGACTATATTGTAGATGCGATTGACACTGTGAAGGCCAAGGTGGAGCTGATCTGCCGGGCGGCTGCGGCGGGCGTTCCGGTCATCAGCGCCATGGGCGCGGGCAATAAGCTCGATCCCACGCGCTTTGAGGTGGAGGACATCGCCAAAACCAGCGTGTGCCCGCTGTGCCGCGTGATGCGCACGCAGCTCCGCAAGCGGGGGATTTTGCATCACAGGGTGGTGTATTCCAAGGAGGAGCCCGTGCGCGCGGTGGCCGATGATGCCAATGGCCGCCATGCACCCGGCAGCGTCAGCTTTGTGCCGCCGGTGATGGGGTTGATTCTGGCCGGAGAGGTCGTCAAGGCGCTGGCCAATGGAGGGGATGGATCATGCAGGAACAGCAGCAGCGAGGGGTAAGCGAGGCGACGCTGCTCGCGTTCAAGCGGCATATTTTAGAGCGTTCGGCGGGCTTCGCATCGGAGCCGATGGCGGATCTATTCCGCGTGAATCTGCTTGGCACGATGCTGAACCGCTATGATGGCCTGCGTGCGCAGGGATTGAGCGAGGGAGCCAGCCGGGGTCGCGTGCTCTATGAATTTGACGATGTGGCGGAACGGATGCGGGAGCAGGGCTTTGAAGAGGACGCAGACGAGGCGGAGGTCTCCGAGTGGCCGAAGCTCACGGAGGCCGAGGTGGAGCGATTCATGCAGGAGCGGGACGTCTATCTGCACCGAACCGGCATGGGGACGGCGCTGTGCAGCGCCTGCGTGACGCCGGTAATGCTGGGCGCGGCGCTGTCCTCGAGTTCCGATGGATTTGCTTTGCTGGGCATTGTGGGTATGTTTGCGATGATTGGTCTGGGCGTGTATGCGATGGCAACGGCGGTAAAGCCTAAAAAGCAAAGCGCCATCAAAAAAGGGCGCTTTGCGCTGAGCGGTCGCCTGCGCAAAAGGCTGTCGCAGATGCGCGAAGACGTGGAGCGCAAGGCGCGTTTGCGCTTTGGTAAGGGCGTAGCGCTGCTGGTAGCTTGCCCGATGCCGATTTTCGTTGGCGCAGCATTGTCGGGGGATAGCTTTGCCCTGCTGGGTGTGGCGGGCATGATGATGATGATTGGTCTGGGCGTGTACGAGCTGATGCTCGCAGATGGCGAAAAAAAGACCATGAAGCAGCTTCTGGATCATCCGTGATGCGGAAGCCACACAATGCGCGAGTTTCCGGAAGCGATGCTGTTTATAAAAGAAATACTTGATTCAGCGCGAAGCGAAGAAGGGGTGAAATCCCCAAGCGGGTTTTAGGGCGGCAGCCCTAACGTACATTTGAAAAAACGTAGTTTCAGAGCAGACCGCGAAGCGGTCTACGATTG
>JAXJLD010000126.1:0-9910 GCA_036297385.1 Christensenellales bacterium | reverse complement strand
CTGGGGGGGAGTTTCGATTCTCCCCCCAAGCCCCTTCTTGACTCCCCTTCCCCCCCTACAAACGATCAGGGCTGCGGCCCTGAACCCATGGGGATGACCGAGGGCTGGGCAGAGAAGCCGTGTTCTGCAAGGGTCATACTCATTTCTGAAAGAAACGGGTTCCATTTGAGCAGAAGGTTTTAGACGCAAAACAGTATAACGCATAGCAAAACATCGAAAAGGGGCGCGGCGAAAAGCCGCGCCCCTTTTGCTGTCCGACAGCGCTTTGGTGAATATTCCCCGTATGCCCATCATAAACTATGGATGAAGCAAGGGGGTTGAAATACATGAGAAGGAAATGGTTGAAGCTGGGTACAGCAATGGCGGCAGCGCTGATGCTGACGGCCTGCACGGCGTGCGCCGAGACGCTGACCTGCATCGTGCCGGAGGGGCAGTATGTCAATGTGCGCCATCAGGCGACACAGTCGGCGGCAACTTGGGGCGTGCTGCATACGGGCGATACGATTGACGCTTGTCCAGAAGAGGCCGTCAATGGATATTTCAAGACGACCTTCAAGGATCAGACCGCCTATGTGTCCGTGAAGTACTTTGAAATCAGCGTCGGGGAGCGCTACATTGTGGATGCAAATGGCCGCGTGCGCCTGCGCCAATCGCCGGGGGGCAGCGCCGCGGGATTCATTCAGCCGGGCGAGGCGGTTCACGTCATGGCGTGGCGGTATGCGGGCGATGGAAGCCGTTGGGGCAAGTGTGCGGGTGGACAGTATATCGCCGCGCAGTATTTGAGGCCGGAGGAGTGACGGGATGTCCGTCATGGATACGATTGCCCGATCGAAATGATGGATAAGCGCGAAGCGAAGAAGGGGTTTGGGCGGCAGCCCAACGTATCCCCATAAGGCGAAGCCGTTTGAGCAAAGTAGTCAGGGAGCGAAGCGTTACCTGACGGGGCTTAGCGCATAGCTGCTTTTGTTGGAAAAGGGCCTTACCGTGCTTTGTAACGCGCTCCGCTGAGGCCAGAGGGACTGGGGGGGAGTTTCGATTCTCCCCCCAAGCCCCTTCTTAACTCCCCTTCCCCCCTGCAAACGATCAGGGCTGCGGCCCTGAACCCATGGGGATGGCCGAGGGCTGTGCAGAGAAGCCGTGTTCTGCAAGGGTTATACTCATTTCTGAAAGAAACGAGCCATAAGCAAAATGCAAAACCGTATGAAAATCAATCAGCAGCCTGCCGGAATGTTCCGACAGGCTGCTGTTGTTTTATAGGGATTGCTTCGCGCGAGATCAAGAGCCCGGAATATCAACATATGTATGGGCTGCTGAACCGTGGGTGCAGCGTTTGCTCAGTCCTCGCTCCAGCTTTCCTCTGTGTCTTTTTCCGCGTCCAGCTTGGCGAAGAAGGTTACGCCGTGCATACCGGCCACCGTCACGGAGAACGCCCCCGCACGTGCCTGCTTCACCTCGTCCAGATCGGAGAGGATTTCCTGTGCGCCCATCAGGTCCTGCACGGTCAGGTAGACCGTGGCGGTGCGGGCGCTGCGGTTGATGAGCGTGACTGCGCAGGCGTTTTCCGCCCTGCGTCCCAGCGCATCCGCCCCATCGGAAATGGTGCGGATGACGCCCAGCACATCGTCGGACGGGGCGATGAAACGACATTCGCCGGTGCGCAGCACAGTGTTCTTGGTGCGCATGGCAATCATGCCGCGGTAATAGGCCAGAAGCTGCTTGTCTTCCGCGCCCCACGGATAGGTGCGGCGGCAGAACGGGTCGGCGCAGCCCTCCAGCCCGGCTTCATCGGCATAGTAGATGCAGGGCATACCGGGCACGCTGACGATCATGCGCAGCATCATCCGCTGACGCAGCGTGCCGATCATGCGCTCTTCCGGGGTCAGCGCGTGCTGTGCGCGCTTGTCGCGCGGAATATCGCTGCCATCGTTTCCGGCCAGCACGTTGATGATGCGCGGCCTGTCGTGGCTGCCCATCAGGTTCATCACCGAGTACAGGAAGGGCTTGGGATAGTTCTGCATCAGGGCGGTCAGGTCGCGCACAACGGTTCCCGATGTCTTGCGGGACATCAGGAAGGAGACCAACGCCTCGCGCAGCGGATAGTTCATTACGCTGTCCAGCGTATCGCCCAGCACATAGGAGCGCATCTGCCCATAGGCGATCTTGTGGCTGGCATCCTCCCAAACCTCGCCCAGCACCGCCGCATCGGGATCGACGGACTTGACCTCATGGCGCAGCTCGCGCAGGAAGTCCATGGGCAGTTCGTCAGCCACGTCCAGCCGCCAGCCGCTCGTCCCCTGACGGAGCCAATGCTTGACAACTGCATCCTCGCCATTGAGGATATAGCGACGGAAGTCCTCGTCCATCTCGTTGACGTTGGGCAGCGTGCGGAAGCCCCACCAGCAGTCGTAATCATTGGGCCAGTTCTTGAAGTTGAACCACTTTCTGTATGGGGAGTTCGGATCGCGGTAAGCGCCGACATTCTCGCCGTGCGTGCCGCGGCGGTTGAAGTACACGCTGTCGCTGCCCACATGGGAGAACACGCCGTCCAGCATGACGCGGATGCCCATGGCGCGTGCTTCCTCGCAGAGCTGGCGCAGCTTGTCCTCGTCGCCAAACATGGGATCGACCTGCATATAGTTGCTGGTGTCGTACTTGTGGTTGGTGCGCGCGGTGAAGATGGGGTTGAAGTAGATCACGCTCACGCCCAGTTCTTTGAGGTAGGGCAGCTTCTGGCGCACACCCTCCAGATTGCCGCCGAAGAAATCGTGCGCGAAGTTATCGCCGTTGTCCGATACATCCAGCGAGGGCATATCGCTCCAGTTTTGGTGCAGCTCCAGCCGCTTGTCATAGGCGTCCTTGGCGTGCAGCAGCGCATCCGTGCCCTCGCCATGGTAGAAGCGATCCACCATGATTTGGTACATGATGCCGTCGCACATCCATTCGGGCGTTTTGTAGTGCGCGTCATAGACGGTGATCTGGAAATCCGTGCCGATCCCCCCCATGCGCCCCTCGCCGCAGCCGGATTCATCCGGTGCGCCCAGCCGCAGCAGCGTGCC
Source organism: Christensenellales bacterium (assembly GCA_036297385.1). Taxonomy (GTDB): domain Bacteria; phylum Bacillota; class Clostridia; order Christensenellales; family Aristaeellaceae; genus Ventricola. Next base: position 6,854 of record JAXJLD010000126.1, on the reverse strand, counting down.
GTCCTCGCAGGTGGCCTCAAAGCAATACCAGTACAGGCGCGGCGTATCGCTGACGGTGATCTGCGCTTCATACAGGCGCTTGCCATCGCGTGCGCCCAGCGGCATCATCGGGAAATGCTGCTCCTTTCCGCTCCAAACACGCAGCTTCAGGCTGGTCGGCTCGCCGGAGCCGGTCACGGCCACGCGAAGACGAACTTGCGAACCTGCAGGCAGTGCGCCCGTGGGATAGCGATAGAACGTATCGGTGGTGTTGTGTTGAAGAATCATGGGGGAACACTCCAAATCCGGTTGATTTATTCTGCCGTCCGAAGCGATGAGCGGCATATGCATAGCTTTATTATTCTAGCCTAATTTGTATGCCCTGACAATCCCTTTTTGTGGGAAATTGCGCGGAAAGTCCTTTGGCAGGCGCATGCGGATTGCAGCTGGTGCGCACGCAAACGTTCACAATTTTGTCGCATTAAGATTCTCTTTTCGCAACATACACGCATTATAATGCCACTAGACCATCGGAAGGGAGGGCTGCATATGGCCAAGGCACTGAAAACGGCAGGCATGATCTATGCCATGGGCATGGTGATTTTTGCAGCCTTCTTCTATTTTGCAGGGCGCAGCGAGCCGCCTGAGGCACAGGCGGCAGATGAACGGCAGCCGCATGAGGATGTGGCGTTGGCTGTCGGCGCAAATCCGCTCTTCCCCGGCCTTGATCCCGAGGAGATCACCGCCATCACGCTGTATGCGCCGGACAGCAGTTTCAGCTTTGAGGCAGACGGCTTGGGCAGTGTCAGTGTCAACGACAGGCTGGCGGATGCAGAGGTGTACATGACGCTGGTAAGCCAGATTATGGAGCTTCCGGTATCGGCGGTTGCAGCCTTCAACCCGGAGGAAGCGTGCCTGACGCTGACGCTGACCGTGAGCGAGGGCAGCACGCAGCACATCGCCCGCTTTTATGAGGACGATGGGACGCGCGAGATGGCGCGCATCATCGCGGGCTCGCCGGAGGCCCCCATCTACGGCGAGACGAACGGCTGGCGCGTGGGGACCCTTTTGATGACGTGCGAAGGCACGAGAATACAAGATGAGCGGGGCAATGAACGCCCCGCTGCATTCAGCACCGTATCGCCCGACCGGCCTTGATGCCGGTCGTTTTTCCGTTTTGGGCGGCAATTTCGCCGCCGACAATCACATGGGAAATGCCCACGGGCACGGCGTTGGGCGCACCCAGCCCCGGGAAGTCCGCGGTGTCAGCGATTGTTTCGGGATCGAAGATCACCAGATCCGCATCACATCCCGGCTCCATGCGTCCTTTGCACGCAAAGCCCAGCACATCCGCAGACAGCGTGGTGGCGTGAGCAATGGCTTCCGGCCAGCTCATCTCCGCACGCTCGCGCACCATTTCCCGCAGGAAGCGCGGGAAGCTGCCTGCAATCTGCGGATGCCCCTCGCCCGGCAGGTATGCGCCCGTATCGGTGGAAACCATGCACATGGGATGGTGCGCGATGGCGTACACAGCGCGCTGCACGCCCGTGTTGACGCTGACTGCGTCATTGGGGTGGCAGGCACGCAGGTGCTGGTAGAGCGTCTCGTCCGGCACGGCGCCTAGATGCTCGCCGGTGATGACGCGCAGATGGCTGAGCTCGATGCCGTTGGCGCGCATCACGCCCGGATCAAACAGCGCCGCGCCGATGGACGAGCACCAGTCCTTGTACATACCGCTGTCAAACACCACGTCCACGCCCGCCTCTCTTGCGCGGTCGATCATGGCCATGGCTTCATCCTCCACGCCCACGCCATACTGATAGACGAAGTGGGAGACGATCATCCGGCAGCCGGTGTGCGCGGCAAGGTCGATGGCCTCCTGAAGGGAGTTGAGGTCGGTCATGGAGTTCATGCGCGTGTCGATGGACACGGGCTTTCCGTGCGCCTTGGCGATGCGGCACAGCGTCTGCATCTCCAGAATGGAGGAGCCGGGCGTGTACGCCGGTCCGAGGGATACGCCGCAGGCTCCATCCTCCAGCGCCTTTTCACAGAGCTGCGCCATGCGGTCGATTTGCCACTCGTTGGCTGCCTGAAAGGGATCGACGACGCCGGCGGCCTCCCGCAGCGCACACATACCGATCATCTCCGCCTGATGCAGCGGAAATGCTTCATGTGCGCCGAGGAACTGCTGCAAATCCAGCGGGGAAAAGCCGCAGTTGCCGCCCACGGTGGTGGTGATGCCCTGAAGCAGAGAAAGCTCTGCGGTGTACAGGTGTCCGTCGATATGGCCGTGTGGGTCGATGAAGCCGGGGCAGACAAATTGCCCTGCTGCGTCGATACACTGTGCGTCCTGCGGCGCGGTCAGTGCACCGATGGCGGCGATGCGGCCTTCCTCGGTCAGCACGTCCGCCTCAAACATTTTTCCGCTTCGGGGGTCGATGACAACGCCCCCGGAAATGAACAGCTTTGACATGATGGTTCCTCCCCTTGGAATCTATCTTACGCCAAATGAAACCCGCATGTTTCCACGCGGGCTTCATTTGACGGGCGCTTTTGGGAAGCGCCCGTGCATACCGGAGCTTAGAGCCCCAGCTTGAACGTGGTCCAGATGTCTTGGAACTTCTGCTCGTCCTCCGGCGGGAGGTTCAGCACGAACTCCGCATCGTCCATGCGGTCAAACAGACCCATGAACTCCGTGCGGGCCTTGTAGTCCTCGCTGATGACCTCCAGCGCGGCGGCGTTGGGCGTGCAGTAATACTGCCACTCGGCGCAGACCGCAGCGATCTCCGGGCGCAGCAGGAACTCCAGGAACAGGTTTGCGTTCTTGGCGTGCGGCGCGTTGGAGGGGATGAAGCAGCCGTCGATGCCGAAGCCCAGACCCTCCTGCGGCCAGACGACCTTCAGATCCGGGTTTGCATCCAGCGCCAGACCCACGAACGGCGTGAAGGTGTACGCCACGCCGATGTCGCCGGAGACGAGGTAGTTGTGCAGGTTTTCATACTCCAGCACATGGATGTTCTCCTTGAGGGCGTTGAGCTTTTCCGCCGCCTCGGCCAGCACGGCCTCGTCGGTGGTGTTCATGCTCTGGCCCATGGAGAGCAGCACCATGCCCAGCGTCACGCGCGCGTCGTCGATCAGGCCGAGGGTATCCTTCAGGGACGGGTCCCACAGATCGGCAAAGCCATTGATCTCGATATCCACCACGTTGGGATCGTACACGATCAGCGGGATGCCGCTGACGTAGGGGATGACGTATGCGTTCTCCGGGTCGAAGAACTTGCCGGTGAAATCCGGGTTGAGGTTGCCGTAGTTGGTCACAATCGCCGGATCAAACTTCTGCATCAGCCCGGCCTCGCGGACGGTGTTGAGCATATAGTCGCTGGCGAGGATGATGTCGTAATCGCCGCCGCCGACAGCGGACAGCTTTTCAAACATCTCCTCGTTGCTGGCGAAGGTGGCGTAGTTGACCTTGATGCCGGTCTCCGCCTCGAAGGGCTGGATGACGGTCGAGTAGTCGATATACCCTTCCCAGGTAAAGATGTTCAGCACGGCTTCATCCTTCTGGTTGACGGTCTCGGCGGCGGCGCAGACGCTCATCATCAGCATGAGCGCCAGCAGCAGAGCAAAGAGCTTTTTCATGGTTCATTCCTCCTTGTCAAAGATGGGGGAAAAGGGAGACAATCGTATTCTATATGGACATCCGAGGGCGTATGCGCTCATTTGGATGCATACAGCTTTCTGTCGCTGCGCGCGCGCAGGAGCTGGGAAAGCCCCACGATGAGGAAAATGCCGGCCAGCATCAGCGTGGAGAGCGCGTTGATCTCCGGCGTGCCGCCCGAGCGCAGACCGGTGTACACCTTCAGCGGCAGGGTGGTGGTTTCCGCGCTGGTGACGAAGAAGGAGATGACCACATCGTCCAGCGACATCGCCACCGCCAGCATCATGCCGGAGATGACCGAGGGCATCACCAGCGGCAGCGTGATATCGCGCAGCACGCGCATGGGGCTTGCGCCCAGATCGCGTGCGGCCTCTTCGATCGCCGGGTCCATGCCGATGAGGCGGGATTTGACGTTGATGAACACATACGGCACGCAGAACGCGGTGTGCGTGGCGATCAACGCACCCATGCCCAGCTTCACGCCCACGGCGGTGAATACCGCCAGATACGCCATACCCAGCACCAGCTCGGGAATCATCATCGGCAGCGTTGCCAGCGATTCGATCACGCCGCCGCCGCGAAGCTGCCCGTGCGCCAGCCCGATGGCGCCCAGCGTGCCGATCACGCCGGCCAAGCCTGCGGAGAGCGCTGCCAGCATCAGCGAGTTCTTGAGCGCGTCCGCCATCAGCGCATTGTTGAACAGGCGCGTGTACCACATCGTGGAAAAGCCCTGCCACGCGCTGATGCTGCGCCCGGCGTTGAACGAGTAGATGACCACCATCAGAATCGGCAGGTAGAGAATCACCAGCACGAGCGTGAGGTAGATGGGCGAAAAGATTCTGCGTTTCTTTCTCTGCTTTCCAGCCAATCAGAACACCCCCAGATCATCGCCGCCGCTCTTGCGGTAGACGAGGTATACGCCCGCTGTGATGAAGATGAGCACCATGGACATGGCCGAGCCTGTATTCCAGTCCCGCACCTTGAGGAGCTGATCGCGGATGAGGTTGCCCACCAGCACCAGACCGCCGCCCATGATGTCCGAAAGATAGAAGATGCCCACGCTCGGCACAAACACCAGCACGCAGCCCGCGAGGATGCCCGGCAGGGTCAGCGGCAGGGTGACGTCGATGAACGCACGCCACGGCGGGCTGCCCAGATCACGCGCGGCTTCCACCAGCGTCATGTCCATCTTGTCCACGGCGCTGTGGCAGGGCAGGATCATGAAGGAGATCATGCAGTATACCATCGCCAGCAGCACCGCGCCGTAGGAGCCGAGGAAGCGGATGTTCTTTTCAATCAGGCCGAGGCTCTTGAGCACGGCGTTGATCGGGCCGTTGGCCTGAAGGAGAATCTTCCAGCCGAAGATGCGCACCAGTGCGCTCGTCCAGAACGGGATGATGACCAGCATCATCAGCAGCGGCTTGACGCGGCGGCTGGAGCGTGCCATGCAGTAGGCGAACGGATAGCCGATCAGCAGGGAAACCAGCGTCGTGAGGAACGCCAGCTTGAGGCTGCCCCAGAACACCAGCAGGTAATCCGCGCGCAGCAGGCGGCGGTAGTTATCCAGCGTGAAGGTGGCACGCAGGGAAAAGCTCTCGCCCGTGGCCACCAGCGACGTGCCCAGCACATAGATCAGCGGCAGGGCGACCAGCAGCACGCCGATGAGCGCCATCGGCAGCGCAAAGAGCAGATTGCGGCGGGTATCGCCCGCGCGGCGGGCGCGGCCCATGCGATGGGCGCGGCCCATGCGATGGGTGCGGCCCATGCGATGGGTGCGGCCCATGCGATGGGGAGGGTTATGCGCCATGAGACGCACCCCCAATGACCGCGGCCTGCGCCGGATTCCAGTGCATATACACCGTTTCGCCCGGCTGCGGCGCATCGCACATACGCTCCACGCCCTCGGCGACGACCTCCGTGCCGTCATGCAGCACCGCATAGGTCAGCACGCTGCCGCCCGCGTAGCGCGCCTCGCGCACGGTCGCCGGCAGGCTGAAGCCGTCCACCGGCGTGCGGCTGGCACGCATACGCTCCGTGCGCACGCAGACCTCGCACGTTTCGCCCACGGTCAGGCGTGCGTGTGCGCTGTCCACGGTGAAGGAACCGTTGGCGTTTTCGATGACGGCGCTGAAGCCGTTGGCACACTTCACGCGCCCATCCAGGATGGTGGAGCGGCCGATGAACTGCGCCACATACCGTGTGGCCGGGCGGTCGTAGATCTCCTCCGGCGTGCCGAGCTGCTCGAAGCGCCCGCCGCGCATGACGGCGATGCGGTCGGACATATTGATGGCCTCTTCCTGATCGTGCGTGATGTAGATGAAGGTGATGCCCAGCTTCTTTTGCAGGCGCTTGAGCTCAAGCTGCATCTGGCGGCGGAGCTGGAGGTCCAATGCGCCCAGCGGCTCATCCAGCAGCAGGAGCTGCGGCTGTGGTGCGAGCGCCCGCGCGATGGCGATGCGCTGACGCTGACCGCCGGAGAGCTGCGCGGGCATACGCTTGGCGTATTCGCCCATCTGCACCAGCTCCAGCATCTCCGCCACGCGCACGGCCTGTGCTTTTTTGTCCATGCCGCGCACCTTGAGGCCATAGGCCACGTTCTTTTCCACGGTCATGTGCGGAAAGAGGGCGTAGCTCTGGAACACGGTGTTCACCGGACGCTTTTCCGGCGGCAGGGCGGTCATGTCCTGCCCGTTCAAAATGACCTCGCCCGTGTCCGGCGTTTCCAGTCCGGAAACGATGCGCAGCGTCGTCGTCTTGCCGCAGCCGGAAGCGCCCAGCAGCGTCACAAATTCTCCCCGGTGAACATCGAGAGAGACGTCCGAAAGGACGTCTCCTTCGCCAAAGCTCTTGGAAATATGTCTCAGGGAAAGGAGTACTTCCTCCATCGTTCATCCATCCAATCCTGTCAAGTAGCTCGATTATAAAATAGCTTCCCCCGCATGTCAATAAAAAGTTTGATGGTCAAAAAGTGACAGTTTAGCAGCACTAAACAAAGCCCGGACGGATGCACCGTTCGGGCTTTGTTTTTTGATGTTTTAGCTGAAACTTTTGCCGGGATTCGGGGCGCGATAGCGCTGCACACTGCTTGTACTGTTTTATATCGAAAACCTTCTGCTCAAATGGAACCCGTTTCAATCGTAGACCGCTTTGCGGTCTGCTCTGAAACGACGTTTTTTCAAGCCTTCCCCCAAGGGGAAGGCGTGTAAAAACGTCGTTT
>JAXJLD010000125.1:0-5665 GCA_036297385.1 Christensenellales bacterium | reverse complement strand
TAAGGGAGCGAAGCGTGACCTGCCCCAGAATAAGCTGCTTTTTATTGTCCGGCAGAGGAGGGGCATTTGCTTTTGAACGTGTGGCGATGAAAGTTTCCCGGAATCGCGGAGATAGACCTCATCCGTCATCCCTGCGGGATGCCACCTTCCCCAGAGGGGAAGGCTGTCGCCGCCATCCGTCATCCCCACGGGATGCCACCTTCCCCAGAGGGGAAGGCTGTCTCCACCATCCGTCATCCCTTTGGGGATGCTGCCTTCCGAGCAGACTGCAAAGCGGGATGCGATGGAAACGGAAAATTTCAAAAAAAGCAAAATTCCCTCTTGACTTTTTCTCAAACTGTGTTATTGTATTACTGTACTAGTACAACATATAAGGAGGGACGCAGATGTGAAATGGTCTTTTTCAAATGACCTCCCGATTTATACACAGTTGATCGAGCAGATTCAGGTGGGCGTCGTCACCGGCGGTTTTTCGCCGGGAGAGCGATTGCCGTCTGTGCGCGATCTGGCGACGGAGGCCGGGGTCAATCCCAATACCATGCAGCGCGCGCTGGCGCAGCTGGAAAATGAAGGGCTGGTGTTCAGCCAGCGGACAGCGGGACGATTTGTGACGGAGGATCGAATGCGGATTGAGCAGGTGAAGCGCGATCTGGCGCAGAAGCATATCGCGCGGTTTGTGGAGGCGATGAACAGCTTGGCGCTCTCCAAGGCGGAGACGCTGACGCTGCTGGACGCGGAGTGGAAAGGAGATAAGGGCGAATGAATGTCCTGACATGTAAGGCGCTGAGCAAGAATTACGGCAAGACGCCCGCGCTCAGCGGCGTGGATTTGAGCGTGGCTTCGGGCCACATCGTGGGCCTGCTGGGCCCCAACGGCAGCGGCAAGACGACGCTGATTAAGCTGGCCAACGGCCTGTTGACCCCGGACAGCGGAACGGTGTCCATCTGCGGTATGCTGCCGGGCAAGGGAACGCACGCGCAGGTGAGCTACCTGCCCGAACGCGCGGTGCTGCCGGAGTGGATGAGCGTGACGCAGATTCTGGACTTCTATGCGGATTTCTACGCGGACTTCCGCAGGGATGCGGCGGAGGAGATGATCCGCCACCTGAACATCGACATGAAGCAGCGCATCCGCCAGATGAGCAAGGGCACGCGGGAAAAGGTGCAGCTTATCATGGTGATGAGCCGTCAGGCGAAGCTGTACCTGCTGGATGAGCCGATCGGCGGCGTTGATCCGGCGACGCGCGACTATATTCTCAATACGATCATCAGCAACTATAACCCGGAGGCGGCGGTGGTGATTTCCACGCACCTGATTGCGGATGTGGAAAAGATACTGGACGATGTGATCTTTCTCAACCGCGGCTGCGTGGTGCTGCAAAGCTCCGTCGATGAGATCCGGGAGACGCGCGGCGTGAGCGTGGATGCGCTGTTTCGGGAGGTATTCAAATGCTGAGAAAACTGATGAAGCACGAACTGCGTGCGACGGCCCGCGTGATGGGGCCGATGATGGCGCTGGTGCTGGCGGCTGCGGTGGGCGGCAATATCGCCACCTACCGGCTGCTGGAGATGGACAACAATGTGCTCAATGCGCTGGGTATACTGCTGAACATGGTGTTCGTGCTGGCGATTGCCGCCATGTGCATCGTCGCCTTCGTGCTGATGGTGCAGCGCTTTTACAAGAACCTGCTGCGTGACGAAGGATACCTGATGATGACGCTGCCGGTCTCCGTCCATCAGCACATCTGGGCGAAGCTGCTCACCACGCTGCTGTGGTGGCTGGCGGTGATGGTGGTCGTGGTGCTGGCAATGTTCATCCTCGTATTCCGCGTGGATGTTGTGAAGGAGTTGTTTACAGGCTTTACAAAGATCCGATTTGAAGATCTGATGTATATGAACGGGCTGCCGAACATGATCGGCTTCTTTGCCGAGATTCTGCTGATGATGGCCGTGAGCGGCGCGTGTGTCTGCCTGGAGTTCTACGCGGCGCTGGCCGTGGGACACAGCTTCACGCATCACAAGGACGCGATGTCGGTGGTCATGTTCTTCGCGCTGTCCATTCTCTGGAGTGCGGTGCAGAGCGCTTTGGGCTATCTGATGGTCAAGGCAGGCATGGGGCTGGACGGCGTGGTGATCTGGATGCAGAGCCTGAACCGCTATGCACAAATGCACCTGACGATGCTGGGCATGAGCGCCATGATGCTGGTGCCGGCGGCGGTGTGGTATGCGGTAACAGCGCACTTCCTCAAGCACCGGCTGAATCTGGGCTGATGCAGAGCGACGTATACCCCCTTCCTTCTCTTCTTTTTCTTCTTCTCTTGGGCCGCGCTTCGGGATACCGGGGTGCGGCTCATCCTTTTTCCTTGCGCTTGCGGCGCGGTTGCATTATAATAGAGACATATTGGACGAAAGGACTGACGGACGATGGAAAGAAAGAACGCATGGGCCAAGTATGACGAGGCCGGCATGGAGAAGATGGAAGCGTTTGCAAAGGAATACTGCGCGTTTTTGGATGCGGGCAAGACCGAGCGCGAGTGTGTCGCGCAGGCCGTTGCGGCGGCGGAGGCCGAGGGCTTTGCGGATCTCAAGCAAGCGATTCGGGAAGGACGCAAGCTGACGGCGGGCGACAAGGTGTACGTCAACTGGATGAACAAGTCGTTCATGGCGTTCGTCGTGGGCAGCGAGCCGCTGGAGGCGGGCATGAACATTCTGGGCGCGCACATCGACTCTCCGCGGCTGGATGTCAAGCAGAACCCGCTGTATGAGGAGGCCGATCTGGCGTATCTGGATACGCATTACTACGGCGGCATCAAGAAGTATCAGTGGGTGGCGCAGCCGCTGTCCCTGCACGGCGTGCTGTGCAAGAAGGACGGCACCACGGTGACTGTGGCCATCGGTGAGGCGGCGGATGATCCGGTGTTCTATATCACCGACCTGCTGCCGCATCTGGCGCAGGAGCAGGTGACCAAGACGGCGGCGAAGGTCATCGAGGGCGAGGATCTGAATCTGCTGGTCGGCGGCAGGCCGATTCAGGAGGATGAGGACAAGGCCAGCGTGACCGCGGGCGTGCTCGCCATCCTGAAGGAGAAGTACGGCGTGGAGGAGGAGGACTTCCTCAGCGCGGAGTTGGAGATCGTACCGGCGGGCAAGGCACGCGATGTGGGCTTTGACCGCAGCATGATCGCCGCCTACGGCCATGACGACCGTGTGTGCGCGTATCCGTCCCTGCGTGCGGTGCTGGACTTTGAGGGTGTGCCGACGTACACGCTCTGCGCCGTGCTGACCGACAAGGAGGAGATCGGCTCCGTCGGCGCGACGGGCATGAACAGCCGCTTCTTTGAGAACGTCGTCGCGGAGTTTGCCGATCTGGTGGGCGCGAAGGGCGATCTGGCGCTGCGCCGCGTGCTGGCGAACAGCCGTATGCTCTCCAGTGATGTCTCTGCGGGCTTCGATCCGAACTTTGCCAGCGCGTTTGAAAAGAAGAACGCTGCCTTCCTCGGCCGCGGCCTGTGCTTCAACAAGTACACCGGCAGCCGCGGAAAGTCCGGCTCCAACGATGCGAATGCCGAGTACATGGCGCAGATTCGCCGGATGCTCGACGACGCGGATGTGGCGTTCCAGACCTGCGAGCTGGGCCGCGTGGATCTGGGCGGCGGCGGAACGATTGCCTATATGTGCGCCAAGTACGGCATGAACGTGATCGACGCGGGCGTGGCGGTGCTCTCCATGCACGCGCCTTACGAAGTGATCGATAAGGTCGATCTCTACGAGGCGTATCGCGGCTACTGCACGTTCCTGCGCGACGCGAAGCCGATGGCGTAATCCCAATCCGGCCTGCTGCATGGGCTGCGGCAGAAAAGATGGAACCAAGCGGGGCTGTCCCTTTGTGGACGGCTCCGCTTGCTGTGTTTTGGGGGGATGGTGAAAATCAGGGCTAGCCAGACAGCGGGACTTCGATTATAATATATACTGTATGTTTATGCTATTCTCATCCTGTTTAGCTTTGATGCTGTTTTGCACCTAAAACCTTTAATGCAAATAGAACTCGTTTTTTCGTAGACCGTAGGGCGTTCTGCGATGGAAACGAGCTTGAGTGGCAAAGAAATATTCTGGGCATGGAACGGTATTTTGTAAAAAACCATGATGTACAGGTGGACGTATGCTGTTTAATTCATTTGAGTTTCTGATTTTCTTCCCGATCGTCACGCTGATCTATTTCCTGCTGCCGAGAAAACGGCAGTGGATCTGGCTGCTGGCGATGAGCTACTTCTTCTATATGAATTGGCATGCGGAGTACGCGCTGCTGATGGCGACCTGTACGGTGGTGACCTATGCGTGCAGTCTGCTGATTACGGCGTTTCCAGAGAAGCGGAGGCGGCAGATGGCGCTGTGGGGCGGTGTTGTCTTTAACATCGGCCTGCTGGCGTATTTCAAATACACGGGCTTCTTCCTCGATGTGGTGCAGCGGGTCTGCGATGCGCTGGGGCTGGCTGTGACCACGCCGAAGGTGTCGATTCTGCTGCCGGTGGGCATCAGTTTTTACGTCTTTCAGGCGCTGTCCTACATGATTGACGTGTACAAGGGGCGCGTGAAAGCGGAGCGAAACCTGTTCAAATACGCGCTGTTTGTATCGTTCTTTCCGCAGCTCGTCGCCGGGCCGATTGAGCGCAGCAATCGCCTGCTCAAGCAGGTGACAGCGGAGCATCGCTTTGACTGGGAGCGCACGCGCAAGGGTCTGCTCATCATGCTGCTGGGCTTCTTCGAGAAAGTGGTCATCGCTGACCGCGCGTGTATGTATGTCGATGCCATCTACGGCGGCTGGGCGAATGCCTCCGGTGCGCAGATTGCGCTGGCGACCTTTGTGTTTGCCGTGCAGGATTTGTGCGACTTCGCCGGATACAGCCACATCGCCATCGGTGCGGCGAAGGTGCTGGGCGTGGATCTGATGACCAACTTCCGCCAGCCGTACTTCGCCCATTCCGTGCAGAATTTCTGGGCGAGATGGCACATCAGCCTGTCCACTTGGTTCCGGGATTACATCTATTTTCCTCTGGGCGCCGGGCGCGGCGGCAAGCTCAAGCAGGCGCGTAACCTGATGATCGTCTACACGGTGTCGGGTTTGTGGCACGGCGCGGCGCTCAAGTACGTCGCATGGGGGATGCTCAACGGCGCACTTCAGGTGGTAGAGGGACTGCTGCCGCAGCCCAAGCGCAAGCCGCGTTTCCCCAAGGTGAACCTGCTGCTGCACATCCTGTGGACGGATTTCCTGATTCTCATCACCATGCTCATCTTCCGGGCGGGCTCCCTCTCGTCGGCGCTGGGGATGCTTGTGCGCATCCCGACGGCATGGGCCGCACCCGCGATGGACAGTGGCTTTTCGCCCATGCAGGCGCTGTGTACGGGCGTATGCTTTGTGATTTTGTTTGTCATCGAGCTGATTCACGAAAAGCGCAAGTCGCTCACGGAGATCACAGACCGTCTGCCTGTGGTTGCACGCGGTGCGCTGTACCTGCTGGCGGTGCTGGCGGTGATCGTGTTCGGCGTGTGGGGGCCGGGCTATGCGGCGCAGGCGTTCATCTACTTCCAGTTCTGATACTGTTTTGCATCTAGAATCTTTTGCTCAAATCAAACCCGTTTCAATCGTAGACCGCTTTGCGGTCTGCTCT
>JAXJLD010000124.1:0-37195 GCA_036297385.1 Christensenellales bacterium | reverse complement strand
GTCGAAATCCGAAGCAAGACCGCGTAATCCTATGAAATTCTATGACAGGCTCTTATTTTCGTGTCTGTTACTTGGGAAACAGTCCAGAAGGATGCGAGCGCTTTTTTACTCGCATCCTTTTCCCATACAAGCAGCATCTTCTTCGCTGTTCGCCCTCATCTTGATGTTTTCTTCACAAAACTGTACCATCTTTGCACTTTACAAAACTGCGTTGGCTAGGTATAATGAAAGCCGTAAACTTCTAGCCAGGAGGAGGAGGACATGTTCAACATCGGCTTTGCCGAACTTATTTTGATCCTTCTGATCGCGTTTGTCGTCGTCGGGCCCAAGGATCTGCCCCGTATCGGCAGAGCGCTTGGCCGCTTTGTCAAGTACATCCGCAATATGATCGAAGAAGTCAAGCGCGAAGCTGGACTTGATGAGGTCGAAAAGGAAATCAAGGCCATGGAGCGCACGATTGACGAGGGCGTCCGCGCAGCGGACATTCGGCCGGAGCTGCAGAAGACGCAGCTATCCATCAACAAGGAGCTGAAGGAAATCAAGAAAGACGTCAGCTTCAAGGACTTTAAAACAAATATGGGAGGAAAATAAACATGAGACTCGGTACTATGGAAATTCTTCTGATCGTCGTTCTGGCGCTTGTCCTCTTCGGTGGAAACAAGTTGGCTGGCGTGGGCAAGGCGCTGGGCCAGAGCATCAAGGAGTTTAAGAAGGAAGTTAAGGAGGAAGCTCCTGCCGCTGAGGCTGCACCGGCTGACGAAGTGAAGAAGGATGAGTAAGCAAACGCCCGCTGCTGTCAGCGAACATGACACGGACGTAAGCGCCAATCGCCAGCCCCTGATTACGCATCTGATGGCTTTTCGCAAGCTGGTGATTGCCATTTTAGCTGCCGTCATCGTTGGCTTCGTTGTCGTGTTCTATCTATTCTGCAACCCGCTGATGAAGTTCATCACCAGCCCAATCGAGGAGCGGGGTGTGCAGATTATTTACACCGCCGTCAGCGAGGCGTTTACAACGCAGCTTAAAATCTCGCTGGTCGCCGGCACTGTGCTGGTCAGTCCATTCATCTTCTACCAGATTTGGGCGTTCGTCAAGCCTGCGCTCTATGAGCGGGAAATCCGCCTGTTCAGAGCACTCTTCTTTATCGCACTGCTCCTGTTTCTGGCCGGCATTACGTTCTGTTATTTTTATGTTTACGAGCTGGCGCTCAATCTCTTCCTCGTCGCAGGCGAGGATCTGGCAATGCCGATGCTCTCCATCGACAAATACGTGAGTTTTCTATTCTCGTTCCTACTTCCCTTTGGTGTAGTATTTGAATTGCCTGTTGCAATTTTCATGGCTACGCGCATGGGCTGGCTGACGGTTCAGAAGCTCACCTCTTCCAGAAAGTTTGTGTTCTTTGGCATCTTCATCCTTTCGGCTGTTCTGACGCCGCCGGATGTGATCTCCCAGATCATGCTCGGTCTGCCAATGTACTTTCTGTTTGAGCTCGGCGTGCTGGTTGCACGCTTCACCAAGCCGAGGGACGAGGAATTGATGGAATCCTAAGTATACTTTCGCTGCACAAATCAAACATCCCCGCTTTCCAAGCAGTACACGTCTGCACGGAGAGCGGGGATGTTTTTTTGCGTTACCAGTTTTTATATAATTCTCAATCCAAAGACTCAGCCTGACAGGCCAGCACGCGCTCAATGATCTGCGCCACACCGCATTCATCGTTGCTTGCTGTCACATAGCGGCAGCAAGCCAGAACCTCCTTTGCGGCATTGCCCATCGCCACACTGTGGTACGCCCAGTTGAGCATACTCAGATCGTTTCCTGCATCACCGACAGCCATCACATTCTCCCGTTCAAGCCCCAACAGCGCAGCAATGTGCGCCAGCGCCATTCCCTTTCCGGCATCCGGCGGTGTGATTTCAATATTGCCCGGCGCCGAGCTGGTGATTTGCAAATGCGGAAGCGCATGGATCAACTTCTCCCGCACAGGGGCCACACGTGGATCATACACATCGCCTGCAAAACCATCCCCCACCGCAAAAAGCTTCATGATTCCCCGATCTGCTGCGGCGCGGATTTCCGCTTCACCATAACGATCTTCGATCAATCCGCGATATACCAGATGGTACTTTTTGCCCGAGCCATTGTCTACGGTATTGACCACGCCATCCTCAAATCCATTCACCGCCAAACCGGATGGAAGAAGAATATCCAGCGCCTTATGAGCGTCCTCTGGCTTTAACACGCAGCGGTACAGCATTTCTCCGCCCGGCATCGGTGCACTGCAAGCACGCGCACCGTTTGCAGCGATAATCATGCAGGGCAAATCATAGCGGCGTACAAAGTCACTCGCATCCTCAATCATGCGCCCCGTGCTGATGGCTATGCGAATTCCCTTTTCATGTGCTGCCCGAATGGCGTCAATATTGCGCTGCGGAAGCGTATGATGATCGCTCGCCAGCAGCGTGCCATCCATATCCAGCGCAATCAGCCGTACTCTCTTCATCTCATCTTCCTCCTGCCGGTTTAAGCGGACACTCTATCGAAAAGATGCGCCCATTCAGATAGCTGAGTGCGCCATCCGCCTGAAACACCATGCGTGTTGCCCAAAGCTGCTGGCGCTTCACACCCAAACGCCGATTAAGCATACGGTCGCCGTATTTATCATCACCCAGAATCGGGTGACCGATATGCGCCAAGTGTGCGCGAATCTGGTGCGTCCGTCCGGTCATCAGCTCCACTTCCAGCAGCGCGTTTTCACCTGCTTCCAGCACGCGATAGCCTGTCACAATCTCCCATGCGCCGCGCGCAGGATAATCCGTAACTGACACGCGGGCAATCTGCGCATCCTTGCGCAGCCACGCCCGCATAACTGCCTGCCGCTTAGCCGGACAGCCCTTGACGCGGCAAGTATAGAACTTCTGAAGCGAACGCGAAGCAAACGCCTGCTTCGCCGATTCAAACGCCTCGTCATCCTTGGCAAACAACAGCAAGCCGCCCGTCTGCACATCCAGCCTGTGGCAAAGATGCACCGGCGCATCTTCTCCTGCCTTGAGATATGCGCGCACGCGCGTCAGCGCAGTATCCCCCCGCAGCGGATTGTCCTCATTCTGGCTTTGCAGGCCTTGTGGCTTATTAATGAGCAGCACGCGCTCGTCCTCATAGACAATCTCCGGCGCAGGCAGCGTCTTTTCCTGATCCGCACTGGCAAGTACCGCCTTCGGCCAGAATGCTCGAATCTCCTGCCCGGTATGTACCCGCACGTCGCTGCCCGTTCGCACTCCATCAATGCGCACATCGCGCTTTCGAATGGCCTCTCGAATCGCCCAGAGCGGCACATCTGCCGCCGTCTGCATCAAAAACTGCGAGAGCATCCATCCGTCCTTCTCCGGCGGAACAGTCATTTGCATGGCATGAATCCTTTCTTTCTATCTCCCGATCTTCGCACAGATATGCCGCAGTTTACTGCATATACGGCGTATCTGCGCACTCCACCCATTTGGGCATTCTGTAATACATATTTTCCAATGCTCCCCGCATCCCTGCGGAGACGTAAACAATCAGTGTATTTTGCAGAACATCCTCCATCGCCGCCAGCGGCGCACCCTGCTTGCACAGGAAGCGGATATCCCTCGCCACATCCTCGGCGACATATCCATCGCGCAATGCGCTGCCAATGGCTCGCTCCAGATCGTGCTGCAAAGGGATTTCTTCCGGCAGGATGTCCATCTGTGCTGGGAATCCTTTCAGCGGAGGAAGCAGCAAGCTCTGCCTGCGGCGAGAATGCGTCAGCAGATGGCGCGGATCAGCAAGTGCTGCGTGCACCAGCATCACACCGCCGCTGTAATCCACACAATCATAGCTCGACCACAGATAACGCCGGGCAAGCTGCATATGCAGCTCGCTGTCCGCATTCGGCCCAAATACCTCGCTGAGCAGAAGCTGCTGCGGCTGTCTATCGTCCAGTGCGCCAACACAGTAGAGCGTGCCGGTCAGATAAGCGCTGAAGGACGCAAGCCGCCGCCTGACATCCTCATGCTCTTCACGGGAGAATGCTTTGGCCACCGGCTCCAAGACAGGCGTTTCCAGTTCGACATACGGCCTCCCCGAAATCATGCCCACGCTGGCCCAAAGCCGAAGAGAGAGAGCGCGCGCCGCCTCTAACTCCTGCGCATCCTCAATCTGCGCACAGCCGCCAAGAATCAGCGCCCGCTCAACCAACGCATGCTCTTCGTGCGAGAGGCAGTCCGCCTGCCGTTCCATGCTGCCCAGCACGCATTTCCAAATCGCACTGAGCTGCTGCGTGCGCATAGGCTTGCGCTCCACATCCTGCCAGCTCTGTTCAATCTTACGTTCCAACGCCCGCGGCGAAAGTTCAGCAAGCCGGCCTGCACCCAGCGGCGGAAGCTGCGCCACCATCTGCTCAAACCGTCGCTTCTGCATGGCTTCCAGCGTCTTTTCCTGCCAGCCTCCGACAAACACTTCTTCCTGCCTGAACATACATATGATCCTCCCAAATGATCAAATTTCGCTTTATACTGAACACTTTGCCGCATAGCAATGGCACCCGTGATCATCATGGGTGCCATTGTCCTGCGTTTATCTTTTGGGAGATACCCTTTGTATACCTGAATCAGTCGATTCTCAGCACCCAGCCGAACGGATCATCCTCCGTACCGAACTGAATACCGGTCAGCATATCGTAGAATTTCTGCGTACACGGGCCGATTTCACCGCCCGAAATCGTGATCTCCCGATCATTCCATGCGAGTCGCCCCACCGGGGAGACGACAGCCGCCGTACCGGAGCCAAATGCTTCTTCCAACTCGCCCTTCTCTGCCGCATCAAACACGTCCTGCACGGTCAGGCGGCGCTCCTCCACCGGAATACCCATATGGCGTGCCAGCTTGATGATCGAATCGCGCGTGATGCCGCCGAGGATGGAGCCCAGCAGCGGCGGCGTAACCAAGGCATCCTTGAACTTAAAGAACATATTCATGGAGCCAACTTCTTCGATATACTTGTTTTCCTTGCCGTCCAACCAGAGCACCTGCTCATAGCCCTTCTTTTCGGCCAGATCGCCCGCAAGAATGGAAGCCGCATAGTTGCCGCCCGTCTTGGTGAAGCCTACGCCGCCCTTTACCGCGCGCACAAGCTCCGGCTCGACATAGATGCCCACCGGCGCAAGCCCCTTGGGGTAATACGCGCCGGACGGCGAGCAAATAATGTAGAAACGGTAGCTTTGGGAGGCGTGAACGCCCAGCATCACATCTGTCGCAATCATCGTCGGACGGATGTACAGCGACGTACCCGGTGCAGACGGCACCCATTCGGCGTCCGCCTTGAGCAGCGCCAGCAGACCAGCCAGAGCCTGCTCCACATCCACAGACGGCATCCCCATGCGCGCCGCAGAGCGATTCATACGTTCAAAATTATCTCGCGGACGGAAGAACTGCAGGCCGCCATCCTTGCGGCGATAGCACTTCATGCCCTCAAAAATCTCCTGTGCGTAATGGAACACCGTGCAGGCCGGGTCCAGCACAAACGGGCCATACGGGACGACGCGCGCATCATACCAGCCGCGGCCTTCCTCGTAGTCCATGATGAACATATGATCGGTAAAAATCTTGCCGAAACCCAGCTTCGACTCGTCCGCCGGCTTCTGCTTGGGATTCTGCGTCAGCGTCACAGGAATATCGTACATCATTCATGACCTCCATAAAGTTCGACAATTCGCGCGAACTTTGGGGCAATCGCCTCAAATCGTAACAGCTTTATTTTATCCTTATCCCTACACGCTGTCAAGGGGCAAGGCGGCGAATTGTGTCGAAAGATTGAATTTGATGCAGGATGATTTCAAAATTTTTTCATCTTTCTGCCATATCTGCGCAGAATCTCCGTGTTTCGGCAAGGCTTTGCCTCTATACAGAAAGAGCGGTCGGCCTCCAACAAAGAAACCGCCCGCTCCGTTTTCATGCTGTTCACTCCTGTTCTTATGCTCTTTATCTTGAAAACCTTTTACTCAAATCAAGCCCTCAGCCCTTTTGATAGGCGACGTCCGCCTTGAAATGCACGATGCCCACTGCCAGCGCCGTCAGCAGCAGCGCACTCACGCCGGATGCAGCCAAGCTCGCCAGCGCCACTACGCCGAAGCCTGCCGCTTTCATCGCCGTATAAATATCAAACAGGCGCAGGGTGTATTCCATCGTCCGGTGCAGGATGCCCGTCTGATGGGCCAGAAGCGACACCAGCCCCACCGCCGGACAGAAGAACACCGGCAGCGGCATACCCGCAAGAACCTTTCCCGTACTCATGCTTTCCAGCGCACGGAGCGACTCATAGGTGTAGTGCGCCGCAAACGGCCCATGCTTGGCCAGCAGCCAAGCGCCGCCGCCCAGCAGCCCTACCGCCAGATACGAAAGCACCATGGCGCTGAGCGTCCTCCGGCAAAGCGCCGAACAGAGTACGCCGACCGCCAGCGCCTCCAGCGCAATCACCATCAGGTACGCCAGCGTCGTCAGCACACTCAGCACCGGAATGCCTGCGACCACATGCGCCAGCATCATCACCGGCGCACCGGAGAAGATCAGCAGCGCGATAAATGCAAAGCTCTCCATGAGCTTGCCCAGCACAATCCGCCACACGCCAACGCCTGTCACCAACAGCAGCTCAAACGTCTGCCGCTCGCGCTCGCCTGCGATGCTTGCCGCGCCGAGCGCAGGCGCAACCACAACGATCAGCACGAGTTGAATGGCCGTGAGCCAGATATACCACTCTGTGCTGAGACGCATCTTGTAAACCGTGATATCCGGCCCAAAGAATACGGATAAAAAACCCAACGAAAACAGCAGCATAGCCGCCATATAGGTGGTCAGGATCAACGCGGTTTTGCCCGTGCGCATACGTCTGCGCGCAGAGGACTCAAAGATTGGATTCAGTTTCATAAGCGCCCGTCACCTCCAGAAATGCCTGTTCAAGCGTTGTCTGCTCTCGTCCAAAAGCGCATACCGGCACGCCCAGCTCCATCAGCGCACGAAGCGCCTTCGCATCCGTGCCTGCGTCCGCCTGCGCATCGACACGCCATCCGCTTTCCATCTGTTCAGGACTTTGCCCAAACAGGGCTTCAAGCGCCTGTTCCGCGCGGGTCAGGGTCTCTGTCTCCACGTTATCCGCCATACAGATCATCAACGGCGCACCATGAATGCGCCGCTCCATTTCCTCCACGCTGCCGCTGAAAATGGATCGTCCCCTTTGCAGAATCGTCATCGAGGTACATAACTCGGACAGCTCCGGCAGAATGTGTGAGGAAATCAGCACCGTCTTTCCGGTCTGCGCAACCCCGCGCAGGATATCGCGCATCTGCGTCCGCGCCAGCGGGTCCATGCCAGAGGCAGGCTCATCCAGAATCAGCAACTTGGGATCATGCATCAGCGCACGCGCCAGACAAAGGCGCTGCTTCATACCGCGGGAAAGCTGATCGACGTACGCATCCCGCTTTGCGGTAAGCGCGGTCAGCTCCAGCAGCTCGTCAATGCGCTGCTTGCGCATCTTGCCATCAATCTTCAGACATCCGGCATAAAAATCGAGGTATTCCCATGCCTTGAGGTTATCGTATACACCGAAGAAATCCGGCATATAGCCGACCAGCGTTCGCGCCTTCTGCGGCTCGCGCACCGCGCTCACGCCGTCCACCAGCGCATCACCAGACGTAGGATGCACCAACGTGGCGAGCACCTTCATGGTCGTCGTCTTTCCCGCGCCATTTGGGCCGACAAAGCCGTGGATTTCGCCTTCATTCACATACAGATCAAGGTGATCTACCGCCAGCGTCTTTCCGTATCGCTTGGTCAATTCCCTGCACTCGATCATGCCTGCACGCCTCCCTTCTCCACATTGTCCTCCTGCGGCTCGCCCGGCGTCGCCTCATCAGGCGCTGTGTCAAGCGGCTGAGCCGTCAATTCGCCGCTGTCCTGTACCGCCTCCGCATTCCTTTGCCCTTCTACAATCACGTTCGGCACGCGCATACCATAGTCCGCCATGGATTCCCCCGTCACGCGCAGGCAGATTTCGCCGCCTTCGCTGACGATTCGGCGGGCCAGATCGCCCTCCACGCGAATCATACACTCCGTTTCCTCCAGTGGAATCCACGCGCCGTTTGCAGCGTCATACGCCTGAACCACGACGGGATTGAGCGACTCCTCTTCGGAAATGCCATTGTTGGTTACAAAACGGATCTCCCTGACCTCGGATGGCGCAATCCCGGAAAGCGCATAGCCCAGAAGCACTTCGTTTTTCCGATAGACATACATCGAGTCCATCTCCTTGCCCAGAACCGGCACACCGGATGCATCCAGCGCCGCTTCGTGCGCCTTAAACAATCCTTCCGGATAGTAGAGATATCCGCTGGGAGACACCGGATCAAAGGCGGCGCGGCACACCACAATGCTCTTCTCATCTCGACGCGTAATCGCTTCGCCATCAATCGTCAGCGTCTGACAGGCGATATGCGGCATTTCACCGATCACCGTGCAGATGAAATCCTCTGTTCTTTCGATGCTCAAACCGATGCGCAACGTCTCTTCCTTCATCCTTCTTACAATGCGCTCCTCCTTGGGCAGCGATTCCGTCGTCCATGTCGCGTCCTTGATATATTCCGGGTAAACTGCCAATTGCATCATCCTATACGAATACCCGCCGAAGGGCATCATTTGTCCTTCATCAATGACAATATCGTTTTCCCGTACAACAGGCAGCGCCGCCGTGCGCCTAAGCAGCGCTTCTGTGCGCATACCGGGCGCAAGATCGCCCAGACGCGCATAGCCCATGCCTGTTAGCACCACAGCGTTTTCAATCTGCGCGTCCGTGTCGTTTTTCACCTGAATATGCAGGCCGTCCTCCTCCATGTGCGCCATGGCGGTCAGGGTGCCGGCAGGGGCGGCGGTGCTGTCAATCACAAGATCGCGCACCAGCCAGTCCGCGCCGCCTTCCAATTCCACGGACGGCGCTTCGCCCAATGTGATTCGGTCGCGCATTGTCTGGCTTTCGCCACGGTCCGATTCGTTATAGTAGCGGTACTGGCTCCGCTCAACCGGCACGCCGCCCTCCGTGGCAATCGTTCTGCGTTCCTGCCCCGCATAAGTCAGCGAAGCCGTTTCACCGGCCTGCATCCTGCCCGTCTCGTCGTAATACACCACATGGACGGAGCTGCTCATCGGCTGATTGAGCTTCATCCCCGCACCCATCAGCGCGAGCACACCGCAGCATACCACAGCCAGCATGGGAATGACGTACCACAGCGCCTTGCTTCTATCCAAGCGCTTCATCAGCAGATACGCGCCCACGCCCGCCAGCAGCACATACACCGACAGCGCCGCAGCGGCCGGAATGAGATTCCCCTGAGGGGAAGGCGGTATTGTGTTCGTCAGTGCGCCGCCGTAAAAGAAGCTGTCCTCATTATGGGATACACGCTTGCCCGCCTTCTGCGCAGCCTGAATGTCGTTCATCACCTGCTGCGCAGCGGCCTGCGGTTCCGTCCACGATGTGCTGCTCCTGCACAGCAGGATACCGCCCTCATGCTCCCATTCGGAGAGCAGCGTTCGGTATGCCTTGGAAAGCTTCTTTTCCGCACCGTCCAACGTCACCAGCGCGTCAAACGCCCGCATTTCCCGCATATCCTGCGCAAACGCCTCGTTGTCCAGCGCGATGGGCGCGATGATCTCCCGATTGCCCTGCACGTCCAGAATCTCCATCTCGGACAGCGCATCCTGTAATTCCTCCGTATCCTCGCCCAGCAAGCCGATGACCAGCGCGTTTTCCGGAACCGTATACGCCGCATGAGCAGTCGCAGAAACCGCGTCATCCAGCTTCACCTCAAACACGTTCTGACGGTATGTGGGAAAGATGGGCAGTCTAAACGTTCTGCTTTCCCCCGCCAGCACAGAAACTGTCAGGTCAAACCGATCATACACGCCGTAATTGACAGCCACATCTACCGACAGGACGCCGCTTATCGGCTCATCCTCCGCCGTAACCTCCATGAACAGCGGATACCAACGACCAGACAGCACAGCCCCGTCATAGCCCACCCAAGCACGCAGACCAACCTCTGCGCTCACCGCTGTTGTGCAGCAAATCAGCGCCAGACAAAGCACGGTCAGCGCCATGATTTTCATTCGCCGTTTCAATATGCTTCCTCCTCCTTGATATGTGTTTCTGTCTTTTCGCCAGCCTTTTGTACCTTCACTTATAAGACGAAAATGCTGGCAAAAAATTTCACCCAAAATGAAAAAAGCCGTGCTTTTTTGCACAGCTTTTTGATGCGTATATCCCGAAAACAGCATGCGGATTATTCTCCGTCCTCTGCCCAATGCATACTGCGGCTCACCGCACGATGCCAGCCTGCCAGCGCCTTCGTGCGCTCCTGCTCCGTCATCTGGGGGGTAAGGCTCAAATCCATCCGCCAGATGCTGCGGATATCCTCCATGTCCTTCCATACGCCCACCGCCAATCCAGCCAGAAGCGCCGCGCCGAGCGCTGTTGTCTCGATCACCGCAGGACGAATGACGCGGCAGCCCAGAACGTCAGCCTGAAACTGCATCAGGAATTTATTCGCGCTCGCGCCGCCATCCACGCGCAGCTCCAAAGGCCGCCGCCCGCAGTCGGTCGCCATCGCGCTGACCAGATCCGCCGACTGATAGGCGATGGCCTCCAGCGCGGCGCGCACGATATGCGCACGCCCCGTACCGCGCGTCAGCCCGATCAGCGTGCCGCGGCTGTACATATCCCAGTACGGCGCACCCAATCCCGTAAAGGATGGCACCAGATACACACCACCTGTATCCTTTACGGAATTGGCGATGGTTTCTGTTTCCGAAGCACGCTCGATGATCTTCATCTCGTCGCGCAGCCATTGGATGACCGCGCCGCCAACGAACACACTGCCCTCAAGCGCATAAGTTGTCTCGCCGCCGATGCGCCAGGCAATCGTGGAAACCAGACCGCTCTTGCTGGTCACCGGCAGCTCGCCGGTATTCATGAGCAGGAAACAACCCGTACCGTAAGTGTTTTTCATCATGCCGGGCTTAAAGCACCCCTGACCAAACAGCGCCGCATGCTGGTCGCCCGCCAGCGCCGCCACAGGAATTGCGCGACCAAGGATCTCTGTATCCAACATACCGATTACACCGGAGGTATCCACCACGCGCGGAAGCACTGCACGCGGGATATCCAGCGCTTCCAGCAGCGTATCATCCCAGTCATTTTTATGGATGTTGTAGAGCATCGTTCGGCTGGCATTCGTCGCATCCGTCACATGAGGATGACCGGAGACGAGATTCCACGCCAGAAAGCTATCCACCGTGCCAAAGCAGATCTCTCCGCGCTCTGCACGTGCACGCAGATCGAGCTTATCCAGCAGCCACTTGAGTTTGGTACCGGAGAAATATGCATCCGGCACCAAGCCAGTCGCATCGCGGATATGCGTATCCAACCCCGCATCACAAAGTTGCCGGACAATCGGCGCAGTACGGCGGCATTGCCAGACGATGGCATTGTGCAGCGGTCTGCCCGTGGCGCGATCCCAGATGAGCGTCGTCTCGCGCTGATTGGTGATGCCAATCGCCGCGATCGCCTCCAGCGGAACACCGCTGATGCGCACCGCCTCGCGAAGCGCATCGATCTGCGTGTTCAAAATGGCCGCCGGATCATGCTCCACCCAGCCGGGCTGCGGATAAATCTGTTCGAACTCATAGCTCTTCATGGCCACGACATTCGCACGCTCATCAAAGATGACAGCTCTTGAACTGGTCGTCCCCTGATCCAGCGCAATGACGTACCTGTGCATAGTTCTCCTCCTTTGGCTTTTCGTCTGGTTCGCGGTAGCAGCCGCCAAACACAGCAAAATGCCGCTGCGGATATCCCGCAGCGGCATCCGCTGTTATCACATCATTTACTTCAGCTCGACAAAGTAGAGCATACCACCCGTCGTACCCACGACAATCTCATTGCCATAGGCCGCCGGAGAAGCCTGAATCGGGCTGCCAAGGTTCACGGTATGAATTGTGGTGCCGGTGTAGCCATCCATCAGGCGCAGGGTACCGTTGTCATCGCCCATGACCAGATAGCTCTTGCCATCGGGCTGGTACAGCGCAATCGGAGAGGAGATGGACTGCACGTCAATGGGCTGGCTCCAGACCTCCTCGCCCGTCAGCTTGTCCAGCGCGTAGACAACCGCATAATGGGAGTCACCGTCCACAACATTGTTCACATTGAAGATCACCAGATCGCTGATGTCGCCCTGACCGACGATCGGCGCACCCATCAATCCGGCATAGATGCCTTCCTTCGCGGGCTTGCTGGCGTACTTGCCCTTGATCTCGCTCTGGCAGGTCCAGATGGTTTCACCCGTCAGCGCATTGAGCTTCACAAGGCTGATCGGCGTGGACTTGGCGCGCTTGTTGACGATGTTGCCGGCATAGAGGTACACCTCGCCGTCCTCACCCGTCTCCAGCGCCACCGGCGCTACAACGCTGTCGCCCATGTCCACCGCCCAAACGGCGTTCATCGTGTTGACATCCACACACTGAATGGAGCCGGCCTTGTCACCGAAGAACACATAGTCGCCATAGGCGGCCACGCCGGAGGGCAGCTCGCGCTCCTTCGCATTCTTCAGGGACGTCTCATAGGCATAGGCCGTCAGCTCAGGATTGACAGAAATCGATGCATTCTCCAGATCGAACTCCGTATTCATCGACACGGCGTTGACCATGCCGTTGTCCGTCGTGTACAGCAGCGTATCGGAATTGGCCTCCACCAGCGCAGAGCTGGAAATCGCACCGCTTCCGCCAATCGCCTGCGGATTCTTGCCCGGCACAAACGCCGCCAGGCTCTGGTCGATCAGGTTATACACGCGCATACCGATGATGCCCTCGTAATCCGCGAGCTTCTCCTCGGTCTGACCCACATACAGCAGCGGATAACCATACGGGTTGATGCTGGCAGTCGCCCGCATCGGATAACCCACGTTAATCGGCTCACGGCTGTATGTCTGCGTGTCCAGATCAAAGAAGTAAATCCGTCCATCGTTCGCCGGGCAGATGACCTCCTTCATCGCCGTCGTGGCCTTGGCCTCATCGGTCATGTTCATGATCTCGCGGATGTTCTTATACCACTTGACGATCAGCGGCTGCGAACCATATCCGTAGCCCATGTGCTTCCCGTCCAAGGCCGTGGTACGGATGCTGCGCTGGACAACCAGCTCTTCATCTGCCACCTCCACGGTGCCATACGCGCCGTTCTGGCGAAGCGGGCCGCCGCGATAGGTCAGCAGACCGCCCTGCGCCGTGTACTCCAGCGGATCACCCATGCTCACCGTCTCGCCGCGCACATAGCCTTCGGACTTCTCGTTGCCCACGATCGCAAAGCTATTCTTGATGACCTTCGTCGGATCGGTATCCTCCACGGCACTCGCGCTGCTCGCCAGATACGGCGTGGGGGTCGGAACCGGCGTGGGCGTCGGGGTGGGCGTGGGCGTCGGGGTAGGCGTCGGCGTCGGAGTCGGCGTCGGGGTAGGCGTCGGTGTCGGAGTGGGCATCGGCGTCGGGGTGGGTGTCGGTGTCGGGGTAGGCGTCGGTGTCGGAGTGGGCGTCGGCGTCGGAGTCGGCGTCGGGGTGGGCGTCGGCGTCGGCGTCGGGGTAGGCGTCGGCGTCGGCTCAGCTGTCGGCGTAGACGTCGGTTCAGTCGTCGGCTGCGGCGTAGCAAGCATGAACGCATTGTCTGTCGGCAGCTGCGTGACGGTTGTCACGGCATAGTCCACTGTCCGATCTCTTCCAAAGAGGAAGAAGCCGCCTACGGCCAGCGCCACCAGCAGAACCAGAACAAGAATAGCGGCAATCAGGCAGCCGTTCTTCCTTCCATGCCCGCCGTGCCTTCCACGGCCATGCACAGGCTCGCCCTCGTATTCGTCCTCTTCATCCCAGATCGGCTCCTCATCCATATCGGGTCGAGGCGCAGAAACGGGCTGTTCCGGCTGCACAAACTCCTGCGCTTCCTGCGCAGGCGCCTCCTGCTGCTCCTTTTCAAATTCCGCAAAAGCCTGTTCCTGCGCGGCAGCGCGTCTGCGTCTGCGCGGAGCGGGCGTTGTATCTCTCTGTTCGTCCAAGTCCAGCACCTCATTTCAGACAGTATCGTTTTTCCCATTATACAGGATATTTTCCATTTTCTCAATCCCAATTTGGTTTCATTTTCAAGAAAACCCGCCCAAATCTGCTTTTGCGCTCCCCATTCCGCACGCAGAAGCATATGCTGAAAGAAAACGGCGGGCATTGCGCCCGTCGCACGAAAGGAACCGTGATCTGTATGCTTCAAAGCATCTCTCCCTACGCGCTGCTTTGTGCCAGCAAGCCAAAGCCTACGCCTGTGATTGTTACCCCCTATGATCTATACAGCCGCGAAAGCTGGCAGCGGGATCATCCAGATAACGAATCTGCCGCCCAGCAGCCTGCACCGCCTCCGCCCATGCAGCCTACATCTTTAGCACGGCGTACCCATTATATTGCGGACATCCAATCCCGCCACAGCGCTGCCATCCGCAATGCCGCCGTGCAGCATCCGCTTCCCTAGTCGTCCTCTACCTCGTTTTCATCGTTTTCATCTTCGCGCCATTGTCCGCGAACATAGACAGCCTGCGGATGACAGGGCGGCGGTGGCCAGCGGCGCTGTGGCCATGTTCTGCGCCCCATAAAACGTCCCTCTTCCGCACGCTTTGGACGCTCTTCGCAGGTCGACAGAGCTGCGTGCGTCTCCGCTTTGGCCTGCACATTGGGACGGGGCCTTCGCCTTGCATACGCATCGCGCGCCGCCTTGCCCGTGTCCATGCATACAGCGCCTGAATCCAGCACAACGCCGCCCAGCAGCTCACGCCCGCCATCCGGCCAGCGCGTCTCCGTTCCGCACACAACGCTGTAAGTCTCCTGTGCGCCATTACCATAGAACAGCACAACCGTCAGCTCCCGTCCTCGTCCATCGACACGACAGCAAACCCCATCGCCCCTGTGCATCAGATAGCCGCCCAGCCTCCCTGACGCATCCTTCCACACAAAACTCTCACCCATGCATGACCGCCTCCCTCTTGTGCTTGACGCAATCTATGCAGGATTCCCGCTTGCCTTGCACGCCGTTTGGCTGTATAATAAGACAATTGATTCTCGAGGTTGGAGGCTCATTCGTGCAAAATCATTCCATTTCTTTGTTGTTTGCCCTGTTACTTCTCCTGCTCACACCCGCGTGGGTCTGGGCGCAGTCCGAAGGAGAGGATACCGGCTACGATATCTGCTATCAGGATTTCATGGCATCTGCAGACGCGAGAGGCAAGCCCCGCGTGCTGTACACCGCCAAGACGACGATAAACCTGAATATGCGCAGCAAACCCGATCTGGAGAGCGAGTCCCTTGGGCAGCTCTCCGAGCGGGAAACCGTGCAGATCTGGGGCTACGATCAGGACTGGCTGTTCTGCTGGGACGATGCTGCGGGCGTATACTATATCCGCCGCCGCAACGTGGATACCATTGAGCCGGTTTCCGCTGACATCGAACCTTACGGCGTGATTCAAAACCGTTTTGTCGCCTACACTTCCGTTGACACCATGCTGCGTACCGAGCCGCGAGCTGACGCAGAAGAGATGGTTCCCCTGCCTGCCGGCACACGGCTGAGTATGTGGATGATCGAGGACGGCTGGGCGGTCATCCCCTACAAGCGCGTGGTGGGCTATGTGTATGTTGGCGACCTGACCGAGCTCACGCCCGTTGCGCCTGATCCGCAGGAGGCCAAAGAGGACGACATTCTTTCCGCCTTTACCACCTTTTATTCCACCAAGACCACCGAACTGAACGTGGGCCGCATGGAAAACCTGCGTGTCGGCTGCGACTATATCGCCCGAACCTATCAGCCCGGCGAGGTGTTTGACTTCAACGCGATTGCAGGCCCCTACCGCAAGAACCGCGGATATATGCCTTCGCCCGTGCTGATCGGCGGCGGCACGGTGGCTGGATACGGCGGCGGCACCTGCCAAGTTTCCACGACGCTGTACAACGCGATCCTTCAACTTCCCGATGGCCTCACCGTTCTCTGGCGCAGGCCGCATGGCCCCGGCGGTGCGAAGTATGCGCCCCACGGCGTGGATGCCGCCGTCGGCGCGGAAAACTTGAATCTGGAATTCCGAAACGATTACGATTTTCCCGTGTATCTGGACAGCACGGTACTCAACGGCTCGCTGTGCATCTGCATCCGCAAAGGCACATTGTAAGTCCACTGGATTTTCATAAAACAGGCAAAAGGCTCGAAGTGTATGCTTCGGGCCTTTTTGACGCAGCTTTGCCATATGGGGATACATCAGATTTCCGGCACCCGGCGGTTACAGTGTCGTCAGCAGCGTCACAAGTCCTACGACGATCGAGCAGGAAATGCCAATCACCAGCACCGGCCCGGCGACGGAGAACATCTTCGCGCAGGTGCCGAGGCACAGCCCCTCGCGCCTGAATTCCATCGCCGGGGAGACAACCGAATTAGCAAACCCCGTAATCGGCACGATGCTGCCCGCGCCGGCATATTTGCCGATTCTGTCATACACGCCCAGCCCCGTGAGCAGCGCCGCGAGCGCAATCAAGATGATGCTCGTCCCCGTCGCGCACGCCTGCACGCCCCACTTGAGGCCATAGGCCAGCGCATCCTGAATCATCTGTCCCAGCACGCAAATTGTGCCGCCCACCCAGAACGAACGAAGCAGTCCCTGTGAAAACGCGCTCTTGGGGGCAAGCCGATCCACCAGCGCCGCATAGCGCTGCCGCGCCTCCTGTCCCGCACGCGAACTCCATTCATTCCCCATGCGCCTGCCCCCTCTCGTTGCGGATACGCATACCGTCCGGCGGTTTGCGCACACGCGTTTCCCTGCTGCCGGGGCGTGCCACCGTCTCCAAGGCATAAGGAATCAGGTTGTGCCGATCCTGTTTCACGCACATCGCCTCCCGTTTGATGCTGAGGCTAGGATGCGCAAAAAGGACATACGCCATGCGCACGCCCTCTTATTTTATCGGATGATGATGCTTTCATCCTCCCGCACGCCGGTTTTCGACCTTTCCGGAACCAGCGTCAGATGCTCCATGCTTGGAGGCAGATCATAGCGAATCCACACATTCCAGCAATCGTCCGAGTTTCCTATTCCATAGCCACCGTACACATTGGGCATCTTCTGTCCATCCGCGATGAGCGTATAACTCGTGACCCAATCGCAATCGTAAGGTTCCGATTCGGCCCACTCCCGCTGAAATTCTCGTTCCCAGTCCTCCACGCCTTCAAAGTACACCTTGCCGGAAATGTCCACATCCGAAATCGCCAGATGCACCGTCGCTGTATAGTCCTCAAACGCCACAGTCTTGGTCATTTCCTCCGGCTTACCGGTGACCTTTGCCGTGACCGGCACGCGGATATACCCGCGGCTTTCGGGCTCACTCACGCTCGCACTATACACGCCGGTTTCATCCTGCCGAAGCACCTCCGTGCCATAGAGCACGGGCATCAGGAAGGTGATCGTCTCGCCCGGCACATAGCCCTCCGGCAGATCCACCTGCTGGAAGCCCGTTTTCGTATGCGGATCAGTCCATTCCACACCGCTGTCAAAGATATTGAGTGTCTGCCCCTTCTCTGTGCCGTCGTAAAGGTCTGCGCCGTCACCCAAGCCAAAGTAAGATCTGACGACATACGCGCGCGGATGCGCCGCAAACCATGCCGAAATCTCCGCCTGCTGTTCCGGCGTCATGCCGCTGGAACAGAAGTATTCCTCCGGCGTCATCCCCTGTATGCTGCAGACTTTCTCCGGCGTGTCGCTCTTAAACCACGTTTCGTTCTCAAAGCCCGTCGGCGCTCCCTCCAGCAGTTCAAAGGTGCGGTTCTTCTCACTCACCCGATATGAATAGTACAGCTTGTTGCCGTCGCAGTAAACCTGATCGACCGTCAATTCGAGCTTCCGCCCATACTGCTGCGCCTGAATTCGCCCATAATCCGTCGTCAGGTCGATCTGGGACAGCGCTGCGGCGGGTGTGACAACCTCGACCGTCTTGCCTACGGTCTGCGCCACCTTCTCCAGATGCTCCAGCCGCTGCCGGCTCCACTCGTTCTCTGGATTGGCACTAAAGCGTCCAAACAGTCCCCAGACCGCCGCCATAGCCGCGCCAGTCAGCAGCAGCAAAAGCGCTGCCAACAGAACCGCCCGTGCAGAGATTCTGTGCGCATGGTGCATCATTCCGACGCGCCGCCGTCTGTGCGCAAACGCCGCCGCCTTGATACGGCTCCAAAGCCGTTCTCGTTCCTCCTGTACCCAAAGCGTCTCCCGCGGATCGAGGAACATCAGGCACTCCTGAAGGAGCATGACATCTATGCGCTCGCTGTCCAGCGAAAGCTGCCAATCCACCATCTGCCGCACATCCTGCCGAGACAGGCGTCCGCTCCGGATTTTTTCTTTCATTCGATTATCCACTCTTCTGCCTCCTCTCTCAGCGCAAACCGATAACGGTAAGCAGCATTGCATAAAACAGTTCGGGATGGGCAACCAGCTTGCGCTTCATGCGCGATATGCGCATCCATACGCAGTCCTCGCTCAGTCCCCAGCGGCTGGCGATGTCCTTCGCCGTGCATCCATCCAGCACATAGGCGAGAAACAGCGCTGCATTCTCTTCGCCCAACAATTCGTGCAGCGCCGCCACGCGCTCCCGAAGAAGCGTTTCCTGCTCCGGCGTCATCGCGTCGTCCGCCACAGGAATACTGTCCTCTTCATCCAGCGAATAGGCGCTGTGCTGCGCCCTGCGGCTGGCTTTCTTCCACGCGGCTTTCGCACGCTTTTTCAGGGACAGCACCAGCCATCCGCCGATATTGGGATGTGCCATCAGCGTATCCCGCTTGCTCCATGCATCCAGAAACGTATCCTGCATCAGATCATACAGCGTACTATCGTCCTGTCCGCCCAGCAGATAACGCCCAAGGCGAAAGAGCATATCCGCATGATTCTGGTATAGCTGCTCAAACCAATCCCGCTCAGCCTGTTCGTTCATTCGCAAAGCCCCCTTATCTTCTGCTTTCTATCCTACATCACGCGATATGTCTTTTCAAGTGCAGCTTAGGCGCGCGCCGCATTTTACCATCCATGCTTATGACTCCTGTGCCGGAAGAACCGACTGCACAGCCATGCCGTTCTCTTCGTCCAACGACTCCAGACGGAACCGCGTATCCGCCTGCACCAGCCGCATGACGCGCCGCGCATCCTTGCCGGTGACCAGATGCGGCTGATAATTGCTTCTGGGCTCCGTGCCGGAGATATGCGCCGGATACAGCGTGATTTGCTGGCTCTGGTACACACCGTTGTCATCAAATGTCAGCTCTGCTACGGCAACGAGCGCCTCCATCGCCCGAACGCGCTTGTTGCCGCCGAAGCAGAAGTTCCCCAGCGAATACAGCACCGTGCGGTTATCCAGCACGCTCATGCCCTGAACCACATGAGGGTGATGCATCACCACCAGATCCGCGCCCGCATCGACCGCCCATCTGGCGTATTCCTGCTGCTTGCTCGTCCGCGCCTCGCTGTATTCACGCCCGGCATGAAAGGTAAATACCACCGCATCCACGCCTTCCTCTTCCTCCAGACGCTTCATCTCCTGTGCAGCCCATTCCCTGTCGGCCCGGCGCATCTGCGAATAGCTCAGCCCAAAGAACGCAATCTTTACGCCGTCCTTTTCAAAGAAGCTCACCTCGCGTTCGCCAAAGTGCGCGATTCCCTCCTGATCGAGCGCCTGCCGCGTATCTGCCAGCCCGCGCTCGCCGTAATCCCGCGTGTGATTGTTCGCAAGATTCACCATTTCCACATTGCCTTCCGTCAGGATCTGCACAAATGCCGTTGGCCCGCGAAAGCGATAGCTCTTTTCCGTGTTCTCATCCTCGCTGCTGTCCGACAGCACGCCCTCCAGATTCACCACCGTGAGATCATCTTGGATAAAGAGCGGCTTCACCTTTTCAAAGAAGTACCCGTATCCATATGCATCGGCATAGCTATCCAGCGAATACCCTTCCGCGCGGATGCGTTCCTCGCTGCCCAGCGTCACATCGCCCGCAAACGTCAGGCGAATCGTCGTTTCTGCGTGCGCACACGACACGGCAGCACACAGCAACATCAGTATCCAGATCATCCTTTTCATCGCGTTCATCCCTTCTGCATTGCTTTCACCACCATTATGTCAAGAGATGTTCTGTTCCTGACAGGCGCATACAAAAATTACAGAAGAATAAAAAAGCCGCCTTCCGACGCTGCTGTGCGCCCGAAAAGCGGCCCATACTCATGATTTCATTTTGGGTTTGAAGATCATTGCAACGAGAAAACCGAAGAACACCGCTGCCGCAATGCCGCCCGCGCCAGCCGCCGCACCGCCTGTAAATGCGCCTAGAATACCCTCTGCCCGAGCCGCCTCCATCGCCCCCTTGGACAAAAGATAGCCAAAGCCCGTCAAGGGAACGGTTGCTCCCGCTCCAGCAAAATCAATAAGCGGCTTGTACAGCCCAAACGCGCCCAGAATCACACCCGCTGTCACATAGCCCACAAGAATCCGTGCGCTGGTCAGCCGTGTTTTCATCAACAAAAGTTGGCCAATGGCACACAGCAGCCCGCCCACCATAAACGCCTTGAGATCCATCAGCAATATGCTTCCGATATCCATGCTCACGCCTCCCTGTGCTCCATCACAATGGCGTGCGCGACGCCCGGTATGCTCTCTCCCTGCATGGACGAGGTCGGGCTGAGCAGCGCACCCGTCGCCATAAAACACACACGCCGCATCCGTCCTGCCGCCAACTCCGGCAAAATATGTGCGCAGAGCATACTGGCTGAACAGCCGCATCCACTGCCACCGCAATGCGCATCCTGTTCCGGGGCAAAGATTTCGCAGCCGCAGTCCAAGAGGCTTTCCTCCCGAACGCGCACGCCACGCTGCACCAGCAGCTCGATGAGCAAATCGCGTCCCAGTTTTCCCAGATCACCCGTGACAACCAAATCAAAATCGGCAAAGCCCTGATGCAAATCGGTGAGCAGCGCTTGAAGCGTATCTGCCGCAGCAGGAGCCATAGCTGCGCCCATATTGTTCGCGTCCGTTACCCCCAAATCCAGCACACGTCCACAGACCGCGTGCGTTGCCACAATCCTTGCCTGCCGGGCTGCCGCTCCACCGCCAAGCATCACAGCCCCAGCACCCGTCACCGTCCACTGCGCCGTCGGCGTGCGCTGACCGCCCAGCTCCAGCGGGCCGCGGTACTGGCGTTCCGCCGTGCAAAAATGGCTGCACGTCGCGCAGATCAGACGATCGGCAAAGCCGCCGTCCGTCAGCATACTGCCGATAGACAGCGATTCGGACATCGTTGAGCACGCGCCGTACAGGCCGTAAAATGGGATGCCGAGGCTGCGTGCGGCAAAGCCCGCGGAGATAATCTGATTGAGCAGATCACCAGCCAACAGCATTTGCACATCACCGGTCTCACAGCCCGAGCGAAGCACGCAGCGCTTCACCACATTCTCCAGCATACTGCGTTCCGCCGCCTCAAACGAGTTTGCCCCAGCCCATTCATCATCGAAGATTTCATCAAACTGTGCGCCGTATGGCCCTTCACCTTCCTTTTTTCCCGCCGCACTCGCCCAAGCCAATACGCCCGGCTTATTCTTAAAGCAGACTGTCCGCGCACCTATCCTTCTGCTCACTGCCATCCCACCCCTTGCGTTTACCCATAGCCTGCCCGGCAGACCAAAAACTATGCACGCAGCAAACAGGGCGGCGGCCGCTCACGCGGCCGTCGCCCTATTGATAGATGGTTTTACAAAACAAACTCTCGTTCAGTCCTTGCAGTCCCTTCCGTACACCTCAATCTGCCGAAGTGCCGGGAATGCCGACGGCATATCGCACTTGACAAGCCGATGCAGCTTCAGACTGCGCACGCGGTGCGGCCTGCCCAGCTCGACGGTCTGCGCCCCATCTCGGCCTTCCAGCGGGAAAGCGAGCGAAAAACCATCGTCAAGCGTCACAGTCGCAGATGTCCACCATGCATCATGCGGAAAATCCGCACGCAGGTACAGCGCAATCCTATCAATCTCCACCATGCGTCCAAACTCAAGCGTCATCTCCGCATCGGTACGCGCACCGATTCCCCAGCTTCCATACGGCCACACGCCGTGACCATTGGCGATATGCACACCATCGATGGTGTTTCGTACGGCAAACACGCTCTCATTGCGTGTCTCCACATTGGCCTTGGCGTGCGGATACGCCGTCACATCGCCGCGCTGGTCAGCAGGATTGCACGCCAGATTGCGGTAATCGTTGCGTTCGTCCGGACATATGCTCATCAGGTGCAGGTCTCCGGCAAACGCCTGCGGCGGATACACCGCTAGATTGTCGCCTGAAAGCGGAATCCGATAGAAAAATGTGCCGTCCGGCAGGAACACCCGCGCGGGCATCACCTGCTGATCCACCTGCACGACAACGCTGCGGCTGTCCGATTCAAAGGCGATGCAGTCGCCCTCCTGATACTCGCCGCGATAGAGCAGCGAAGCCTCTTGATTGCCCTGTGCGCAGGCAAGAACCTGCCCATCCCTGATTACGCTGATGCTGTACACGGCTTCTCACTCCTTTGCCCACCAGAGCTTTGCGTCCGTGCCGCGCAGCTTGCACAGCGCTTCCACGAAGAAATAATCACCATACAGGATGTTCACATGGCGGCCCGCACCGTCATCGTGGTACGAAGCGGTACACTTTTGCAGGATGCCCGGTGCCTCTTCGCTCCAGTCGGCGCACAGGTCGTTGAGCGCACGCAGGAGCTTCATCGCCGCCGCGCGATACATTTCGCTTTCCTCACCCTCGGTCAGCTTCGCCAGCTCCAGCAGACCGCAGGCTGCGCACGCACCCGCAATGTTGTCGATGCGCTCTTCGTCCTTTGGCTGACAGAAATCGCTGTCCGTCAGGCCATCCTCGCGAATATGGCTGATGAAATACTTTGCGCAGCGGCGCGCGGTATTCAGATACTTCTCCTCGCCCGTGTTGATGGCGCTGAGCGTAAAGCCATACAGTGCCCACGCCTGACCGCGGCTCCAGCTCGATCCCTCGCAGTAGCCCTGTCCCGCCGGACGCGCTACAACCTTGCCGGTCTGCGGATCGAAGATGCAGATGTGGCAGGAGCTTCCGTCCTCGCGCAGGAACTCGCGCATGGTCGTATCGGCGTGGATGCGTGCAATCTTGCCAAAGCGCGGATCGCCCGTCTTTTCGCTGGCCCAGTACAGCAGAGAGAGATTCATCATGCAGTCAATGATGGCATAGCCCGCGCGGTCGGGATTCGGCCACGCGCGAATGAAGCCCTCGGGATTGAAGCGGCCAGCCAGAATCGTCGCCGCGTGCAGCGTATCCGTGAGCGCCTGCGCATCGCCAGTCAGCTTGTGATGTGCGCCGCAGGAGAGCAGGTACATGAAGCCCACGTCATGATTGAGCAGGTCAAAGCTTCGGAATTCCTCAGTGAGCAGCGCTTCGGTGCGCACTGCCTCATCCATATAGACCGCGTTGCCCGTCGCCTTGTAAAGCTGCCACATGATGGCCGGCCAGAAGCCGCCCGTCCACCAGCTGTTGCCATCAAACGGCGACGCAACATAGTGGTCTCCCTCACTCTTATAGGGGATGATGCCCTGCGCTGCCGCCAGCTTTGCGCCGCGCACAAACTTGGCGCACGTGCGCTCAAACGCAGATTCAATCCATTTTTCCATCGTGATTACACCTCCATCGGGGGATTTTCAAGCAGTTCAGCACCGCCGGTCACGGTGCCCAGCACAGCGCAGCGCAGCCTATGCGTACCCGGCTCCAGTTTGACCGTCAGCGTAGGCAGCAGGGTGCGCGGCGTCATCAGGTTGGTATTGGGCTCCGGCATGACCACCGTGCCGCCGGTATAGCCCGAAAGACCACGCACGCCGCTCACGCCCCACGGCGCGATGACCGCCGTGCAGTCTGCCGATTCCACCATCTGCACCTCGCCATTTTTGCCGCGCGCGATGGCAAAACCGCCCTCTGCCGCATACAGCGTGCGGTCGGTGGTGATCTCATGCTCACGGATGTGCCATTCACCCATCGGCGTAATCGTCGTTTTGACCGTGACGCCGGCAAACGGCTTCCAGACGGAGATCACGCTCGTCTCCGTCACCTCATAATCCTCGCATCCGTAGCGCGGGTGATAGGTATCACCATCCTCGGAGAGCGCGAGCATATTATCATACGCGCCGTCCTTGAGCAGCTTCTGCGCTTTGCAGACAGAGAAGCCGAACTGCGTAGAATATACCAGCTTTTCGTACTTCGCCTCGTCATGACTGTGTTCGTGCGCACGGTTGCCAGCCGGGTAGGCCATCACATGGCTGCCATCCTCGCTGCGGGCAATCAGCATACGCATATGCTTCTGCCTCGTCAGCGCCGGCGCATCCGCAAACGGCATTTCCTCCGCCTGCCAGAACGGATGCGTCTCCGGCAGTGCCAGAACGGCAAACGCCTTCATCGCCCAGTACGGCGAGCCGGGCGCATTATATCCCTCCGCCATCAGCAGATTTGGATAGGCATAGCCGATGGTCAGCACGCCGTCGCGCGTAAAGATCGGCTTGGCAAACCACTTGCGCATATTGCCCAGCAGCAGATGCTTCATCACACCGTACGGCACGCGCTCGCACTCGGCCTCTGCCAGCGCCTGCGCTGCATAAAACGCGCCCTGCGCAAAGCGATAGGTGAGGCTGCGACCATACGGAAGCGCCTCGCAGGAATCATCAAACCAGCAGGCGAAATCCGGTGCCATCAGCTTGCCGCGGCGAATGTACTCCGCGCTGCGCTCCGGATCGCACTCACCCATCACCTTCGCATACACCAGACCATAGAAGTGGAACGCCCACATGGTGTAATACTCACGCTGGTTGAAGTAATCGAAGTACCAGCCGTCGCCCTCGTAGTGCTCCTCAATCATGGCGAAATCCTTCTCCATGCGCTCCCGGTCAACCGGCAGACCGCAGACATGGAAACCCATGTTCACCAGCACGCGGAAGAACGTCCAGTTGTTCTTGGGCATATCGTGGTGGTTGATCTGGTCGAGCCAGACATACAGGTTCTTCTGCGCCTGCTCCGGCAGTTCAAAGAAGAAGCGCTGCGGCGCAAGCGCCATACCCATGCCAAACACAGCCATCTCCACCAGACGCTGATCGTAATCCTCGACCTCGCCCCAATACTCCGGATGTTCGGGGTTTACGCCGTTGATGATGCCCTGCTTCCATGCCTTCCAGATCGGCTCCACGCTCTCGCAGCCGCCAGCGAGCATCGGCACAATCGCCCAAAGCGGGCGGGCAAACGCCTCCATCTCCGCAATTTCCGTCGGATAGACCGCGCCGGTATCGCCCAAATTCAGCCTTGCCTTGCCCTCGCTGAGCAGCGGCAGAAGCGGCTCGATCAGCTCAACCGCCGCTCGCTCCACATCCTTGCGCATGCGCAGGGGATTATTCTTCACAGAGTTACCCATTGTATCAGCTCCTTGTGACATAAAATGCCTGTTTAAATTGTGTGGCTGCATCTGCCCGGAGCGTCAGCCGCCAGAGGCTGCCCGGGAAATTGCGCGCCATCCGAGGATCGCTCACCGGGATCTCCTCCGCCTGCGCTGTCAGCGCAGCATCAAACGTGAGCCAAAGCCGACCAAAGCGCACCTCGCCCACGCCCAGCTCCGGCCTCTCCCGCAGCATGAACACCCATGTGATCGGCTGCGGTGACGAGAGCACCGCCGTGTCCGTCAGGCACAGCCCTCGCTCTGTGATGTACAGTTCCCGAACGAGCGAACGCACGCCCGCCTCCGGCGGATACGCCCCGGCCAGCTCCATGCGTACGCCGTTTACATCCGCCTGTACATCCCGTGCGCCAAACGCACGCCCGGCTTGCTGCTCCGCTTCGCCGATCAGCGGAACATTGTGATTTCGACTGCGCGTGTTGTCCAGCGTATACCGCTCCGGGCCAAAGGTGAGCGCCGTGTACGTCCGGTTGCCCATATCAATGATTTGCGGCTCGCCGTCCGCATAGACAATCAGACTGCCGACGTCGTTGTGGTTGTGATTCTCGCCGTTGTGTCCGCCCTTGATCGCAGCGAAGAGCCCGGCTCTTCGCCATGCAAACACCTGAAGATCCGGCAGCGCCT
Source organism: Christensenellales bacterium (assembly GCA_036297385.1). Taxonomy (GTDB): domain Bacteria; phylum Bacillota; class Clostridia; order Christensenellales; family Aristaeellaceae; genus Ventricola. Next base: position 10,930 of record JAXJLD010000124.1, on the reverse strand, counting down.
CAAACGGTGCGTGCCGCGGCGCAGACGCACACGCCGGGATCTCCGAAAAGAGCTTGAGCAGCGTGCGGTGCATCTGCGGCGTATCCAACGGACGCGCGGAAGGGTTTTCTTGCATATTGCGTTGATGCAGCCACGCGCCCAGATCGGCCAGCGCTGCATTTTCCGTGCGCACACCAAAGCTGTAGATCCGTTCGCCATCCATCTGGGGCATCGCGTCACAGTCCGCAAAATTCAGAAAATACGCACCAGCGATATGCGCTTTCAGCGGGAATGCAGCAATAGCGCGGATGTGCGGCTCATTGTAAAAGCTGACCCTGCCCTCTGTCGCCCGGTAAACACTCTCCAGGCAGTCCAGCAGCGATGCGCCAGCCATATTGAAATAGCCCGCACCCTCATCGCAGCCTCCATCCTCCGGCATCACCGCGAGGTAGCTGTCCAGCATACGCAATGCGCGCTCGACCAGCTCGCTCCTGCGGATGGAATCCTCCACGGTCAAAAGCGTAACCTCGATCACGTTGGAGAGAATCCACGGCGTCCAGTTGCACACGTCATGCCGGATCATACCCATCCACCAGAAATCATCATGCGCAGCAAACGGATGCAGAATCCGACGTTCCAGCTCCGTATGCACGCGCCGGACGATCAGCGGGCTGACCGCATCGAGTTTATCCCCGAGCAGGTACAGCGTATCGGCCAATGTCGCCGCAGTCTGCGCGGCAAACAGATCGATGTACGGATTGCCCACATCCGGCAGAGGGCGTTTGTTCATGGGCTTCGCGCCGGGATGATCGCTGCCGTTATGCGCCGAGATCACCCATGACGTCTCCTCACAGATACACCAGATGCCGTCGATGACCGCATCCAGATAGCCGCCGTCATCCGCAACGCACTCCGCCAGCACCGCACCAATGAGCTTCCGTCTGCGCTCAAAGTACGGCGTTTCGTAGACCGCGCGGCTGCCGGAACGGGAAAACGCGAGGAACTGCGTTGCCGTCAGCATCGGATAGCCCGCTTTGGCCTCCTCGCCCCAGGCAAGCAGCGCCTCGCGCCCCTCTTGGCTTAGTGATGTCCATTTTTCACGCTCCTGCCGTCGCGGGAAGGGATGATATCCCTCCCGCGGGACAAGCGGCAGCGCGTGACGATCCAGATATTCTGAAAACATATCAGCCCTTCATGCCCGTTGTGGCAATGCCCTCGATGAAATACCGCTGCAGGAACAGGAACACCACGCCGACGGGAACCAACGAGCACAGCGAAGCCGCCATGATGAGGTTATAGTCGGCAGAATACGCCTGAATGAAGCGGCGCAGGCCGACCTGAATCGTCTTGTTCAGATCGGAGGTCAGGTAGATCATCGGGCCCATGTAGTCATTCCACGTATTGACAAAGGTGAAGATGCACAGCGTCGCCACCGCGGGCTTCGCCAGCGGCAGGATGATGCGCGCCCAGATGCCGTACTCGGACAGGCCGTCGATACGGGCGGCTTCGCTCAGGTCGTTCGGGATGCCCAGATAGAACTGGCGCATCAGGAACACGCCGAAGGCCGTGAAGCTCTGCAGAACCACCAGCGCCCAAATCGTGTCATACAGACCCACAGAGCGCATCATGATGAACTGCGGCACCATGTACACCTGCCACGGCACCGCAATGGTGCCGATGTAGCACATGAACAGCAGATCGCGTCCCCGGAACTGCATCTTTGCAAACGCATAGGCCGCAAAGGAGGACGTGAGAATCTGCATGAAGGTGACGATGATAGCCACCACAGCCGTGTTCTTGAAATACGTCAGCAGCGGCACGCGCTCCCAGATCTTGAGGTAGTTGTCCCAGTGGAATTCCGTGGGAATCCACTTCATCGGCACGGAGAACACGTCGATGCTCGTCTTGAACGACGAGGAGAGCATCCACACAAACGGCACCAGCGCGATAACGGCCAGCGCAATCAGCAGCGCATACTTGAGGACGGAAAGCGCGATTTGTCCCGCGCTCCAGTTGGAATAATGCTTTTTAGCGGTCATGGATCGCACCTCCCTTACATGTAATTGACCCACTTCTTCTCGCCGCGGAACTGCACAAACGTGATGACCAGAACGATGACCAGCAGCACCATGGAGACCGCGCTCGCCACGCCGTACTGCGCAGAGGTCGCAATGCCCTCGCCGCCAAAGCTCAGCTCAAAGATGTAGGTGACCAGCATCTTGGTAGAACGTCCCGGGCCACCCTGCGTCATGATGGCGACGACATCGTAAATCTTGAAGCAGGAAATCACCATCATGATGGAATTGAAGAACGTGGTCGGCGTGAGCATCGGCAGGGTGACGTTCGTAAACTTCTGCCACGGCGTCGCACCGTCGATGGTCGCCGCCTCATACAGCTCGCCCGGCACGCCCTGAAGGCCCGCCAGATACATGACCATGTAGTAGCCTGCGTTGCGCCAGACCGAGACGATGATGATTGCCCAGATCGCCAGATCGCGGCTGGAAGTCCAGCTCTTGGTCATATGAAAGCCCAGCGCGTTGAGAATCTGATTGACCGGGCCATTCTTCATGAGCAGGAAGTTCCAGCACACGCAGATCGCCACCAGCGAGGCGACATACGGGAAGAAGAATACCGCACGGAAGAACTTTGCGCCCTTGACCGCCTTATTGAGGATCAGCGCCAAGCCCAGCGAGCACAGCAGCGTCATCGGCACGGTCATCAGGGTGTAAAAGACCGTGTTCTTGAGCGCGATGCCCAGATTGCTCTTGGTGAAGGAGAAATCCTTAAAAATCAAGCGGAAATTCTCGAGGCCGACAAACTTGATATTGGCTCCGCCGCCCCAATCCATAAAGGCCAGCGCGAACGAAAAAATGACAGGAATCAGCGTAAAGACCACAAAGCCGATGAAGTTCGGCGCGAGGAAGGAGTACGCAATCAGCGTATTGCGCTTTTCCAGCGCGCTCATCTTCCGGCGGCTCTTCGCCTGCGTGCTTGTCATCTGGTCCACTTCCTTTCCATCCATATCCCATTGATTGCGCCTGATGCAGCCAAGCGCTGTCCCTGCGCATACATTCATGCATTTCCGCAGGGGCGGCGCTTCGCGCATCCCTGATGCATCGCTTTCAAAAAGGGGAAGGCGCCCGGCGCCCTCCCCTTGAAGCGTTTGCTTACTTGAGGTACTCGGCAGCGCGCTCTTCCATGGAAGCGATGCCTTCGTTGATCTCGACCTCACGGGTCATGATGAGGGTGTGCTCCTCGTTTACGATGGTCTTAATCTCGTTCACGCCCTCTCCAATCGGCCACTCCAGCGCAATGGCGGTCGGCAGCAGCGCGGCAGCGCTGGTTTCATCGGTCGGGAAGCCGTCCGCAGCAGCCATCACCGCAGCGACGGCCTCGCTCACATACGCCGGACGGGTGCCGGTCTCGGCGATCGCCTTGGCGCCCGCCTCAGAGCACATCCAGGAAGCGAACTTCCACGCGGCATCCTGATTCTGGCTCGCGGCGCTGATGGCGATACCGGTCGGGGAACCGAAGGAAGAGCCGGCAGCCACGCCCTCCTGATGCGGAACGGCGGCGATGCCCCAGTTCATAGAGGCGGTGCCGTCCTTGATGTAGCCGATCAGCGTAGAAACATACCAGTAGCCCATCGGCATCATGGCAACATTGCCCTGCGCGAACGCGCCAGAGTAATGCATACCGGAAGCCTTCAGCTCATCGTAGGTCATGCAGACGCCTTCATCTTCCAGCGCCTGGCACATCTCGTAGAAATACGCGAGATCGTCGTAGTCACCGTCGGCCAGCGTGTTCACGCCATCGCAGACAGACCAGTTCGCCACGGCAGACAGCCAGGTGTGGTAGTGCGTGCCATACGCGCCGGTCTTCTGTGCAACCTCGCGGGCGATGGCGGCATACTCATCCCAAGTCCAGTCGTTGGTCGGATACGCAACGCCGGCCTTGTCGAACAGATCCTTGTTGTAGAACATGACCCAGTAGTCCGCGCGGAACGGCAGCGCGTACTGCTTGCCATCGGCCATGCTGACGTAGCAGGCATCCATGCCGGCATACTTGGTCATGTCATAGCCTTCAGCCTCGATGCGGTCGTTCATCGGCACGATGAGGCCTTCCTTTGCCCAGTTCTGCATGTCGGAAAGCTCCTTGACGCAGTACAGGTCGGTGGTGTCGCCGCCGGAGAGCATGGTGCTCGCCTTGATGTTGTAATCCTGAGATGCAAGATCGACCCACTCAATCGTCACATCAGGATTCTCCGCCTCAAAGGCAGCCTTGATCGCCGCATAGTACGGCGTGGTGCTGATGTCCCAGCCCGCAACCTTGAGCGTCGTCTCGGCCATGGCAGGCGCCATCACGGCGACCATCAGCATAGCCAGAAGCACAGCCAGCAGTTTCTTCATGAAGTGTTCCTCCCTTTGATGTTCAGCACCGAATTATGTTACCGATAACATCTTGACCATGCCGTTTTGTCAATGCGACCAGATACATACTCGTGCCTTTTTATTGATGTCATTATACACCTCGCCACTAATTCCCGTCAAGCCCTTGTGCATATTTTCTTTATTCTTTCTGTGAATTCTTTCACTATTCTTTCTCCGCTTTATAAATGTTACCGATAACATATTATGCTTGCTCATTTCCGTCTCTCGATGTATAATGTGCTTATGAAAAGCGCACATCGCGCGGCAAAGGAGAACCGCATGACCAAGAAAGCAACCATTTACGATATCGCCCGTGAGGCGGGCGTATCCACAGCAACCGTCACGCGCGTGGTGCGCGGCGACAGCAATGTTCGCGATACAACGCGGGAGAAGGTGCAGCGCGTCATCAACGCCCACGCCTATACCCCAAGCGCCTCTGCCCAGCACTTGGATCATAATCAAACGCGCACCATCGGTCTGGTCATGCCCGCCGTCGTCAACCCGTATTTCACGCGCATTTGCAATGCCGCATACAGTGAAGCAGAGGCGCACGGCTACTATGCGTGGCTCTTTCAAACCCCGGACAACCAGCCCATCCACCGAAAGCTGGTGGACGAGTTGATCCGGCGGCGGCTGGACGGCGTGATCTTTGCCGGCGGCATCTGGTCAACGGCACGCTCTGGCCTCTCCGAAGCGCTGGAGCGCCTCAAGCACTACATGCCCGTCGCCACCATCTGCCCGCCCACAGTCAACATGGACTGCATCTGTATCCACAGCGATCTGGTCGGATGCTCCCGCCTTCCTGTCCGCCACCTGCACGCGCTCGGCCACCGGCGAATAGCGTTCATCGGCGGCTCCATGCAGCTCAAGGACACGAGCAAGCGCGGCGAGAACTTTCTGGAGGAGCTGCGCACGCTCAATCTCCCGGATGATCCGGCTTATCACGTCGATGCGGGCTATGATGCAGAGAGCGGCGAACGTGCCGTACTGCGCATGCTCTCTCAGCTCGAACGCAGGCGTTGGCCGACCGCGATGATTGCCTTCAACGATCAGATGGCGCTTGGCGCACTCAAACAGTTCAAGCAGATGGGGCTGCGCGTTCCGGAGGACATCGCGCTCATCGGCTGCGACAATCAGTTTTTCTGCCCCTATACCGATCCCCCGCTGACCACCGTGGATCTTCACCCTGAAGAAATGACGCAGAGCGCTGTGCGCGAGCTGCTTATCGCGCGCGAGGGCAACCGCACACAGTCCTTCTCCATGATGCGCGAAGCCTCCCTGATCGTTCGTGAAAGCTGCGGCGCAAAGCTGGGCTATCGCAAGCTCGGATAATACACAGCATATCAAAAAGCCTCTCCTGCTGCGGAGAGGCTTTGCCATTTCATGTTCGCGGTTAAACGATTTTGACTTTTCCCTTGGTTGCCCGGAATACGATCAGCATGGAGATCACCGTCGTCACAGAGAGGATGGTGGCCAGCGCAGCGGCGGTGCCGTCGCTCATGCGCACAACCTCCTGATAGATGGCTACGGCAATCGTGGACGTCTTGCCCGAATAGAGCATGATGGAACTGGATAGCTCGTTGATACAGGTGATCCAGCTCAGCACCGCGCCGGACATGATGCCCGGAAGCATCATGCGCGAGGTCATGGTGAAGAATGTCTTCATCGGGGATACACCCAAGTTGATCGACGCCTCTTCCACGGACGGGTCCATCTGATAGAGGAACGCGCTGCCGGAGCGCACCGTATAGGGCAGCTTGCGCACAATATAGGAAATAATCATGATCGACGCGGTGCCGACCAGAATCAGCGGCTTGCGGTTGAACGCGACGATCAGGCCGATGCCCAGCACGGAACCGGGAATGACATACGGGAACATGATGAGCGTGTCAATCACATTCGCGGCCTTGCCCTTCTTGCGCACCAGCACATAGGAGATCAGGATGCCCAAGATGACGATGAACACAATCGCCACCAGCGAGAACGCATAGGTATTGAAGATGTTCTGCCCCAGCCGCTTGAGAATGGCGCGATAGTTGTTCAGGTTGATGCCCAGCACCACACCCGAGAAGCTGCGCTCCACGAACGACTGGCACACCACCACGAGCTGCGGCAGCAGCGCGAGGAAGATGACCAGATACACCGGAAAAGAGACGATGAAGCGCTTTATGCCGTGCAGTTTGGTCTCCTGCGGCGGACGCAGCGTGCTCATGGTGTAATTCTTCTTCTCCACCACCAGCTTTTGCAGCGCCAGCATCACCATGGAGCAGGCAACGATGATGACCGAGAGCGCCGAAGCCATGTACGGGTCAGTCGCGCTTTCGGACATATACTCATTGTATACGAGTACGGGGAGCACGGTGTAGCCTTCGCCCAGCAGCATCGGCGTGCCGAAGTCCGCCAGACAGGTCATGAACACCATGATGCAGCCCGCCAGAATCGACGGAAGCACGACCGGCAGCGTGACCGTGAGAATGCGGCGCATCTTATTCATGCCCAGATTCTCCGCCGCCTCCTCCAGCGAGGAGTCGATGCTGTTCATTGCGCCCGATGTGTACAGGTACACATACGGGAACAGATGCAGCGTAAACACGAAAATGATGCCGTCGCGCCCGTATATGGTGGGCGCAGGCAGTCCCAAGGCCATGAGCGCCTGCGTGATCAAGCCATTGCGTCCCAGCAGCACAATCCATGAATACGCGCCGATAAACGGCGGGCTCATCAGCGAAAGGATGATGAATACATGAAGGATGTTCTTCCCCGCCACATTGTAGCGCGTCATCACATAGGCGATGAATACGCCGATCACGCAGGCAAAGAGCGTGGTGAACGAGCAGATGACCAGCGAGCGCAGCAGCGTGCGATAGTAATACTTCTTGGTAAAGAAGCGCTGGAAATTATACAGCGTCGCGCCTTCCACCTTATTGGAGAAGATGCTCTTGGTCAGAATGGTATAGAACGGGTAAACGATAAACAGGCACAGCGCGAGGATCACGCCCGCCTTGACAAAAAACCAGAAGTCTAACTTGATCTTCCGGCGTGGGCGATCCGTCACTTGGAAAGCACCTCCTCGGCCTCATTGTAGAGGCTGATGCGCGTCGCATCGAAGTGGATAAAGACCTTCTCACCCACCTCATGTACCTTGTTGGTGTCCTTGGTGTACTCGTTGATGACGAGCATCTGCCCATCATCCAGCTCCACCTCATACTCGATAAAATCGCCGAGGAATGTGGAGAACAGCACCTTGCCCGGCATACCCTTTTCCGAGAAGAAAAGCTGCTCCGGACGTGCAGACAGGCAAGCCTTGCCGATATAGTTGACCTTGACCGGCACCTCGATATCCAGCTCACCCTTGATGGACACCTTTGCCATGCCCGCCTTGCACGCCGTAACCTCACAGTTGAGGAAATTGCTCACGCCGATGAAGCCTGCAACAAACGGATTCTGCGGCTTGGCATAGATCTCGCTCGGCGTGCCGACTTGCATGACCCGTCCCTGATTCATGACGGCGATGCGATCGGAAATGGCCAGCGCCTCCTGCTGATCGTGCGTGACATAAATGGTGGTGATGCCCAGACGACGCTGGAGCTTCTTGATGATGGAGCGCATCTGCACGCGCAGCTTCGCATCCAGATTGGACAGCGGCTCATCCATCAGCAGCACGCTCGGCTCGATGACAAACGCGCGCGCCAGCGCCACACGCTGCTGCTGTCCGCCGGAAAGCTCGCTGGGCTTGCGTGAGGCGAGCGGCGCAATCTGCACCAGCTCCAGCGCCTCCTTGACGCGACGATTGATTTCCTCCTTGCCCACCTTGCGTGCCTTGAGGCCGTAAGCCACGTTCTCCTCCACCGTCAGGTGCGGAAAGATGGCGTAATTCTGAAACACCATGCCAATATCACGCTTGTGCGCAGGCACATCGTTGATGCGGGTTTCACCGAAATAGAAATCGCCGCCCTCAATGGAGTTAAATCCGGCGATCATGCGCAGAAGCGTTGTCTTGCCACAGCCAGACGGCCCCAGCAGCGTAAAAAACTCACCCTTCTTCACATCCAGGGAAACGCCGTGCAGCGCGGTAAAATCGCCGTAACGTTTGACGGCATTTTGAATGATGACTTCATTGCTCATGGTTGTACCTCTCTGTACAGGGCGGTCGTGCCGCCGAAATCAAGCCCTTTGCTTCACCGGCCTCGCGTGTTCCCGCTCGTCAATGAAGCAAAAAGGGGGACACCGAGTGTCCCCCATCAGTTGCAAAACCGATTACTCCTCGGCTTCGATCGTCAGGTCGTTCCACTTCTCCACGACCTCCGCCTTATTCTTGGCGGCGAACGCAAAGTCGTAGTTGCCCAGATCCAGCTCGTCCAGCCCAACCAGACCCACCGGCGTCAGGTCGCTGCGAACCGGGCGGCGCGCCCAGTCAGCGTTCTGCGCAGTCTGGCACTCCAGACCAGTGACAAAGTCGATGAACAGCTTCGCATTTTCCGGGTTCGGGCAGTTCTTGATGAGCGCCACGCCATCCGGCACCGCGGAGTTCTTCTTCGGGTATACATAGCCCACGTCCGGGTTATCATTGTACAGCACAGCCGACTTCTCAATGGTCACGCCCACGGCGTATTCGCCGGAAGCCACGAGCTTATGGCAGTTGCCGGAGGAATCCTGCACCTTGCCGTCGAGGTTCTTGATGAAGTTAAAGACCAGATCCCAGCCCTCGTCGATGGTATCCTTAGAGAAGAGCATGGTGCAAAGCTGGGTGTATGCAGAGCCGGACTTCGCCGGAGAAGCATACGCGATCTTGCCCTTGAGCGCCTCATTGCACAGGTCATCCCACGTCTTGGGGACGTCCTCTTCCTTGATGAGGTTCTTATTGTAGATAAAGACCATCGGCAGCGGAGATTCGCCAATCCACATATCATCCGCATCCTTGTAGGCATCGCCGATCACATCGTCATTCGCGCAGACATACGGATCAAAGTAGTCCACATAGCCCGCCAGCGTATCCGCGCCGCCGCCCCAGAGCACATCGCCCTGCGGGTTCTCGCCCTCAGCGACAATACGCTGACAAAGCTCGCCCGTACCCGCGGCAATCACCTGAACGTCGATATCAGGATATGCCTTCTGGAACATCGTCACGCCCGCGTTGAGCGGGTCCGCATCGTGCGGGGAATAGACGACCAAGCTGCCGCCAGCCAACGCTGCCGAAGCAGTCGTCAGCATCACAAGAGCCACGACCAACGCAAGAAACTTCTTCATGATAAAGCTCCTCCTTTTTTGATATGCGGAATACTCTCCGGTCGATTCATGAGAATATCCCAATGTTCTACCCACATTGTACGCGCATACACACAAGAATGTCAAGCGAATTCTTTGCATAATTGACAATTTATTTGCGGATATGCTATCATAATACGGCAAGCCAACTTACTGTCAAAGGAGTCATGCCATGTCGTTGCTTTATTATCTGGAAAGCATTCGCGAGCCGCTCTTGGACGGCTTCTTCTCCCTGATCACGCAATTTGGTGAGGAGACGCTTTTCATCGTCTTTGGACTGCTGCTTTTCTGGTGCGTCAATAAAAAGGAAGGATACTATCTGCTGGGCGTCGGCCTGCTGGGCACGATTTTCAATCAATGGCTCAAGCTGCTCTTCCGCGTCCCTCGCCCTTGGATTCTCGATCCATCCTTCAGCATCGTAGAAAGCGCCCGCGCTGGAGCGACCGGCTACTCCTTCCCCAGCGGCCATACGCAGGCCAGCATCGGCGTATACGGCGCAATCGCGCGATGGACAAAGCGGCCGGGGGTGCGGCTCCTGTGTATCGCGCTGTGCGTGCTCGTTCCTCTGTCGCGTATGTATCTGGGCGTACACACCCCGTGGGATGTCGGTGTATCAGCCTGCATTGCGCTGGCGCTGGTTTTTGCGCTGTATCCGCTCGTTCACAACGGCTGCGAAAAGCCGCGCTGTATGCGTTTGCTCTTTGGGGGTATGACCGCGCTGGCTGTCGGCTATCTGGCGTTTGTCCACTTCTACCCATTCCCTGCCGATGTGGACATGGCAAACCTTGCGCACGGCACAAAGAACGCCTACACCATGCTTGGCAGTGTGCTGGGCGTATGGCTGACATGGGAGATGGATCGCCGCTTTATCCACTTTGATACCGATGCGACGCTTCGTGTACAGGTCATCAAGCTGCTGCTCGGGCTCACACTTCTGCTGGGCATCAAAGCAGGATTGAAAGCGCCGCTTCGTGCGCTGCTGGGCGGTCATTATGCCGCCGATGGCCTGCGCTACTTTCTCACCGTGTCGTTTGCCGGATGTATCTGGCCGATGACCTTCCCGTGGCTGAACCGCAAATTTGGCCGCAACTGATTTTCCGAGCAAGACAAAAGGCGCTTCAAAACCCGAAGCGCCTTTTCATTTGCTGTTTTATACTGTTTTGCATCTAAAACCTTTCACTCAAATCAAACACGTTTCAATCGTAGACCGCTTCGCGTTCTGCTCTGAAACTACGTTTTTTCTAGCCTTCCCCTTT